>NZ_JBIAPU010000002.1:0-330640 GCF_042888465.1 Streptomyces sp. NPDC002888 | reverse complement strand
TGCTGCCGCGCCCACCCGTGGGGTGGCTGTCGGTCGCCCCTTGTGCCCCCTTCTCAACCCCCACGGCCCCGCCCTCCCCGTCCGCTCGCCCGTCCATCGGGCTCGTCAGGATGGGAAGTTACGGAGGCGAGGTTGTAGCCCGCGTCATGCCAGGGAACTCACCTGCGGGGTAGCTCTCAGGTACTACGGGTACAACCGGGGGCGACGGTCACCAGGCCAACTGCGCGATCTCCTCGACCACCACCGCGCACGCGTCAGCCACCGGGTCGATCAGCGGGAAGTGGCCGACGTCCTCCAGCAGCGTCAGGCCCACCACCTCACCGGCCTTCGCCGCGGCCTCCGCGTACGCCTCGGCGACGGCGAACGGCACGACCATGTCCGCCCGGCCCTGGACCAGGGTCGTCGCGATGCCGGTCGGCAGCAGCAGCGCCGGGTCGGTGTACGGGCGGCGCTCGGCGAAGGCGGTCTCGTCGCCGCCCAGCAGCTGGCGGGCGGCTCCGCCGCAGACGTCCAGCTTGTCGGCGACCGCGAAGTCCGCGATCGGGGCGAGCGCGACCACGCCCCGCAGCAGGGCCGAACCGCCGGTGCGCCAGGGGGCGTCGACGGGCAGGACGTGGCGGGCCGCTGCCCACAGGGCGAGGTGGCCGCCCGCCGAGTGGCCGGTGAGGACGGTGCGGCGCGAGTCGGCCTGAGGGAGGGCCTCCCGGGCCAGGGCCGGAAGCGCGTCCAGTGCGGCCGCGACGTCGTCGAAGGTGTCCGGCCAGCGACCGGCGATCGGGGCGGACTCGGCGGCGCTTCCGTTGGCGCCGGGCCCTGACGCCCCCGCGCTCTCCCGCCCCCGCCGGTACTCCACGTTCGCCACGGCGAAGCCGTGGCGGGCCAGGAAGGCGGCGAAGGGGGTGACGTGCCGACGGTCGTACGGGGCCCGCCAGGCGCCGCCGTGCAGGAGGACGACCAGTGGGGCGGGGCCGCCCGGGCCGGCCTCGGTGCGGGGGGCGTAGAAGTCGATCACCTGGTCGGGGTGGTCGCCGTAGGCGGCGGTGGAGTCGGGGTCGACCGCCGGGTGCGAGAAGGCCGACTCCTCTTCGGCGGCGGCCCGGGCAGCTGCGAAGTCGTCCGGCATGCTCCAACCTCTCAGCTACGAAACGGATTTGGACGGATGGGGTGTGGCGGACCAGGAGAGAATTTGGCCGTTGGCGGGGACGGTACCAGGCCGGTGACGTGCGCGGACACTGGGATGTCACGCTGGGTGAGGCTCGGGCTCGGGGATGTGGCTCGGCGGGTGGCGCCCGGGCCCCCGCCGCGGAGCAGGCTGCTCGTGCTGCCGACGCCGCTGCCGTGGCGGGGGTGTACGTCCGTTCCTCGTGACCGTGCGCCGGAGTTGCCGTGGGGGGTGGGTCCGCTTGCCCGCGCTTGCGGGGTGCCGCCTGCGCCCACCCTCCCCCACTCTCGGCTTCGCTCGAGCGGGGGGACCCCCATCGCCCCAGGCGGCACGCATGCCCGCAGGCTAGGGCTGGGCGGCACACCCGCAGGCTAGGCGACCGCCTGAGCCAGTACCTCCCCCAGCACCCTCGCCGACCGCTCCACATCCCCGAAGCCCACGTACAGCGGGGTGAAGCCGAAGCGCAGTACGTCCGGGTGGCGGAAGTCTCCGACCACTCCCCGCTCGATGAGCCGCTTCATGACATCCCCCGCGTCGTCGCAGCGCAGCGCGACCTGGCTGCCGCGGGCCTCGTGGCGTACGGGTGTCAGGGACTCGACGCGCCCCGCCGGGGCGTACTCCGCGACGGCGCGCAGGAAGAAGTCCGTCAGGGCGAGGGACTTGGCGCGGACCGACTGGATCGTGATGCCGTCCCACACCTCCAGGGCCGCCTCCAGGGCGAGCATGGAGAGGATGTCGGGGGTGCCGACGCGGCCGCGGAGGGCTCCGGATGCCGGTTCGTAGGACGTGCGCATGCCGAAGGGATCGGCGTGGGAGGTCCAGCCCGGCAGGGGCGAGTCGAAGCGGTCCTGGAGGTCCTGGCGGACGTACAGGTACGCCGGTGAACCCGGGCCGCCGTTGAGGTACTTGTAGGTGCAGCCGACCGCCAGATCCACGCCGTGCTCGTCGAGGCCGACCGGCAGCGCGCCCGCGCTGTGGCACAGGTCCCAGACCGCGACGGCGCCCGCCTCGTGCACCACCGCCGTCAGCGACGGCAGGTCGTGGAGGCGGCCCGTGCGGTAGTCGACGTGGTTGAGGAGGACGGCGGCCGTGCGCGACGAGAGGGCCCGCGGCACCTCACCCGGCGTCACCGGCCGCAAGGTGCGGCCCGTCATCCGGGCCGCCGACTCGGCGATGTAGCCGTCCGTGGGGAAGGTCGTCGCGTCGACGAGGATCTCGTCCCGGCCCTCCCCGGCCAGCCGCACGGCTGCCACAAGTGCCTTGAACACGTTGACACTTGTCGAGTCGCCCACGACGATCTGCCCGGCCGCCGCGCCGACCAGCGGGGCGATGCGGTCGCCGATCCGCTCGGGCGCGGTCCACCAGCCGCTCTCGTCCCAGGAGCGGATGCGCAGCTCGCCCCACTGGCGGTGGACGACGTCCGCCACCCGCCCCGGCACGCTCGCGGGCAGCGCGCCCAGCGAGTTGCCGTCTAGGTAGACCACGTCGTCGAGGACGAACTCCGAACGCTTGGCGGCGAGTTCGTCGTCCGCGTCCAACTTCTCCGCCACACGCGCCAGCTCAGACATACGACCGCGCCGTCCACAGCTCGGGGAAGACGTTCTTCTGGGCGCGCCGCTCCAGCCAGGCCACGCCGGCCGAACCGCCCGTGCCGGGCTTCGCGCCCATCGCGCGGCGGGTGGCGACGAGGTGGTCGTTGCGCCAGCGCCACACCAGCTCGGCGACGTCGGTCAACGCCTCGCCCAGGCGGGCGACCACGTCGTCGGCATCCCCCGAGTAGATCTCGGTCCACACCGCCTCGACCTCCGCCGAGGGCTCGTAGCGCTGCGAGACGTCGCGCTCCAGGAGAGCGGGCGGGATCGCGTGGCCGCGGCGGGCGAGCAGCCCCAGCACCTCGTCGTACAGGCTCGGCTCGTGCAGCGCCTTCTCCAGCTCCGCGTGGACGCGGGGTGCGCCCCGGTGCGGGACGAGCATGGACGCGGACTTCTCACCGAGCAGGAACTCCATGCGGCGGTACATCGCCGACTGGAAGCCGGAGCCCTCGCCCAGCGCGTTCCGGTAGGAGTTGAACTGGGCCGGCGTGAGCTGGCCGAGCGGCCTCCAGGAGGCGTTCAGCGCCTCCAGCTGCCGTACGGAACGCTTCAGCGCGTCGATCGCGACCGGCACGTCGTCGGAGCGCAGGGCGTGCGCCGCGGTCTCCCACTCGTGGACGATGACCGTGAACCACAGCTCCATCACCTGGGTCGTGACCAGGAAGACCATCTCTCCGGGGTCGTCGGAGAGGGGGTGCTGGAGGTGGGTGAGCACGTCCGCCTTGACGTAGTCCTCGTACGGCGTCGTGCCCTGGCTCCAGTCAATTTTTGGGGCGAGATGCGGGGTCTCGGGCTCGTGAGCCTCATGGGACATCGCTGTCTCCTGTTGTGTACTCCGGGTAGCGGTCCGCCCCTGCCATTGTCGACAGGGGGCCCCGGTCCCCACCCGCATCTTCCGCATCACGCCCGGATCGCGCAAGGCCTGCCTGCTCCGGTCGGCGGACGCGCCCGGTGAAAGCACCCTCGGTCAGTACCGTCCCTGCAGTACGCTCGTGCGCCGCGTGACCATTGATCATTTGACGAAAGGCACGGCAGATGAAAGGCACGGCAGATGTCCGATAACAGCGCCTCGGCCGGAGTGGTCTCGATTCCGGTGGGCCGGGTGGTCGGCGGTCGGGAGGAGGTCGAGGACGACGACTGGGGGAACGTCGAGGCCGTGATCCGCCTGGACGCCGACCGGTTCGACGCGGACGCGCTGGCCGGCCTGGACTCCTTCTCCCACCTGGAGATCGTCTACCACTTCGACCGCGTTCCCGTGGAGAAGATCGAGACCGGTGCCCGTCACCCGCGCGGCAACACCGACTGGCCGCTGGTCGGCATCTTCGCCCAGCGCGGCAAGAACCGCCCCAACCGCATCGGCGTCTCCCGCTGCCGTCTGCTGCGCACCGACGGACTCGACCTCCACGTCCAGGGCCTCGACGCCGTCGGCGGCACCCCCGTCCTCGACATCAAGCCGTACATGAGCGAGTTCGGCCCCCAGGGCGGCAACACCACCCAGCCCGCCTGGGCCACCGAGATCATGCGCCGCTACTACTGAGGAGACCGTGACCGGGTGAAGGAGAGTGGCAGACTGCAGTCATGACGACTCACAAGAACCTGTTCGGTGGCCCCGACCCGACGCACCTGCCGGAGAACGAGGAGGCCTATCGGCAGCTGGGCGAGGAGTCCCTGGCCCCGTCCCAGGTCGCGGCGGACCACCCCGAGTTCTCGCTCGCCTGGGCGATGCTCGCCGACGACGCCTTCGAGGCGGGGCGCGTGGTCGAGTCGTACGCCTACGCCCGTACCGGCTACCACCGCGGCCTCGACCAGCTCCGCCGGGCCGGCTGGAAGGGGCACGGCCCCATCCCCTGGGACCACCGGCCCAACCGCGGTTTCCTGCGCTGCCTCGCCGCCCTCGCCCGTGCCGCCGGCACCATCAACGAGAAGGCCGAGGCCGAACGCTGCTGGCAGTTCCTCCAGGACAGCAGCGCCGAGGCGTACGCCGAGCTCAGGCAGTAGCAGAAGAACCAATAGCAGTTGCAGTAGCAATTTCAACAGCGGTGGTCACTCCAGGCGTCGCGCCGGGGTGACCCGCCCCTCCAGCGGCGGCGCCGTCACGGAGCCGTGCGTCCGGCACTCGGGACGCCGGCAGTCCGGCGGTGGCCGCCGTACCGTCGTGAAGGCCACCACGGCGCCCACGACCAGCGCCCCGGCGCACCACAGCATCGCCCGCCCGAACGCGTCGTCGAACGCCCCCGGCGACCGGTACGCCTCCTCCCCCATCCCCGCCAGCAACGGCAACGCGGCCACGGCGACCAGCCCGGCCGCCCGCGCCGCCGCGTTGTTGATCCCGCTGGCCAGCCCCGCCCGAGCGGTGTCCACGGAGGCCAGCACGGTCGCGGTCAGCGGCGCGACCAACGTGACCATGCCGAGGCCGAGGACCAGCAGCGCCGGCAGGACATCGGCGACGTACGAGGCGCCGGGGCCCACCCGCAGCATCAGCAGCAGCCCCACCGCGCACACCAGCGGCCCCACGGTGAGCGGCACCCGCGGCCCGATCCGCTCGCCGAGCTCCCCGGAGCGGGCGGAGAGCAACAGCATCAGGACGGTGATCGGCAGCAGCGCCGTACCGGCGCCGAGCGCCGAGTAACCGGCCACGACCTGGAGTTGGAGCGCCGCGAGGAAGAAGAAGCCGCCGAAGGCCGCGTACACGCACAGGGTGACGAGGTTGACCGCGCTGAACTGCCTGGACGCGAAGATGCCGAGCGGCATCATCGGGTCGGGGCTGCGCCGCTCGACCGCCACGAAGCCGACCGCGGCGGCAAGCCCCGCGACGGCGCTGACGGCGACGACGAGGGTCCCCCCGCGGGCCTCGATCAGGGCGTACGTGAGCAGGGCGAGGGCGAGCGCGCCCAGGGCGGCGCCGAGCACGTCGAAGTGCCCGTGCGCCCGCCCGTCCCTGGACTCGGGCACATGGCGTACGGCGACCGGGACGCAGACCAGCGCCAGCGGCACGTTGATCAGGAACACCCAGCGCCAGCCCGGCCCGTCCACCAGCCAGCCGCCCAGGAACGGCCCGACGGCCGCCCCGACACCGCCGAACCCGGACCACAGGCCGACGGCGCGGCCCCGGTCGTCGGGATGGAAGGTGGCCTGGATGAGGGAGAGGGAGCCCGGTGTGAGGAGCGCGCCCCCGACCCCCTGGAGGGCGCGGGCCGCGATGAGCACCCCGACGTTCGGGGCGAGCCCGCACAGCAGGGAGGCGACGGCGAACCACACCACCCCGATGACGAAGACCCGGCGCCGGCCGTACCGGTCGCCGAGGGAGCCGCCGAGGAGGATCAGCCCGGCCAGCGTGACCATGTAGGCGTTGACGGTCCACTGGAGGGACGCGAGGTCGGCGTCGAGGTCGCGGCCCATCCGGGGCAGGGCGACGTTGACGACGGTCGCGTCCAGCAGGGCCATGCTGGAGCCGAGGATCGTGGTGAACAGGATCCACCTGCCCTGGGGCGAGGCCAGCCTGACATCGGGCATTCCCCAGGTATACAGCGAGCCCGGCGCCATGGGCAGGCACCGGGCTCGTGAGTTCCCCGAAGGAGTTGTCCGAACGACTTCCCCAGAGGGTTACTTGATCTTCGTGCCCGCCGAGCGCAGGTTCTGCGTCGCCTCGACGACCCGGGCGGCCATCGAGCCCTCGGCCAGCTTGCCCCAGGTGCGCGGGTCGTAGGTCTTCTTGGAGCCGACCTCGCCGTCGACCTTCAGGACGCCGTCGTAGTTGCGGAACATGTGGTCGGCGACGGGACGCGTGAAGGCGTACTGCGTGTCCGTGTCGATGTTCATCTTCACGACGCCGTTCTCCAGCGCGGTGCGGATCTCCTCCTCCGTGGAGCCGGAGCCGCCGTGGAAGACGAAGTCGAACGGCTGGCTGCCGGCCTGCAGGCCGTACTTGGCGGCCACGCCGTCGTTCAGCTCCTTCAGCAGGTCGGGGCGGAGCACGACGTTGCCCGGCTTGTACACGCCGTGCACGTTGCCGAAGGACGCGGCCAGCAGGTAGCGGCCCTTGTCACCGAGGCCGAGCGCCTCGGCGGTGCGGATCGCGTCGTCGGCCGTGGTGTAGAGGGAGTCGTTGATCTCGTGGGAGACGCCGTCCTCCTCGCCACCGGTCGGGGTGATCTCCACCTCGAGGATGATCTTCGCGGCGCGGGCGCGCTCGAGGAGCTCCTGCGCGACGGCCAGGTTGTCGGCGAGGGTCTCGGCGGAGCCGTCCCACATGTGGGACTGGAACAGCGGGTTGCGGCCGGCCTTGACGCGCTCTTCGGAGACCGCGAGCAGCGGGCGTACGTACCCGTCGAGCTTGTCCTTGGGGCAGTGGTCCGTGTGCAGGGCGACACTGACCGGGTACTTCTCGGCGACGATGTGCGCGAACTCCGCCAGCGCGACGGAGCCGGTCACCATCTCCTTGCTGTACTGGCCGCCCAGGAACTCGGCGCCACCCGTCGAGATCTGGATGATGCCGTCGCTCTCGGCCTCCGCGAAGCCGCGCAGTGCCGCGTGCAGGGTCTGGGTCGAGGTGACGTTGATGGCCGGGTAGGCGAACTTGCCTGCCTTCGCCCGGTCGAGCATCTCGTTGTAGACCTCGGGGGTTGCGATGGGCATACGTCCGCTCCTTGAGTGTGCGGGTTGGCGTGCTACGTGCTTACGGCCCTGACCTAGACCTTGGGTGCGACGTCATCGTCGTCCCCATCTTTCCAGACATGCGCCGATGCTCAATGCGCCAGTCAGTCGTGGTTTCGGCCGATACTCAGTCGAGTCCCAGCTCGTCCTTCGAGAACGCGTACAGGTACGGCACCCCCGCGCCCGCCTCGATCTTCTCGGCGGCGCCGGTCGCCCGGTCGACGATCGTGGCGACGGCGACGACCTCGGCGCCCGCCTCGCGCACGGCCTCGACGGCGGTGAGCGGGGAGCCGCCGGTGGTGGAGGTGTCCTCGACGACGAGCACCCGGCGGCCGGCGATCTCCGGCCCCTCCACCCGCCGCTGCAGCCCGTGCGCCTTGGCCGCCTTGCGCACCACGAAGGCGTCCAGCTTCCGCCCGCGCGCGGCGGCCGCGTGCAGCAGGGCGGCGGCGACCGGGTCGGCGCCCATGGTCAGGCCGCCCACCGCGTCGAATTCGAGGTCGGCGGTCAGGTCGAGGAGGACCTGGCCGACCAGCGGGGCGGCCTCACCGTCGAGGGTGATACGCCGCAGGTCGACGTAGTAGTCGGCCTCGAGACCCGACGACAGGGTCACCTTGCCGTGCACCACGGCCTTGTCCTTGATCTGCTGCAGCAGCGCGCCGCGTACGTCCGTCATGCCGAACAGCTTAGAGGCGGGTCCACCGCCAGGTCGTCGTGGCCTCCAGCGGCTCCAGCGGCGTGACCAGGCGCGGCAGGGTGTTCAGCCCGTTGGGCGGGCCGGTCTGCGGCTCCACGCACACCGCGGCCTCCTGCTCGTCGTAGACCACGACCCACTTCTCGGGGCTGGTCACCTTCAGCTCCAGCTGACCGGGCCAGGTCAGCGCGACGTCGACGCCGCCGGGCATGCCGAAGCAGTCGTCCCAGGGGCCGGGCTTCGGGTCGAGGCGGTGACCGGTCGGCAGATGGTCGTCGCCGCGCTCCTCCTGCCAGGCCGGGCCGAAGTCGAGCCGGACGTCCTCCCCGCCCAGGTTCCGCCGGAACCACGGGTGCCAGCCGATCTGCGCCGGGAAGGAGGAGTCGTACGTCTCCACGGACATGGTGAGCGTCAGCGCGTCCCCGGTCAGCGCGACGACCTGGGTGATCCGGCCGGCGTAGGGCCAGGGCTCGACCAGGTCGTACGTGAGGACCGCCTCGTCGGCGGTGGCGCGGGCGACGGTCCAGGCGCCGTCGCGGGCGGTGCCGTGGATGGCGTGCGGCGGGGAGTTGAGGGGCATCTGGTGCACGGCGGCGCCGTCCCGGAACCGCCCGTCCCGGATCCGCCCGCACCAGGGAACCATCGGGAAGCACCCGAACCGCTCGCCCTGCCGCAGCAGTTCGATGCCGCCGACGCGCACTCCTCCGACCCGGCCGCCGTTCTTCGGCTGCACGGTCACCTCCGCGTCGCCCGCGGTCAGCGTGATGTCTTCGTTACTCACGAGAGCGACCCTACTGGGCCGATCAAGAGGGCCTCAGCGCCGCCTGCGCAGCGCCCGCCCCGCGACGATCGCCGACGCCACCACGAACGCGGCGGCGGGCACGGCCCAGCGCAGGGCGGGGTTGGGCGTGACGGTCTGCGGCGCGGGCACCGGCGCGTACCGCCCCCGCGGCGGCGCGTGATCCACTTCCTCCGCACTCCGCCCGATCATCGTCCGCCGCGCATGCGCCGCCTCAGCCGGCGGCCCCCCGACCTCCTCGAACCCACCGGGGGGCTCGGCCTCGGCGTCTTCGGCCTCGGAGGGCTCGGCGGGCTCGGCGGGCTCGGGGAATTCCGACGCGGGAGGCCCAGCGGCCTCAGGGGGGCCGGACTCAGGGGGGCCGGACTCAGGGGGGCCGGACTCAGGGGGGCCGGACTCAGGGGGGCCGGACTCGGCAGCCTCCGACTCGTCGGCGCCGGATTCCGGGCGCTCGGGCCTGGTGGCCTCGGCCGGCTTGGCCTCGGTCGGCTCGGACCCGGTCGGCCCGGGGAGCGGTGTGTCTGCGGTGTCGCGCGCGGTCCGGGGGCCCTCGGGGGCCGAAGCGTCGTCGGCGTCCCGCTTGGCCTCCGGGGCCGGAGCGTCGTCGGCGTCCAGCTTGGCCTCAGGCGCCGGAGCGTCGTCGGCGTCCGGCGTGGCCTCGAAGTCGCCGGTCGCCGTGGGTTCGAAGTCCTCGACCGCCACGCCTTCGACGGTCGCGGGCGCCGTGCCCTGCGCCCTCTCGGACCGGGTCGGCTGCTCCCCCGCCCCCAGGTTCTCCGCGAAGCGGCTCAGCAACCGGGTCAACGACATGCTCACCGCATCCGTCGGCTGTTCGGTGATACGGCCGTCCGCGGTGGCCGTGCCGCTGAAGGTGACGGTGCTGCCGGTGTCCGTGTCCGCCAGGCGGAGCGTGACCGCCAGCTTCACCGTGCCGTGGCCGCGGACCTCGGTCGCCTCGCCCTCGACGGCGTACGTGCCGTCGTCGCGCGCGGAAACGCGCACCGCGCCGCGGTAGGTGATGGTGTGGCCGCCGACGCGGAGCTTCAGTCGCCCGGCGACGGGCTCGCTCCCGGCGTCCTGCTGGAGGCCGGGGAGCGCCCGGGCCACCTGGGCGGGGTCGGCGAGCGCCCCCCGCAACCGCTCGGCCGGAACCGGAACGAACACCTCATGCTCCATGTCAGCGGAGCCTACCCAGGGGGCGGCGCGAATACCCGTCCATCGAACGCAACTCGTCCGCCCCGCACTCCGCCCCGCACCCCCGCGCTCACCCCGCCAGCGCCTTCAGACGGCGTACCGCCTCCTCCAGCACGGACGTCTGCTTGCAGAACGCGAACCGGACGAAGGGCGCGCCCTCCTCCCGGTGGTCGTAGAAGACCGCGTTGGGGATGGCCACCACGCCGGCCCGCTCCGGCAGGGCCCGGCAGAAGGCGAAGCCGTCGCTCTCGCCGAGGGGGCGGATGTCGGTGGTGATGAAGTAGGTGCCGGCGGGGCGGAAGACCTCGAAGCCGGCCTCGGCCAGGCCCGCCGCCAGCAGATCGCGCTTGGCCCGCATGTCCTCGCGGAAGGCGGAGAAGTAGCTGTCAGGGAGCGCGAGGGCCTCGGCGACGGCGTACTGGAACGGGCCTGCGGAGACGTACGTCAGGAACTGCTTCGCCGAGCGCACGGCCGCGACCAGCCCCGGCGCGGCGGTGACCCAGCCGACCTTCCAGCCGGTGAACGAAAATGTCTTTCCGCTCGACCCGATGGTGATCGTCCGCTCGCGCATCCCCGGAAGCGTCGCGAGCGGCACGTGGGCGGCGTCGTCGAAGACCAGGTGTTCGTACACCTCGTCCGTCACCACGAGCAGGTCCCGCTCGACTGCCAGCTCGGCGATCGCGGTCAGCTCCGCGCGGGTGAGGACCGTGCCGGTCGGGTTGTGCGGGGTGTTGATCAGCAGCAGCCGGGTGCGGTCGGTCACCGCGTCGCGCAGCTCGTCCAGGTCCAGGCGGAAGCCGGCGCCCCCGTCGAGGCGCGGGCGCAGCGTGACCGGCACCCGCTTCCCGCCCGCCATCGCGATGCAGGCCGCGTACGAGTCGTAGTACGGCTCCAGGGCGACGACCTCGTCACCGGGCTCCAGGAGGGCCAGCAGCGAGGCGGCGATGGCCTCCGTCGCCCCGGCGGTGACCAGGACCTCCGTGTCGGGGTCGTAGGACAGGTCGTAGCGGCGGCGCTGGTGCTCGGCGACCGCGGTGCGCAGCTCGGGGACGCCGGGGCCCGGCGGGTACTGGTTGCCCCGTCCGTCGCGCAGGGCGCGCACGGCGGCCTCGCGGATCTCCTCGGGGCCGTCCGTGTCGGGGAACCCCTGCCCGAGGTTGATGGCCCCGGTCCGCACGGCCAGGGCGGACATCTCGGCGAAGATCGTCGTCCCGAACTCGGCGAGCCGACGATTGAGGAGCGGGCGTGCGCTGGAGGTCATGTCGGTCATCCTGCGCCGAAGCTCTGGACTTCCTCAACTCTGCTTTGGCCGCGAAGGCGGCCGGGCATCCCCCGTTCACGCAACGAGCGAGGCGCCCACGGGGGGCCGCTTCGGGGGAAACGAAAGGAGGGTGACGCCATGGTTTTCGGCATCATCCTTGCGGTGTTCATGCTCCTGGCTCTGGCTCTGGCTGTGGTGATCGCCGCCGCACGCAGGGGCCGGCAGGCCACGCGGTACCACGGCTCCAGGCGGTCCCACAGCAGTGGAAGCAGCTCCAGCAGCAGCAGTGACAGCGGCGGCAGCTGGTGGGCCGCCGGGGGAGGTGCCGCCTCGTCGTGCGGCTCGTCGGGTGGCTCCTCCTGCGGCGGCTCCTCCTCCTCCTGTGGAGGCGGCGGGTCGTCGTGCGGCGGGGGCGGCGGATGTGGTGGAGGAGGCAGCTGACACGGGGCAGCCGAGCTCCGGCAAGGGGGAAACGCATCCGCATCGCGGGGCCCGTCTCGACCACGGGCCCCGCGTTCGCGTATGCCAGGTGCGCCTCGGCGTACGCCTTGGTTGAACAGTTGAGCTGGGGAGCCCTCTGAGGGGTGGAAATCCCACTAAGTTGGGTAAAAGCGCTGTGACGGCGCCACCGTTCATGATTCCCTCTCCATCACCAACGCAGCCCTCGGACGTCCAGCGGGACAGCGGGACGCCTTTCCGGCCGGGCTGAGCGGGGCCGATCTCCCGGAGTCGACCGGGGTGCGCGGGACCCACACCCCCTCCTCGTCCTCATCTCTCTCCTCTTTGTGCGCTTGTGGAGCCGATGCATGCTCACGACTCTGAAAACGTCCTACACCGACACGCGCGCGGCCGACCTCGCCTGGGCCCTGGGGCGCGAGCCGCTTCCCGCACTGGCCACCCTCGACCTCGACATGGACGACACGAAGCTTCAGTTGAGACTGCTCGGCGCGTCCCACCAGGTGCTTCTCGAGCAGGCGCGGGGCAGTTGTTCGGAGACGGTGGCATGCATTCCGGGCAGCAGCACCCCGCTCCCCCTGGGCGTCGCCAAGCGGGTGGGCGACTGGGAGTACGAGTTCGCGGCCCGGGTCGAGATCCTCTCGCCGAACTCCTTCGCGGGCCGCGCCCAGGAGTTGCTCGCCCTCGTCGCCGACCATCCGCACGGGCTCGCCGGGGTGTTCCCCGGCAGCCCGCACGCCTTCACCGCGATGCTCGCCCAGCGCCACGACGGGCATGTGCACTGGCGCACCTGGCACGCGTACCCGCAGGACGGGCAGTTGGTGGCGACCTGGACGCGTGTGGGGATGCGGGTGCCGGTGCCGCAGGTGAGCCCGTCCGGCGCGTGACCCGCAGGGCGGCTGCGGGTGCCCCGAAGACGCCCGCACAAACGCATGGTGCTCCCACCGACCCCGAGTTCCACTCATGTGGGTGACGAAGCGTGCCACACCCGTGACGTAACGTCGCAGTCGTGATCGAACCGCACGCGCCGGCCCCGCCGGGTACCCCACCACCCTGGCGCGGCCCCGCGCGGCTCCCCGTCCGGCCGGACACCGGGCGGTTCCTGGTCCTCGCGGGCGTCTTCGTATGCGCGGCCTGCGGACTCGTGTACGAACTCGAACTCGTCGCCCTCGCCTCGTACTTGATCGGCGACTCGGTCACCCAGACGTCCGTCGTCCTGTCCGTCATGGTCTTCGCGATGGGCGTCGGCTCCCTCGCCGCGAAGCGGCTGCGCCGGCTCGCGGCGGCCGCGTTCGGCTCGATCGAGGCGACGCTCGCGCTCGTCGGCGGCTGCAGCGCGCCCGCGCTGTACGCGGTGTTCGCCTGGACCGGCGACTGGGGCGGCCTGTGGCTGAACGGCCCGCGCTGCGTCCTGGTCGCCTTCTCCCTCGCCATCGGCCTGCTCATCGGTGCCGAGGTGCCCCTGCTGATGGAGCTGATCCAGCGCATCCGCCGCCAGGACGCGGGCGGCGCGGTGGCCGACCTGTTCGCGGCGGACTACGTCGGCGCGCTCGTCGGCGGCCTCGCCTTCCCGTTCCTTCTTCTCCCCTTTCTCGGCCAGTTGACGAGTTCGCTGTTCACGGGAGCGGTCAACGTGATCGCGGGCGGCGCCCTGGTCCTCGGCCTGTTCCGCCGGGACCTGACCGGCCGGTCCCGCCGCCTCCTCCTGGTCGCCAACGTCGCCGTGCTCGCCGTCCTCGCCACCGCCGCGGTCCTCGTCGACGATTTCGAGCGGGCCGCCCGGCAGGAGGTGTACGGCGACGACGTCCGCGTCGTACAGCACACCGGTGTCCAGGAGCTCGTCGTCACCGGCGGCACCCACGGCCGCCCCCTCGACCTCTACCTCGACGGCCGGCTGCGGGTCGACGGCCACGACGAGCGCTCCTACCACGAGGCGCTCGTCCACCCCGCGATGCACGGCCCCCATGCCCACGTGCTCGTCCTCGGCGGCGGTGACGGGCTCGCCGTCCGCGAGGTGCTGCGGCATCCCGGGGTCCGCCGGGTCGACGTCGTCGAACTCGACCCGGCCGTCATCCATCTGGCCCGCACGGACCCGGCCCTGTCCGCCCTCAACGCCCACGCGTACGACGATTGCCGCGTCCACGTCACGACCGGGGACGCCTTCGGTCACCTGCGCGAGGTGCCCACGGCCTCGTACGACGTGGTGATCGCCGACCTGCCCGACCCCACCATGACGGCGAGCGCCAAGCTCTACTCCCAGGAGTTCTACGGCCTGACCCGGCGTGCCCTGGCCCCCGACGGCCGCCTCACCGTCCACGCCGGCCCCCTCACCGCCCGCCCCCGCGCCTTCTGGACCACCGAGACGACGATGCGCTCCGCGGGCCTGCACACGGTCCCCTACGCCGCCGAGGGCCCGGACGCGGGCTTCGTCCTCGCGTCGCCGGACCGGCGCCCGATGCTCACGGGGGACGTGCGAGCGCGGGCCGACACCAGGATCGAGGGTCTGCCGGCGTCGACGCTGGTGCATCCGCGGTACTGACGCCGGCGCATCCGCGGTACTGAGGAAACGCCGGTGCGGACGATGCCGGCCCGAGGCCGACACCAGCGCAGGGCACCACAAGGCCGAGGCCCACACAAACGGACCCCCCGGCTCGCGCCCGACGCAGTCGCCCTGCAGTGTGCGGGAGTGTGAGCCACGCCAGCACCCTCACCCCCCGCCCGGCCGTCGCCCTCTCCCGCCGCCCCCTCGCGACAGCGACCACCGCACTGGGCCTGTTCGCCGCCGCCCGCCTGACCGGCGCGGCCGTCCTCGCGGTGACCGCGTGGGCGACGGGCCGGCAGCCGCTGGAGCTGCTCGCCCGGTCCTGGGACTCACTCTGGTACCTGAGGATCGCCGCCCACGGCTACGGCCACACCCTGACCTTCCAGCCCGACATCGTCCACAGCGACCTGGCGTTCTTCCCGCTCTATCCCGCCCTGGTCCGCGCCGTGGCCGAGCTCGGCCCGCTGAACTGGGGCACCGCGGGGCTGCTCGTGTCGTGGACGGCGGCCGCGGTGGCCGCCTGTGGGATCCACGCCCTCGGCGCCCACCTGCACGGCCGGGCCGTCGCCACCGTGCTCGTGCTGCTGTGGGGGCTGCTGCCGCACTCCGTGGTGCTGTCGATGGCGTACACGGAGCCGGTGCTCACGGCCTTCGCCGCCTGGTCGCTGTACGCGGTGCTGAACCGGAACTGGGTGTGGGCGGGCGGCCTGGCAGCGCTGGCGGGGCTCGCGCGGCCCAACGGGGTCGCGGTGACGGCGGCGGTGCTCGCGGCGGCGGCGCACGAGGTGTGGCGGGCGCGCGGCCGGGTTTCCCACAGGCTGTGGACGGGCGCGGCGCTCGCCCCGCTGGGCTGGACCGCGTACGTCCTGTGGGTCGGTCACCGCAGGGGCGATCTGCTCGGCGGGTACTTCGCGGTGCAGCGGCTGTGGGGCTCGCGCTTCGACCTCGGCCACGGCTCGCTGCACTTCGTCCGGCATCTGCTGCTGCGCGCCGACCGGCTCGTGTTCCCGATGACGATGGTGATCGTCGCGGCGGCCGTCCTGCTGTACGCGCTGCTGCTCGTGGACCGGGCCCCGCTGCCGCTGGTCGTCTACAGCGGTGTCCTGCTGCTGATCACGCTCGGCGGCTCGGGTTTCTTCGAGTCCAAGCCGCGCTTCCTGCTGCCCGCGTTCCCGCTGCTGCTGCCGCTGGCGCGGGCGCTGGTACGGACGGCGAGAGCCCGGCCCTGGCACGCGACCGTGGTGGTCGCCGCCCTGGCCGGGCTCTCGTTCGCTTACGGCGCGTACCTGGTCGTACTGGCGAACACGCCGTTGTAGACATGTGGGTCTTGTTTGTCCGGGTCCCGAGGTCTACTCCTCGTCGTCCTCGGGCTTCTCCGCGTCGTTGACCTCCTGCTCGAGGCCGAGCTGCTCGACGAGCCACTTGTCGAACTCGATGGCTGCGCGTACCCAGCTGACCGTCGAGGAGACGAAGAACTCGATGTTGACCCCCGCGCCGATCAGCATCTGCGCCTCGCCGATGAGGCGGACGGTGCCGTCGTCGTGGGTGTGCGTGTAGACCTTCGGCCACAGCGTGCGCCGGTTCCAGTCGTCGATGGATTCCAGCAGCTGCGGCTTGACGTCGATCTGGTGGGGGCGGTCGTAGAAGGTCCGAACCGAGAAGACCGCCTGGTCCGCCTCGCCACGGAACATGAAGTACGTACGGAATTCCTCCCAGGGCGCAGCGAGGTCGCCCTCCTCGTCCACGACGTACTTCAGCTCCATCTGGTCGAGGAGCTGCTTCACGAGGTCCTGATCCGGGACGACGGGGCCCGCCGGTCCTTGGGGCTGCGGCTCGGGCTGGCCCCCGAAATTCGGAATCGAGGACGGGTCGATGGTCACCGTGATTTTCCCTTCGTACGGATCCTGCCATCCTCCCCCATCCGGGGAGGGGGGTGGCAAGTGCGACGGACGGTGTCAGCCCTGGGCTGACATGATCCTGACTGTTACAACGACTTGCCCGTCGCCGGCCCCACGATCAGCCCGTCCCCGAAGGTGTCGACGCGGATCGAGTCGCCGTCCTTGATCTCGCCGGAGAGGATCTCCTTGGCGAGGCGGTCCCCGATGGCCGTCTGGACGAGGCGGCGCAGGGGGCGGGCGCCGTAGGCCGGGTCCATCCCCTCGTCGGCGAGCCAGGTCAGGGCCGCGTCGGTGATCTCCAGGGTGAGGCGGCGCTCGGCGAGGCGCCTGGCCAGCCGGTCGATCTGGAGCCGGGCGATCCGGCTCAGCTCGTCCTTGTTCAGCGCCGAGAAGACCACGAGATCGTCGAGCCGGTTGAGGAACTCTGGCTTGAACGAGGTCCGTACGACCTCCAGGACCTGCTCCTTCTTCTCCTCCTCAGTGGTGATCGGGTCGACCAGGAACTGGCTGCCCAGGTTGGAGGTGAGGACCAGGATCGTGTTGCGGAAGTCGACCGTGCGGCCCTGGCCGTCCGTCAGCCGCCCGTCGTCGAGCACCTGGAGCAGGACGTCGAAGACCTCGGGGTGCGCCTTCTCCACCTCGTCGAGGAGTACGACGCTGTACGGCCGCCTGCGCACCGCCTCCGTCAGCTGGCCGCCCTCCTCGTAGCCGACGTACCCGGGAGGCGCGCCGACCAGCCGGGCCACGCTGTGCTTCTCGCTGTACTCCGACATGTCGATGCGGACCATCGCCCGCTCGTCGTCGAAGAGGAAGTCGGCCAGGGCCTTGGCGAGTTCGGTCTTGCCGACACCGGTCGGGCCGAGGAAGAGGAAGGAGCCGGTCGGACGGTCGGGGTCGGCGATCCCGGCGCGGGAGCGTCGTACGGCGTCGCTCACGGCCCGTACGGCCTCGGTCTGGCCGATGAGCCGCTTGCCGAGCTCGTCCTCCATGCGCAGCAGCTTCTGCGTCTCGCCCTCCAGGAGGCGGCCCGCGGGGATGCCGGTCCAGGAGGCGACGACGTCGGCGATGTCGTCGGAGCCGACCTCCTCCTTGACCATGGTGTCCTTGGCGGCCTCCTCTTCTGCCTCGGACGCGGCCTCCAGGTCGCGTTCCAGGGCCGGGATCTCGCCGTACAGCAGCTTGGACGCGGTGTCGAAGTCACCGTCGCGCTGGGCTCGTTCGGCCTGTCCGCGCAGGTCGTCGAGGCGTTCCTTCAGCTCACCGACGCGGTTGAGGGACTGCTTCTCCTTCTCCCAGCGGGCGGTCAGGCCCCGCAGTTCCTCCTCCTTGTCGGCGAGGTCGCGGCGCAGCTTCTCCAGGCGGTCGCGGGAGGCCGGGTCGGTCTCCTTGTCGAGGGCCAGCTCCTCCATCTTCAACCGGTCGACGGCGCGCTGGAGTTCGTCGATCTCGACAGGGGAGGAGTCGATCTCCATGCGGAGGCGGGAGGCCGCCTCGTCGACGAGGTCGATGGCCTTGTCGGGCAGGAAGCGGGAGGTGATGTACCGGTCGGAGAGGGTGGACGCGGCGACCAGCGCGGCGTCGGCGATCTGGACCTTGTGGTGGGCCTCGTAGCGGCCCTTGAGGCCGCGCAGGATGGCGATGGTGTCCTCGACGGTCGGCTCGGCGACCAGCACCTGCTGGAAGCGCCGCTCCAGCGCCGGGTCCTTCTCGATCCGCTCGCGGTACTCGTCGAGGGTGGTCGCGCCGACCATGCGCAGCTCGCCGCGGGCCAGCATGGGCTTCAGCATGTTGCCGGCGTCCATGGCGGAGTCGCCGCCGGCGCCCGCGCCCACGACGGTGTGCAGCTCGTCGATGAAGGTGATGATCTGGCCCTCGGAGCCCTTGATCTCCGCGAGGACGGTCTTCAGGCGCTCCTCGAACTCACCGCGGTACTTCGCCCCGGCGACCATCGCGCCCAGGTCGAGCGCGACCAGCCGCTTGTCCTTCAGGGACTCGGGCACGTCGCCCTTGACGATCCGCTGGGCGAGCCCCTCGACGACGGCGGTCTTGCCGACGCCGGGCTCGCCGATGAGGACCGGGTTGTTCTTCGTACGGCGGGACAGGACCTGCACCACGCGGCGGATCTCCTGGTCCCGGCCGATGACCGGGTCGAGCTTGCCCTCGCGTGCGGCGGCGGTGAAGTCGGTGCCGAACTTCTCCAGGGCCTTGTACTGGCCCTCGGGGTCGGCGGTGGTCACCCGGCGCCCGCCGCGGGACTTCTGGAACGCCTCCAGCAGCTTCTTCGCGTCGGCGCCCTGCCGGGCGAGCACCTCACCGGCGGCGCCCCCCTTGGCGGCGATCCCGATGAGCAGGTGCTCGGTGGAGAGGTACTCGTCCCCGAGCTCCTTCGCCTTCGTCTGCGCCTCGGCGATGACGGTGAGCAGCTCGCGGTTGGGCTGCGGGGGCGCGACGGTGGACCCGGTCACGCTGGGCAGCCCGGCGAGGACGCGATCGGCGCCCGTGCGTACGGCCACCTGGTCGGCGTCGACCGCGGCCAGCAGGTCGATGATGTTCTCGTTCTCCCGCCCCTCCAGCAGCGCGAGCAGCAGGTGGGCGGGGGTGAGGTCGGGGTGTCCCTCGGACACGGCGCGGTTGCTGGCCGCATTGATCGCGTCCCGGCTCCTGTTGGTCAGCTCGGCGTCCACGTTGCCTGTCTCCTCCTTGCGTCAGCCGTGACTCAATCAACATACGCAAAGTTGAGTCTATTCCACTCAAGGTTAGCGGCGGGAGCCCCGGGAGGTCCGGAAGTCGGCTAGATTCCCGGCCCATGGCCGCATACCCCCAGGATCCCGGCGCACCCGACGCGCCGTATCTCGCGTTCTGGCGCGAACGTCACCTCTGCACGCTGACGACCCCGCGTCCGGACGGCAGTCCGCACGTCGTCCCGGTGGGGGTGACCTACGAGCCCGAGGCCCGGCTGGCCCGGGTGATCACGAACAAGGCGAGCACGAAGGCGGGATTCGTGCGGGCGGCGGGCACCGAGGGAGCCAGGGTCGCCGTGTGCCAGGTGGACGGGGCCCGCTGGGCCACGCTGGAGGGCCGGGCCTTCGTCCGCACCGAGCCGGAGCGGGTGAGGGAGGCGGAGCGTCGCTACGAGGAGCGCTACGGGCGCACGCCCGCGCCGAACCCGTCCCGAGTGGTGATCGAGATCGAGCTGACGCGCGCGATGGGGCGAGGCTGACCCCCTCCGGCCAAGGCGGTTTCCGGCCAGTCGGTGCGGCCTGAAAAGTCCCGAAAACTGCAGCGGCGTCACCGTGTTCAGGTCACGGTGACGCCGCTGCGGGGGGAAGTACCTGAGCGATCTGTTACGACGGGGGAATCGCGTCAGGCACTGCGGGGGGTGGCTGAGATGGTGCGGGGGACGGCCTGCGGGGCCGACTCCGCGAGCTGGTGGTCGCGCTGGTCGAGGTTCACGAAGATCATTCCGTACCGGATGGCGCACCGTACGGGCTGCGGCGCCCCCCGAGGCCGTCGCAGGCAGCGGTACGCCCGAAGGTCACCGTCCTCGTCACGGGTGACGACGACCGGTTCTCCGAACACCGTCACCATCAACGAGTCACCGCTGTGGGGGATGGCGGTGACCAGGTCGATGAAGTGCCAGCCGGAGCGATAGGCGGTCGCCATCTCGCGACGGAACGAGCGGTCGTCGGGTGGGGTGGTCATGCGCTCTTGCCCGCCGGCGCCACCCAGCCGACGTCCTGGGCCCTGATCACCCAGCCGACGTCGTCCTGCGTGCCGTTGGTGTGTGCCGACGTGCTCGCCGCGTCGGAAGGGGTCAGCCAGCCGACGTCGAGAGAACCGGCCCCACCGAAGGCCAGCGCCAGAGCAACGACGGCAGTGGCAAGCACCGAGCGAAGCATTCTCTTATTCATGGTCGGCTTCGTCCTCACTTGATGGCTTCCTCTCCCCCGCGAAACAAGACGATGGCTCATTCAGGCACGTCAATGCCACACAAGGGATGCATCATGTTCCTGCACGTTCAGGACCCTGGGGGGTGGAGATTTGCCATCAAAGAGTACAAAGACGACACATCCTCATGGCATCACCGCGTTGTGTGCCGAGGGAACGCGTCTGTACGCCAGTGCGCTCGGCTCCGGACGCATCTCCCGCGACGAGGTCGAACCCGCTCCCTGTCTGCTCGAGTTCGCACTGCTCCACCCGGACCCGGACGACGCGAACTGGCTGCGCCCGGTTCCGCCGTCCGTCGCACTCGCCCAGCAGTTGCAGCCCCTGGAACGGGAGATCCAGGACCGCCGCCGGCTCAGCGTGGATCTCACGGACACGTTCGAGCCCTTCCTGGCCATCAGTGCCCAGAAACCGGCCACCACGCACGCGATCACCGTGTTGGAGGGTATCGACCGTATCCACGCCGCGCTGGACGGGGCCATCGCCGAGGCGCGCAGCGAGGTCCTGACCGTGCAGCCCGGCGGCAGCCGCCCGGAGCACATCCTCAGCCAGGCCCTGACGCGCAGCAAACCCCTCATCGAGCGCGGCATCTCCGTGCGCACCCTCTACCAGCACACCGTCCGGCACAGCCAGAGCACCTTCGCCTACATGGACGGCATGGCGGGCGCCAAGGTCGAGATACGGACGCTGGAGGAGCTGATCGAGCGGCTCATCATCTGTGACACGACGGTCGCCTTCATCCCCGCCCAGGACGACCGGCAGGTGGCGCTGGAGCTGCGTCATCCCGGGCTCGTCCAGTACCTCATCAAGGTCTTCGAGCAACTCTGGCAGCGGGCCACCCCGCTCCTGGAGGAAGTCACCTACGAGTCCACGCCCGAGGGCATCACCGGGGTGCAGCGGTCCATAGCGAAGCTGCTCATCGAGGGCCATGTCGACGAGGCCATCGCGCGGCGGCTCGGCATGAACGTGCGCACCTGCCGCGCCCACATAGCGAAGCTGGCGTCGGCCCTGGGCAGCGGCAGCCGGGCCCAACTGGGCTTCCTCATCGCGCAGTCGGGGATGCTGGACCGGGACCACTGAGGTGAGCGCCGATCACGGGAACGGGGAAACCGGCGCGGGCGAGGGCGGGCCGGTGGACCGGCCGGTGGGCGCGCCGCACCCGGAGCACGGCGTGGAGGAGCTGTGCGCCGCAGGGAGCCGTTTGTACGAACGGGCCCTGCGCGAGGGCCGGGTCCCCTCCGCGGACGTCCAGGAGGCGCCCTGTCTGGTCGCGTTCGGCCTGCTGCACCCGGCCGTCGACGCCCCGGGCCGACTGGAGCCGCTGGCGCCCGCCGTCGCCCTCCACCGCCATCTGCGGACCTCGGAGGACCGGATCGCGCGGGAACGGCGGCGCGAGGCGCAGCTCGTCGACGTGTTCGAACCGCTGCTGCGGCTCGGCGGCGGCCGTACCCCGGCCGGGAGCACGCCCGCGATCAGCCTGCTCAGCGGCCGGGACCCGATCAACCTGGCCATCACCCAGGCGATGGCGGACGCCTCCCGGGAACTCCTCGCCATCCAGCCCCACATCAGCTACGTCGGCAAGCCCGCGGCGATCCTCACCGACGCGATGGCCCGCGACCAGGACCTGCTCGACCGCGGCGGCCGTATCCGCTCGCTCTACCAGCACACGATGCGGTACGCGCCCACCGTGCTGGCGCGGTACGAGTGGCTGCGGGGCGACGTGGAGGCACGCAGCCTCGACGAGGTGACCGAGCGGCTGCTGGTCATCGACCGGACCGTGGCGTTCATCCCGGCGAACAAGGACCGCACCCTCGCCCTGGAGGTCCGTCACCCGGCCCTCGTCGACTACTTCGTCACCACCTTCGAGCGGCTGTGGCGGCTGGCCACGCCCATGTACCCCGAGGCCGTCCGGCAGCCCACCCTGAACGGCGTCACGCCCCGTCAGCGGGCCATCGCCGCACTCCTCGTCGAGGGCCACACCGACACCGTCATCGCCGAGCGGCTGGGCATGAACGTGCGTACGGCTCGCGTCCACATCGCCAAACTGGCGGCGACGCTGGGCAGCGAGAGCCGGGCGCAACTCGGGTACCTGATCGGGCGCTCGGGGATTCTGGAGCGGGAGGGGTGAGCGGTGTGGTCGCGGCCCTCGCCCGACCCGGCCGCCCCGTCAGCCGCTCGGCGTTCCCCCGCCCGGAATCGTGAGCCGCACCGTGTCTCCCACCCGTGGGGGGCCGTCGAGGCCGGCCTGGGCTATGCGGACGCCCAGTTGGGTGCGGCTGGCGGCGCCGAGGGTTTCGGAGAGGCGGGCGATGTGGGCGCGGCAGGTGCGGACGCTGATGCCGAGGCGTTCGGCGATGACGGCGTCCTGGTGGCCCTCGGCGAGGAGGGCGGCGATGGAGTGTTCGCGGTGGGAGATGCCCTCGATGCCCGGGGAGGGGATGGGTGCCGTCAGGGGGACTGCCAGGCGCCAGAGACGTTCGAAGACCGTCACCAGGTAGGTGATCAGGGCCGGGTGGCGCAGCTCCAGGGCCAGGGTGTGCTCGGCGTTGGCGGGGATGAAGGCGACCGTGCGGTCGAAGAGGATGAGCCGGTCTATGACCTCGTCGAGGGTGCGGGCCTCGACCGCGTCACCCATCAGCTCCAGGTAGTTGAGCAGGCCCTGGCCGTGCCGCGCC
Source organism: Streptomyces sp. NPDC002888 (assembly GCF_042888465.1). NCBI lineage: Bacteria > Bacillati > Actinomycetota > Actinomycetes > Kitasatosporales > Streptomycetaceae > Streptomyces > Streptomyces sp. NPDC002888. Next base: position 307,769 of record NZ_JBIAPU010000002.1, on the reverse strand, counting down.
ACGTGGTTGTACAGGTCCCGCATGCGCACGCCCCGGCCGCGCAGCGCCAGCGCCCGGTGCAGCCCCTCGGAGAGCTCGTGCTCGCGGCGGATCCCACCCGGCTGCACCGTCAGCACCTCCGTGGTGCACGCCTGGGTCGCCTCGTCCATCGCGGCCTGAATACGGGTCAGCCCGTCCAGGACCCGGATCGCCGTGCCCTCCCAGGCACCGGCCGCCGGTGGGTGGACGCCCAGACCGGCATACCGCTCCACGGCCTCCACGGCCGACCCCACCCGCCGCTGGCTGGCGCTGACCTCGTCGTGGACCGCGCGCAGCAGCCGCGTCATGACCTCCTGCGGGGAGGTCGGCACCAGCCGGTCCATGTCGTCGGGGTCCGGGTGGAGCATCGCGAGTTCCAGCAGGCACGGCACCGCGTCGGCCTCGTGCCGCGGCACCCTGCCCCGCCGTACCGCCCGGGAGTACACGCGCTCCCCGGCCTCGCACAGTCGGTCAGCACCGTGGGGGTGCCCTTCCGTCCCGTGCCCGGCCATCGACCGTCCCACCCCCGGTTTCCGCCTCTTCCGCAGCGCAACTATGCGCGGCCCGGACCTGCTCCGCAACACGGCGAGGGGTTGCCGACTGCTCGCCGGGGGCGTGCGCGAGGGCGGTTTAACTCGATCGTGTGATGGTCGACTTCCGAGCTTGCGCTGTTGTGGGCCGTTCGGGCTACGGTGATCGTTTGATCTGGGACGCCGGGTATGGCGTCGGCGTGCGGGGCCCCCGCTCCACCGGAGTGATGGTTCGGGGCCTCCCCGTCGCCACTGGCCGTACCCATCTGGCCAGGTCGCGCAGGGAACTGGCCTCCTGGGACCGGACCACGCGCAGGATGCGTGTCGCCGCCCCGGGGTCGAGTATGCCGGGGACCAGTACGTTCAAGACCGTTCGGGGCGTGCGGCTGAGCGGACTCACTCCTGCTCAGTCCACAGGAACGGTTCGCCCCGGTCCCACGTGAGACGGGGGCGAACCCCTCTTTCCCTGCTTCAGGTTTGCCCGCTTCGGGTTTTTCCTACTTCAGACCGATCGACGCGCAGGCCGTCTTGTACTTCGAGGTGCAGATGTCGGACACCTTGTAGATGCCGTCCGCGATCACCGTCGCGTTGATGTTGCTCTTCGTCAGGGCGACCACGGGGACCAGCTGCGCCGGGACGTCCTTGTCGGTGGGACTGTCGACCTTCTTGCGGGTGAGGGCGTCGAACTGGATGGCCTTGCCCTGGATCTTGGCGACGGCCATCTCCGCGGCGGCCTCGGCCTCGCGGGGGTAGGACTTGTAGACGCTCATGTACTGCTCGCCGCTGACGATCCGCTGCACGGCCGACAGCTCCGCGTCCTGCCCGGTGATCGGGGGCAGCTCGTTCACGCCCGCGGCCTCGAAGGCCTTGATGACGCCGCCGGCCATGGCGTCGTTGGCGGAAAGGACGGCGGCGATGTTGCCCTTGCCGATCTTGTTGATCGCCTTGGTCATGTTGGACTCGGCGATCTTCGGGCTCCAGTCCGTGGTGTCGAACGACTCGGCGATGGTCACCTTGCCGTTGAGCTCGGAGAGCGAGCCCTGCTTGAACTGGCCCGCGTTCGGGTCGGTGGGCGAGCCGTTCACCATGACGACCTTGTCGGAGGTGTCGGCGGTGCCCAGCGCCTCGATCAGGGAGCGGCCCTGCACCTCGCCGACGAGCTCGTTGTCGAAGGAGACGTACCCGTCGATCGGGCCCTCGGCCAGCCGGTCGTAGGCGATGACCGGGATGCCCGCGTCCTTGGCCGTCTTGACCATGTCCGCGATGGAGTGCGCGTCGACGGCGTCGAGCAGGATGACGTCGACCTTGTCGTCGATCATCTTCTGCATCTGGGTCTCCTGCGTCTTCGCCTTGGCGGCGGCGTTCGCGTAGACCGTCTTGCCCTGGTTGCCGGTGAGGGCGGCGACCTTCTTCTTGATGATCGGGTAGTCGAACTGCTCGTACCGCGTGTTCGTCTCCTCCGGCATCAGCACGCCCACCGTGATGTCGTTGCCCTTGGTCGGGCTGGCGTCCGCACCGTCCTCTGTGGCGCTCAGCATGCTGCAGCCGGCCAGCGAGAGGGTCAATGTGGACGCTGCCACGGATATGGCGATACGACGCATGCGGGGGCTCACTTCAGGTGCGTTCGGAAACATGGGTACGGCATGGTGACCCAGTGTCTGGAAAGACAACGCGGCGGTGACCGTCGGAGTCAAGCTGTCCCACTTAACGAGATGGCAACATCACCCTCCGCTTGTGGCGTGAAAGGGTCGAGGAGACATCGGGGAGAAGCAGTACAACCAAGCGTCATTCTCGTGAGTCGGGATCACGACGGGCTTCACACCCGTCCTGATCCCGACCAGAGGACCGAATGCATCCAGCCAGACGACGGGCGACGCCCGCGGCCGCCACCGCCGTCGTACTCGCCGCGACCGGCGGCCTGCTCACCGCCGTGGCCGCCGCGCCCGCCTCCGCCGCGCCCACCTGCACCTCGCCGGTCTACAAGCGGCAGTTCTACGCGAACACCAGCTTCACGGGCACCCCGAAGAAGACGGACTGCGACAGCGCCGTCGACGAGAACTGGGGCAGCGGCGCCCCCGCTTCGGGCCTGCCTGCCAACAACTTCGGCGTCCGCTGGACCGTGACGCGGGACTTCGGCTCCGGCGGCCCCTTCTCCTTCGCCGCCTCCTCCCGCGACGGCATCCGGGTCTACGTGGACGGGACCCGCAAGGTCGACCTGTGGAAGAACGTCTCGACGACCGTCTCCAAGACCGTCAACCTGACCGTCCCCGCCGGAAAGCACACCCTGCGCGTGGACTTCGTGAACTGGACAGGCGTCGCGAACGTCAAGTTCTCCTACGCCCCCCGCACGTCCGCCACCGTCGACAAGGTGCGCCCGCTGACCCCGACGGGCGTGACGGTCACCCACGACAAGGCGACGAACCGGGCCAAGGTCACCTGGGCGAAGAACAAGGAGATGGACCTCGCGGGCTACCGCGTGTACCGGCGCCTCAAGGGCGCCGCGTACCCGGCCAGGCCGCTCACGACGACCACCTCCACCTCGTACACCGACACCACCCTCCCCAAGACGGGCGCGACGTACTACTACGAGGTCCGCGCCTACGACAAGGCGGGCAACGAGTCGTCAGGCACCGCCGACCAGGCCGTCACCACCGTCGACACGACGGCGCCGTCCGCGCCGACCGGCGTCGCGGGCAACTGGCGGACCGGTGACGTCACCGAGGTGCGCCTGTGGTGGAACGACAACCCCGAGCCCGACGTGGCCGGCTACCGGGTCTACCGGTCGGCGACCTATCCCGTGGCGCTCACCGCCGCGAACCGGGTGAGCGGCAGTGCGCTGGTCCGCGACTGGTCCGAGACCCTCGCGCCGACCGGCGACTACTTCTACTACGTCGTCACGGCCGTGGACACCCACGGCAACGAGTCGGCGGCCTCCCGCGTCGTCGACGGCTCGACCCCCGATCACACGGCGCCCACCTTCGTCGCCCAGGACCTGAAGGCGGTCGACGGGGAGCGCGGGGTCACCGTCACCTGGTCCTGGAACCGGGACACCGACCCCGACCTCGCCACCTTCCAGGTGTACCGGGACGGCGCCCCCGTCGACCTGGCCACCGGCTACTTCTTCGACGGCGAGCTCGAACGCTCCACGGACCACACGTACTACGTCCGGGCCATCGACGACGACCGCAACTTCGGCCCCGCCTCCGCCCCGGTCACCGTCCACCACGTCGGTGACTACACGGCCCCCGGCGCGGTGAACGGCCTGACCGCGACAGCGCAGGAGAACGGCGTCCGGCTCGACTGGGACGACAGCACGGCCGACGACGTCCACCACTACGAGATCCACCGGGGCGTGTTCGCCGACGGTGCCTGGACGTACACGAACATCACCGCCGACATGCCGTACGGCACGGTGTGGTCCGAGAACCGGGACGCGAACCTGCCCGACGGCGAGCGCCTGCGGTACGTGGTCGTCGCCGTCGACAAGGACGGCAACGCCCTCGACCCCGCGACCTCCACGTCCGTCGAGGTGGCGGAGCTCGACCTGGTGCCGCCGGAGACGTACCCGGACGACACGGCCAACCTGTCGGTGGAGACCGACGACGCGGCGCAGGGCCCGATGGTCCGTGTCATCTACTCCGACTACCGCGACCCCCACGGCACGGCCACGGGCTACCACGTCTACCGCTGGGACCGGGCGACCGGCGCCTACGTACGGCTCACGGACGCTCCGGTCCCGACCGACGACTCGTACACGGACCTCACCGCCCCCACCGACACCACCGTCTTCTACAAGGTCACCACCGCGTACGCGGACGGCACGGAGTCGGAGCCGGCCGGCGACCACGTGCTGCGGGCCTCGGGTCTGACGGCCTGAAAGGCAATCGAGGCGTGAACGCGGGCGGGGCCGGGGTGATCCCCGGCCCCGCCCGCGTCCCGTGGGTGTCGCTCAGCGCGCCCCGGGGTCGTACTTCTTCAGCGACGCCTGCACCTCACCGGCGTACGGCCCCTCCCACCAGGGGACCGTCTCGACCAGCACCGGCTTGGTGCCGGAGGCGAGGACCAGGGCGCGGCCCTGGGGCATCGCGCCGAGGTCGGAGACCTGGAGGACCCGCTCGCGGCGCGTGGACTCGCTGACCGTGCGGTTGCCGGACCAGCCGCCGAACTCGGACTCGCGGCTCGTCTGGTACTCGCGCAGTTCGAACTCGCCCGCCAGCTCGCTCAGATCGCCCAGGAAGCGGGTGTCGGAGACGCCACCGCCGTAGACGCGGACGTTCGCGGCCGACCACAGCTTCTCCATGCCGCGCTCGCCCCAGACCTCGATGCCCTGCGCCCAGGACTGGAGGATCGTCATCAGGATGATGCCGCGCGAGCCGTAGTGGGAGTACAGGTCGGGCAGGGAGCGCCAGCGGCACACGTTGGCGGCCTCGTCGAGAACGCCGACGAGGGGCAGCGGGAGCCGTCCGCCGCGCTGGGTGGTGGCGTACTCCTCCGCCGCTTCGACGACCGCGACCGTAAGGGCGGTGACCAGCGGGCCCGCGCTGTCCCGTCCCTCTCTCGACAGGGAGTACAGGGTGCCGCCGGTGCGGACGAAGGCGTGCGGGTCGAACTCGGGGGCGTGCGGGTCGGCGGGCGGGGTCACCCAGCGGTTGACCTCCGGGTTGATCAGGCAGGACGCCATCTGCTGGGCCACGCCGTAGATGCCGCTGCGCTGCTTCTCGGGCGCGTTGATGACACCGGCGAGGCCGTCGGCGGCCATGGTGTGCCCGGCGCCGCGCAGGATCCGCTCCGGGGTGTCGTCCTTGGGGTTGGACAGCCAGGTGTAGATCTGCGTGATCGGCGCCTTCCCGCAGGCCGCGGCGAGCAGCAGGTTGGCCAGGAGGTCCTGTCCGGCCGGGTCGAAGAAGGCGTCGGTGGAGGCGCCCGCGTCCCGCGAGCCCGAGGCGAAGTGGTCGGCCATCTTGCGGGCCTTGGCCACGTCGGTGACGTACGACAGCGGGTTCCACCACCAGGTGGGCGCCTCGGCGGCGACCTGCTGCGGGTCGAAGACCCACACGGGACCGCGGGCGGACCGCGGCCCGCGCGTGCCGTCGACGATGTCCCGCTTGTTGGAGGTGACGAGGACGGCCCCGGGCCCGTCGAGGATCGCCGGTATCGCCCGCCGGGTGGTCTTACCGGTCCGCGGCCCCCAGATGTCGACGTGCATGTCCTCGTACGAGCCGTACAGCGGCTGCCTGCCCTTGACGGACCGTCCGATGAACACGCCGGGCGTGCTCGCCTGCACCCCGAGCCGCTCGGCGGTGGCCGCCGCGCCCTTCATGGTGAGCTTGCCGAGCTCCTCGCCCTTCGCGAGGTGCTGCGCCGCCCCGTCCACTTTGGGCTTGTTCCGGATCCGCTCACGCACCCGGTACACGGCCAGCCCGAGGACGCCGAGCACGACCGCCTCCCCGGCGGCGACGGCACTGGCCGCCGAACCCGGCCAGCTGTAGTCGCCCTTGACCACGGCCACGAGGAACGACAGCGGGTTGGAGGGCGGGGCGGGCGCGTCGGCGTACCCGGCTCCGATCTTCGCCGCCGACCAGGCGCCGGCGCCGACCAGGAGCACGACCGCGACGGCGATGACGATCTCGAAGGTCCAGTCGTCCTCGGCGCGGGGTTTCTTCTTCTGTTCTGCGGTCACCCGCGGTCCGTCCTTTCTGGAATGGCTGTCAGGCGCCCTTGGCCTTGCCCGTGCCGTCGCCCTCGACGGCGTTGGTGCCCTGCGGGATCGGGACGCGGTAGACACCGGTGATCTCGTCCTGGACGTCCCAGGTGCTGAAGGAGACCGTCCTGCCGGGGCGCGGGGCATGGATGATCTTCTTGCCCTTGGGGTCCCAGACCAGGCCCACGTGCCCGGACCTGCCGCTGCCCTCCGGCCGGAAGAAGATCACGTCTCCGGGCTGGGCCTGGGACAACGGAACCTCGTGCGCCTTGAGGTACGGCTCCTGCGCGTACGTCGTCGAGCCGATGTTGATCTTCCCGCCGCTGGCCATGTAGTACGCCCACTGCGTGAAGCTGGAGCAGTCGAAGCTGGTCGGGTTCTCACCCTGCAGACGCGGCGCGCCGAACACGTACGGGACGCCGATGCCGCGCTGGGCCCAGCCCAGCACCGCCCGGATCACCGGGTCGTCGGCGTCGGGCATCACGCCGGAGGCGCCGGCGCCGTCCGGAGGCACCGCCGAGCTGCCGTTCTCCTCGGCGCAGTCGGCGTACTGGGCGTCCTTGCCCGGCTCGTCCGAGCCCGGAACCGAGCCGTAGTCGGGGTTGGCGGTGATCCGGCCCTTCATCCAGTCGTCGGGGTCGACCATGCCCGGGCCCTGGTCCTGGCCGCCGACGAACGGGTTGTCGACGCCCGGGACGCGGACCTCCCAGTGCAGGTGCGGGCCGGTGACGTTGCCGGTCGCGCCGACCGTGCCGATCTGGTCACCGCGCTTGACCTGCTGGCCGAGGGACACCTTGATCGAGGTCTGGTGGGCGTAGAGCGTGATGACGCCGTCCGCGTGCTGGATCTGGGTCATGTTGCCGTACGAGCCGCCCGGGCCCGCGTGGACGATCTTGCCGTCGGCGGGGGCGTAGATCGGGGTGCCACTGGCCGCCACCAGGTCGAGGCCGGTGTGGTAGCCGAGGCTCCACATGTTGCCGGACTCGTGGTAGCGGGTGCCCTTCGTGTAGGTCCCGTCCTTCATGGGCCACTGCCAGTTCTTGCCGGTGGCGGGCTCCTTGGGCGCGAGGGGGAAGGACACAGGAGTCGCGCTGTTCGTGGTGGTGTACGCGGCCGGGGCCATGGCGGTGGTGCTGGACGCGCCGCCGTCGGCCAGCGGCGGGGTCGACCAGGAGCGGGGCGAGGTCGCGGCGATGCTGAGCGCCGTGCCGGGCTGGGCGTTGTTGCCGACCGGTTCGGGAATGTCCGAGCGCTGCCCGAGGGTGGGGAAGCCGGGGTTCTTCTCGATGGTTTCCTTCAGATGCGCGTACCACCGCTTGATGAGGTCCTGGTCCCCCGTCAGCACACCCCGGTAGCGGGCCGCCTGGGTGAGGACGACACGCGGGTAGATCGTGTTGGACGCGTTGGAGCCGGAGTAGGTCAGCAGCGCCTTCCAGGCGTTGGTCTCGGCCTTCTTGGCGTGCAGGAAGTTCGCGGCCGCCCAGGCGGCGTCGTCGATGTTGTACAGGTCCTTCTTGCCGTCGTCGTTGCCGTCGGCGCCGTAGTCCGTCCAGGCCGGGGGGCCGAACTGCAGGATGCCCATGTAGCCGAGGGAGTTCTTGCCGCCGGGCGCGGCCGACTTGTCCTGGCCGTACTTGGTCTCCTGGTACATCTGCCCGGCGATGAGCGTCCAGTCGAGGCCGTCGTAGCGGGCGGCGGCGCGCATCGCCGCGAGGATCATCTTCGGCGGTATCTCGTTGCGGGCCGTCTCGCTCGGCATGTACATCTTGCCGGCCGGCATGACCGGGTTGGTCGCCGCGGCGTCACCGGTGTTGCCGGCGTCGGCGTTGTCGGCGTAGTCGCCGCAGCCCGCGGCCACAGCACCGTTGCCGCTGCCGCCGATCAGGCCCATGAGCATGACGGTCACCAGGGCGACGCTGCCGAAGGTCAGGACTCCGCCGCTGCCGCCGATGATGAGCCACAGCTTGAGGTTGCCCTTGTCCTTGCCGTTGCCGCCGCCCTGGCCGCCCGACCCGGACCCGGCCTGACGGGCCTGCTTTGCAGCTTTGGCGGCCTTCGCCACCTTCGCGGCCTTCTGCGCTGCCGCCAGTACGGCGGGTGCGACCATGCCCCGCTCACTCCCCCGACTCGTCGGAGGCGCCCACGTCACCCAGGCCGAAGACGTCGAACCCGGAGACGAGCCACTGGCCGCCTTCGTCCTTGGCGGTCACCAGCCACTGGTTCGACTCGGTGGACTCCTCGCCGCCGACGCTGCGGGTGACCGTCACCTTCACCAGGCTCGAGATCGTCCGCCCGCTGCCGCGCACCAGGTCGTCGGAGATCACCGCGTCACGCTCGACCACGGCCGTGGCCTTCGACGAGCACTGCCCGGCCCGGCAGGTCGCCCACTCCTTGCCGCTGGGCAGCGCGGTCACCTGCTTCATCTGTGTGTCTTCGGTGGTGAGCAGGAGCAGCGGTGCGCCCCAGGCCGACGCCCTGCTGGTGTGGTCGTAGGTGCTGAGGCCGGCCATGTACTTCGTCATGACCGAATGAGCGTCGGCCACTTCGGAGAGCGCGACGATGGGTGTCGCGGCGCCGCCGGACGGCTCGTCGGTGTCCGACCCGGAGTCCGCGCCCGCGCCGTTCTGCCCGCCGGCCGTGGCGGCGGGTGCCGACTCCCCTCCGTCGCCGCTGCCGTCGTCACCGTCGAAGACGGTGAACACGGTGAGTACGGCGGCCAGGAGAACGCCGAGCACTGCCAGGGCCAGCAGTCCCGTGCGCTTGTTCTCCGCAGGCAACTCCACCTTCCCGCGCCTCCCTTTGTGCTGAGCCGGTACGGCGGTCGACGGGTGACCGGGACACGGTAGGTGGAGGCGGGCCGGGGGAGGCCGCCGCTTTCCCGGCCGGGAACGAGCCGGGAAAGGCGAGCGGAAAGTGCGGGAGAAGGAGGGAGTCGCGGACGGATGCGCGGCCAGGCCGGTGGCTCAGTCGACGTAGTCGGTGAGGAGGCAGCCGTCGACCTGGGCGGGCTCGTTGCGGTAGCCGGCCGGGGGGACGAAGTTCGGCGAGCAGTTGAGTCCGAGCGTGCCGGCCCGGACCAGTGCCACCTTCTGGCTGTCGCGCGCGTTCAGCATCACCGCGAAGTCCTGGCCGACGTAGTACTCCGTGTCCGTTTCGCCGTCCGCCCGCTGGTAATCCTTGTAGGCGGCCTGGAACTTGGCCATGTCGTCGATCAGCATCAGCTCGTGCACGTTGTCGGCCCAGCTCTCGCCGCGGCAGATCGCGCGGGCCTTGAGGGAGAACTTCTCGTTGCTCGCGGCGATCAGCGCGGCCCGGTCGCGGCCCTCGTCGTCCTTGTCGTCCTCGTCGAAATAGAAGAGGACGTCCTCCGTCTTCTGGCTGACACCCTCGCAGAGCGTCGCCGAGTTCACGAGCTGCACCAGCCCGTCCATGTCGGAGGCCTTCCCCAGCCCCGAGACGGTGCCGCTCCTTCCGTCCCCGTCCGCTCCGGCGTCCGGGACGGCCCCCGAGGCCGCGCCGCTGCCCGCCGTGGCACTGCCGCCCTGCTCCGTTCCACCGCCGTCGCCGTCGTCGCAGGAGACGGCTGTCGCGGAGAGGGCGAGGAGAAGCATGGCGGTGCTGAGCTGCTTGCTGACACGCATGTGAGTGCTCTGACTTTCTTCGGGTGGAGGGACGTCGCGGGCGTCGATGACCGCTGTGGTGGTGGGGCGGTGTCTCACTCGGGCCGGGCGTCCACCGGCAGCGGGTCGAACGGATACGCCGTGTGCCCGTCGCGCGGGGAGCAGGCCGCGAACGGGCCCGTGTCCGCGTCCATCAGGACCCGCAGGTGCGGGTCGGCGTGGTGCAGCCACCACGTCGACATGCCGAGCGCCGGGTCGTGCCGCAGGTGCTCCCAGGCCAGCCAGAGCGCGGAGAGGCGGGCGCCGGCCTCGGGGTGCTCCCACCACTTGGGGCACCAGGTGGCCGACGTGCCGTTGATGCGGCGGCGGATCATCTGGGCGAGGTAGTCGGAGACGAAGACGTACACGTCGGCGAAGTAGAACTCCGGCTCCTCGGGGGCGGCATCGGTACCGGTCATCGCTCCACTCCTGCGGGCTGCTGCTGGGGGCCGGGGCGGCAGGGTGAGGGCCGTGGCCGGGTTGAGGGGACACCGTGCCCGCCGGCCGGGCCGCGCGGGGCGGCGGGCCGGGCCATCGGCCGGTCGTTCGAGCCGTCAGGTCAGGAAGATACCGAGCAGCAGCAGCCCGACCACCACCGCGCCCATCACGATCCGCGCCGTCGGATCCTCGCGTTCCCACAGGTCGTGGACGACGGCCCAGCCGGTCATCCGGGCCGCGCGACCGCCCTGGAGGCGGTTGGCCAGGTGTCCCTGCTCGTCCTCGTCCTGCGCGTCCTCGGCGGGCCCGGCCTGCTCGGGTTCGGCGTCGAGGCCGACCGGCAGCCCCTGCTGCTCCTGCGCCACCAGCACCATCTGCTCGAGGAGTTCGGGAATGGTGTTCGGCGTGAGGGGATAGGCGTACGTCCCGTACGGCGTCTGCACGCACAGCCGGGACTGCCAGGGGTTGCCGGGCTCGTACCCGTCGACCCAGGCGTGCTCGGCCTGGAAGACCTGGGGGGCCTGCGGCACCTGCTGGACCGCCGGCGGCGCCTGCTGGGGCACGCCCCAGGTGCGCGGGTCGGGCTGCTGCGGGTGCCCGTTCTCGTCGCTCAACTCTCGTCCTTCGCAGGGTCCGTCGGGTCCAAGTACGGGTACGTCGGGCAGACGTGCCCCGCGCATTGTGGGCCGAGGGAAGTCCCCCGCACCGAGCACCTCTCCCGTCATGTCCCCGACACTTTCCCGGACGCTTTCCCCTGGACGGCCCCGCCGGGAATTCCCGACTCCCGCCGGGAAAAGCGACACCGGTGCCGTGACGGGTCTTTGTCACACTGCCAGCGCACCTGGCCGAGCCAGGGCCCGTCGTGCGGTGCGGACCGTGACCCGCCCAGGCGGACGGGGAACCGACTCGCTGGAGTAACCGACTCGATGACAGACCACAACGGGCAGCCCGGGTCCTTCGGTCCTCCCCAGCAGCCGCAGCAGCCGCAGCAGCCGCAGCAGCCGCAGCAGCCGCAGCAACAGGCGTGGCAGGCACCGGGGCAGGGGGGACAGCAGGCCCAGGGGCAGCAGCAGCCCACCGCCCCGCAGCCGTCCTACCCCCAGCCCCAGCAGCTCCCCTCCGACGCGGCCCGCGCGCAGGTCGCCGCCGCCTGGGTGCGCAACGCGCCCGGGCAGGCCGCCGTACCGACGCTGCCGCCGCGCGAGACGCGTCCGCAGGGCGAGTCGAAGAAGGAGAAGCGCGAGCGGGAGCGGGCGGCCCGCAAGGCCGCGTACGAGCAGAAGATGGCGGCGAAGGCGCAGCGCAAGAAGGGCGGCACGGCGACGGCCCCCGTCCCGACGCATGCCACTCCCGCCGCCCACGCGAGCACGGCACCCACCGCCCACGCCGCGCCTTCCCCCGCCGCCCACGCGGCAACCTCCCCCGCCTCCGCCCCCAAGGCCACCACGGCCACCCCGACCGCCCGCCCCTCCCGCGACTTCGACGTCCCCAAGCCCGGTGGCCGCATCGCCACCGGCGGCCGCCGGACACACGTCGCCCTGCGCGCCACCCTCCTCGTCACCACCTGCGTCTTCGCGCTGGGCTCGTGCGGTGTGATGGGGCTGATGGTCGGCAAGTCGTCCGGCCCCTCCACCGCCGGCCTCGACTCGGCCGACGCGGCCAAGTACCGGCTCACCGAGTTCCCGACGCAGCAGGCGGCGTCGTTCGCGGAGCAGTACGCGCTGCTGTGCATGACGTACTCCCCCGAGAAGGCCTCCGCGCGCCGCGAGAACCTCGCCCGGTACGCCTCCTCCGGTGTCGACCCGGAGTGCGGCTGGAGCGGCGAGGGCAAGAGCACCGCCATCTCCGCCTCCTGGGACGGCACGGCCGAGCAGCTTCCCGAGTACGGCGCCAACGGCCGTTACATCGGTGTGCAGGTCCGTACGACCGACGGCGCGCTCACCACGCTCACCGTCCCCGTGTACGTGAAGGACCTCAAGACCGGCGAGGGCATGCGCGTCGCCGGTGACGTCGGGCAGATGCCCATGCCGGCCCGCGCGGACGCGCCGGAGACCGACCAGGACGACGAGGTCGTGGACGAGGCGCTGTCGCAGCAGTTGCAGGAGAAGGTGCTGCCCGGCTACTTCGCCGCGTGGGGTGCCTCCGACGCGACCGCCATGTCCCGCTTCACCACGCCCGACGCGTCGCAGGCGGCCACGTCGGGCCTGGCGGGCCGGCTGCGGAACCCGGCCATCAACGACGTGGTCGCGCTGGTCCCGGAGAGCCTTCAGGACACCGACCCGTACGCCTACAAGGCGGAGCAGTCCGTCCAGGTGCGCGTGATCGTGGACTGGGGTGACCCGAAGGGCGAGACCATGCGCCGCTCGTACCGGATGACGGTGGTGAACACGGCCCAGGGCTGGTTCATCAAGGACATCCGGGGCGGTGTGCTCGACTCGCAGGGCGGCCGGGCCGACAGCGACGCCGACAGCGACACCGCGCCCGGCACGGGCACCGGCGCACCGTCGACGGACCCGACGGACCCGGCCGCCCCGAACGCCTCGGCACCCGCCTCCCCCTCCCCCTCCGCTTCCGCTTCCGCCTCCACCACGACCCAGTCGTCCAAGGGCCAGAAGCCCGGCAGGTCCTGACCGGGCCGGCGCCCGCCCCGGGCGCCCCCTCACCCCTTCTTACTCACCACCCGAGAGGAATCACCGTGTACGTGGCAGCCACCACCATGGAGGACATGTTCGGAGAGATCGAGACGATCCTCCGCAACGCCGGCACGATGGTCGCCGTCATCGCCCTCCTCATCCTCGGCATCCGCATGCTGCTGTCGATGAAGCGCGGCGACGGCATGCGCGAGGCCTTCCAGGGCTTCGGCATGATCGCGCTCGCCGCCCTGATCATCGGCGGCGCCACCGGCCTCGCCGGTGTGCTCATCGACCTCGGCGGCCAGATCGGCGGCGGCAACGGCTGACGCCCGCCCGGCCGACCGTAACGACGAGGAGATCGAGGGGAGTTCGCGGACATGAGTTCTGACGCTCCGGAGCCGCTGGTCGCGTACGACCACACCGACCTGGTCAACCGGCCGAAGCGGATCTGGAACTGGGGCAACATCCCGCTGCCGGGTCTGCTGCTGCCCGCGCTGGGAGCGGCCTTCGGATTCGGACTGCTCTGGCTGATCGCGCTGTTCACGCTGTCGGCGTTCCTCCCCTTCCTCGGCATGTCGATGTGGACGTCGGTCCTCTACTTCGGGCCGCCGTTCGCCGTCTACTTCGTCTGGGGCCGGCCGCTGCCCTCCGCGCTCACGCTGAGCCAGCAGCTGGTGGTGTGGGCCGACTGGTGGTTCCAGCCCAAGCGGCTGCAGGGCCTCGCCGCCGACCAGGAGCCGGAGGAACTGCACTGGCAGGTCATCCTCTTCACGCCCGGTTCCCCGCGCTGGCAGGCGCGTTACGAGGCCGCGCGCCGGGCGGCCGCCGAGCGCGGCAGCGCCTTCTCCGCCTCCCGCTGACCCCCGCACACCGATCTCGATTACCTCAGGGTGACTCCTCCATGTTCATGCTGATCCTTCTGGGCGGGGCGGCCGCCTTCTTCGTGGTCGCCATGATCATGGCCGCCTCGTCGAGCAAGAAGCAGGGCCAGGGCGGCGGCAAGAGCTCGTCCGCGTCCCGCTCCAAGCCGTCCGGCTCGTCGTCGTCCGGCTCGTCGTCCGCGTCCCGCCGCGAGGACCTCCGCCTCCCCTACCGCTACGCCGACGACATGATCTTCGTGCACGGCGACTCGGTGTGGACGGGCATCGTGCTGCCCAACGCCATCGACGAGTACCTGAACGCCGGCGAGCTGCAGGCGATGGCCGAGGGCCCGGCCCGCGGTCTGCTCAACCTCGCGCGCGGTGACCGCAACGTCGAGTGCCACTACCGCAAGGTCTACCAGCCGATCACCGCCCTGACCTGGGCGGAGGAGCTGAACGCGGTCGCCTGGGAGCCGACCGAGAACTACAAGGCGTACAACCTGCGCAAGGCGGAGTACCAGGAGCGCATCGGCGCCAAGCGGGAGCGCAACATCCTGCTGGTGAAGCTGGGTTCGCTGAAGCGGACCAGCGGGGGCGGCAGCGGTGTCGTCTCCCAGGACGACGAGCCGTTCGACGAGCCCGGGCTGCTCCAGGGCGTGCGCGGCACCGCCGACCAGGCCGCCGCCACCGCGACCGGCGTCGCGGACGAGCACCTCTCCCCGTACGTCATCGCGGAGTGGGCGCAGGTCGCCGGCGAGGTCCACGAGAGCCTGGAGGGCCTCAAGGGCAGCCCGCTCACCCGCGAGGAGCTGGTCTGGCTGATCCGCAAGCCGCTCCACGGGGACCTCCCGGTCCCGCCGGAGCCGGTGCTCGGCTCGCGCGCCTGGGGCCCCAACCAGTTCGACCTGGTCGTCGACTTCTCCGGCGAGAACCGCAAGACACACATCGTGCTGCACCAGTACGACGAGGTGACGGGCGAGCAGCAGACCAGCTACACGACCACCCTGGTCGCCGCGAACTGGCCCGCCGAGACCCGCTTCCGCCAGTCGACCGCCTGGGCCCGCTATGCCGCCCAGCACGTGGACTTCCCCGTCGAGATCGACATGCGGTTCACGCTCATCCCGTACCTGAGGTTCAAGGACCGCGCCGACAAGATCCGCGGCAACCTCGTCGACGAGATGAACGACATGGCCAACTCGGGCCGCACCCCCGACACCAAGCTGGGCAGCCAGGTCACCCGTGCCCAGGAGCTCGTCGACGACATCGAGGAGCACAAGATGCCGGGCATGGAGGCGCAGATCCGCTTCACGATCTCGGCGCCGGACGTGAAGGAGCTGGAGCGCCGCCGCCGCATCCTGGAGATGCAGTTCAAGCAGGACCTGAAGGTCACGTTGCTGCGCCCGACCCGTCAGCAGTGGCGTCTGCTCCAGTCCCAGCTCCCGGGCGACGCCCCGAAGCTGCCCATCGCTCCCTACCTGCGCCTGCAGGAGGTCGAGCAGCTCGGCGCCGGTCTGCCCACCGCGGGCACGGAGTTGGGCGACAACCCCGAGCAGCGTTCCGGCAAGCGCCTGGGCTGGGTCGGCAACCTGGTGGGCTGGGCGGGCAAGATGCCGGTCCACTACTCGCTGCACGTCGGCCCCGCCCGCAACGACGGCGGTGGCCTGGCGATCGTCGGCGCTTCGGGTGGTGGCAAGTCCTCCCTCGCCCTGCAGAAGTTCTACGAGGAGTCGGAGTCGGGCGTGCGCTGCCTGGTCATCGACCCCAAGACCGACTTCGCCCAGTTGTGCTACTACCTGGCCTTCGGCTCCCAGGTGAACGACCCGGCGTTCGCGGCCGACGCGGAGTCGGGCGTCCTGGGCACCCCGGCCAGCCACTTCCAGCCGGTGAACCCGGAGTTCTGGGCGGAGACGGAGGTCGTCGACCTCCTCAAGGGCCAGGCGGGCGTCCTGGACCCGTGGGTGATCGCGAGGGACGTCCCGGCCGGACGGCTGTTGGCGGAATCGATGCTGCGCGGCTTCCTCGGCGACGAGGACTACCAGCGCGTACGCCTCCCCGTCATCGAGGCGATGGCCACGGTCATCGGCCGCTACAACTCCGCGATCCGCCAGGCCGTCGAGCAGGGCCACACCGCCCGCGACGCCGAACTGGCCGTCCCCCGCCCCACGTTGTGGCAGGTGGTCGACGAGGTCGTGGCTGCGTACGACCACGCGGTCGCGTCCGGCGACCGGGAGGCGCAGAAGGACCTCAAGCTCGCCCAGATGCTCCTCACGGAGCTGCGCACGCTCCCCTACGCCCGCCTCTCCTTCGCGGAGCACCCGCAGCCGCTGTCCAGCATGCGCAAGCGCCGTACGGTCATCACCCTGCGCGGTTTCCAGTCCCCCGCGGCCTCCGACCCGCGCAACTGGAACCCGGCGGAACGCCTGGCGGCGACGGCCCTGATGGCGGTCGTGGAGCTGGGCAGCCAGATGCTCGACGTCGGCTACGAGAAGAACCCGGTGACGGGCGAGGTCGGCCTGCGCCCGAAGGCGCTGTTCGTCGACGAGGCGTACGTGGTCACCGCGACCGAGTCCGGCCGCGACCTGATGCGCCGCGCCCTGAAGCAGGGCCGCTCCTACCTGGCCGTCACCGTGCTGATCACCCAGCAGGCCATCGACCTGGTCCAGATCGAGGACTCCGAGGCCCGCAGCGGTGGCGCCAACCAGATCCACACGGTCTTCGCCTTCAAGCAGAAGTCCGCACAGGAGGCGTCCCTGGTAGCGCCGTTGCTGGGCCGCCCCGAGAACGACCCGAAGGTCATCGCCGCCCTCCAGGAACTGCGCACCGGTGTCTGCCTCCAGCGCGACGCCGACAAGCGCGTAGGCACGGTCGCCGTCGACCTCGTCTTCCAGGAGATCCTCGCCGCCACCGACACCAACGGCACCACCCGCCCGGCCCGCCAGGGCATCAACCCGCCGGTCAGCGTGTGGGACTGGACCTTCCTCCAGGAGGCGGAAGAGGACCCGGCCCGCACGGCGGCACCGGCGACGGCCGCCGCATGACCCCACCGGAAACCGTTCAGCAAGGCAAGGACACCATGCGATTCAAGCGAGCACTCGCCACCTGCGCCCTCCTCGTCATGTCGACGTCGGTGGCGGCCTGCGGGAGTGATGACGACAAGGGCAAGGACGGCGCCGGCACCGGCGCGAGCACGGCCGGCGCGAGCAGCCGGTCCGACGACACCGAGTCCGACGACACCGAGTCCGAGCTGCCCCAGGCAGCGGACATGGCCTCGATCGCGTACTACCTCAACAAGTACACGTCCTGCCTGGACCTGGAGACGGGTGACCGGTACGACTCCAACCACGAGGGCAGCAACGACTCCTGGGGCGTGGAAGAGGCCGCGGACCCGGCCTGGGGCATCAAGGAACGCGCCGTCTGCACGGACACGTCGGGTCACCCCATCACCCTGCTCACCGCCCCGGACATGAAGAAGTTCCAGACCGCCGTCAAGAAGGACGGCACCGAAGTCGCGGTCGGCCAGGACTTCGCCGTCATACCGGTCGGTGACCAGGCGGTTCAGGAGCTTGCCAAGTCCGATCTGAGGTTCCTGACCTGCGATCCGGACTTCTCGGCCCCGAGCGGATACACGAAGGAGCCGGCGCTCGTGGACGGCTGTGTGCTGAGCGACTACTTCCCCAGCTGATCTCCCGAAGGATTACAGATGCCCTCGCGCACCGCGCTGCACCGAGCCGCCCGCAAGGCCGGTGCAGCCGTCCGCGCCGTCCTCTTCGTGGCGCTGACCCTGCTGGCCCTCACCCTGGCCATGCCGACGGCCGCACACGCGGACTTCTCCTGCGACTTCACCGGGGACGAGACCTACCACCAGGACGCGCCGGGCTCCAACGGTGAGTCCATGTTCGCGGCGGTCAACCAGTGGGAGAAGAGCAGCGAGCAGTCGACGACGCTCACCGACAGCAAGGGCATGGTCACCGGCGCGGTGAAGATGCCGGGCTCCCCCGACAAGTACACGATCTACGAGATGAACGGCATGCGGGGCCTGAACTGGTCCCAGACGTTCAAGGGCCGCGGCGACGCCTCCGAGCGGAACGGGCCGGTGGGCAGCGGGGCCGACGACTGCTCGGTCATGGGCTACGTCAACAACGGCATCGCGAACTCCATCTTCGACGGCACGAAGATCTTCACGCGCGCGGCCATCTCCATCAAGGAGTCCGCCTCCAACCCCAGCCCGCTGGCGGGGCTGTACGAGGGCCGGGACAGCGTCGTGACGACGCTCAAGGAGAACGTGCTGCGGCCCGCCGTACCCGTCATGATCCTGCTGGTCGGCCTGTGGGTGTTCACCAAGTGGCGCAAGGGCGACATGCGGGAGGTGTGGGCGGGCATCTCCTGGTCGGCGCTCACCATCGTCGCCGTCACCGCGTTCCTGACCGGCGGCAACTACGACAAGCTCGTCAGCACCGCCGACTCCTACATCGCCCGGGCCAACTCCGCCCTCACCTCGACCGTGCTCGGCGGTGTCTCGGGAGAGATGCAGTCTCCGTGCGACCTGTCCGACAACGCCTACAACCGCGGGCTCAGGGTGTCGAGCTGCGCCATGTACGACACGCTCGCCTTCCGGCCGTGGGCGCTGGGGCAGTTCGGCGATCCCGGCAAGAACTGCATCTTCAAGAACGACGGCGGCGAGATCGAGCGGGGCGTCTGCGTCCCCGAGGACGCCAACAAGGCGTGTGAGTACGGCAAGGGCGCACGCTGCGAGGATCTGCGCGTGCGTCAGCTCGTGGCACAGTCCCGGACCAACTTCGACGAGTTCAAGAAGGAGTCCGTCGACAAGAAGATGCTCCGCTGGATCCCCATCCGCCGGGAGATCGCGGGCGGCTACGACCAGGGCGACAAGGTCGACGACAAGCACATCTACCCCGTGGCCTTCAACGACTGGGCGGGGGCCAACGCCGGCAGCCGCGTGGGGCTCGCCTTCTACTCGGTCATCGCGGCCCTGATCGTCGGCCTGATGGTCATCGTCCTCAGCGGCCTGACCCTGCTCTGGCACGCGGTGACCCTGATCCTGGTGATCCTGCTGCCGCTCGTGGCCACCCTCGGCATCCACCCCTCCCAGCAGAAACTGCTCAAGGGCTGGCTGGAGACGTTCGTCCACAGCTTCGTCCTGCGCGCGGGCTTCGGTGTGATCCTCACCGTGCTCCTCGTGCTGTACCAGATGATCCTGCCGGCCAAGGTCGCGCTCGGTACCCAGCTGCTCCTGCTCATGCTGGTCACCATCGCCGTCGTGATGATGCTGAAGAAGCTCCTCGCCGGGAACTTCAGCCCGCAGTTCGCGGGCGGCGCCGGCGACGCCCTGGGCATCCGGGACGCGGCGACCGCCGGCAGCGACAAGGTGCTAGGCAAGACGCCCGACGCCCTCGTGGGCGGGGCCAAGGCCAGCGGGCGGGTCGCGAGCGGTACGGCCAAGGGCGCGGCCTGGGCCGCGGACAAGTGGGCCAACAAGGGCCGTGGCCGCGCCACCCTGCAGAAGGCGGGCGTCCTCGGGCAGTCGAAGCGCGAGCAGCGGCAGGCCGCGTACCAGATGGCGCAGTCGCAGCGCGGGGGGCAGCAGCCGGTGCCCGAGCAGCAGAAGCCCCCGGAGGAGAAGCGGCTCACCGCTCCCGCTCCCCGCAAGGGCCGCCGCGTCAGCGGCACCGGCGGCGGGCCGGCCCCCCAGCCCACGGCCCCGGCCGAGCAGCGCCCGGCACCGGCGGCACAGCAGCCCCAACCCCAGCCGGCGGCACCCCGCCCCCGGCCCCCGGCCCCGGAGCAGCCCACCGCACCCCGGCCCCCGGCGACCCCGGCGCCCCCTGCCACCCCCCGCCCGCCCGCGCCCCCGACACCGCCGCCCCCACGGGACCCGCGCAACCCCAACGGCCGCGTCTGACCGCACCCCCAATTTCCGAGGAGCCAGCCCATGCCTGTCCTGACCGCCGACCGCACCCCCGACCAACTGGTCGCGGAACTCGAGCGGCTCATCGGCGTGGACTGGCCCACGGTGTGGGCGGGGGTGCCGGAGGACGAGGGCAAGCGCACGTACTGGTGCGCGGGCTTCGGCTGGCGCCCGCTGTGGTTCGAGGGCGGCCTGCACATCCGTACCGCAGGAGGAGGACGTCTGTACCTCGCCACGGTCGCCCCAGGCCGGCCGGTGACCAGGGCCGAGCACACCGTGTGGTCCGCCCAGGCCCGGGGCACGGGCGAGAACGAGCGGGTCCTGGCCCTGGCGGAGGCCCGTTGGACGGCCTGTCTCGACGCCCTGCGCGGTTTCATGGGCGCGCCTCAGTGGGACGGGATGTGGGACGCGCCGGACTTCCCGGAGCTCCCCGGCCGAGCGTGGTTCAGCCGGGAACGGCGTCTCGAGCACCGGGACCCGTACCGCGTCGCGGTGTGGCGCTTCCGAACACCGGAGGCACCCCTCATCGAACTGAAGATGACCTCGGGGCTGGGCTCACCGTCCCGCCCGGCTCCGGCCGATGCGAGGATCGGCCTCGCCTGCCACGGCCCCTTTGATCCGGAGGACCGTGGCCCGGCCTGGCTCGGATGACCCGGGACCAGCAGACAGACGAGGAAAGCGACACACGATGACGACTCTCAAGACGGAACGGTCTCCCCAGCAGTTCACCGAGGAGCTGAAGGAACTGGAGCACGTGGACTGGCCGGCGGTCTGGGTCGGCCCGCCCAGCTCCGGTCAGGCGCTGGACGACTGGTGCACACTCCTGGGCTGGCGGCCCGTACCGAGCGAGCGGACGCTCAGTGTCGAGACCGCCACCGGCCAGCAGATGGCGCTGTACCCGGTCGTCGGCGGGGACTGGGCCCCGGTCGCGAGCCTCTCCTGGACGACCTGGCACCTCAGGGCGGACGACCCGGCCGAGAACCAGACGGTGCTGGACCGCGCCGCCGAGGCGTGGACGGCGTACGAGGCGGCCGCGCGCTCCGTGCTCGGTGAGCCCGAGTTCTCCGGAGCCTGGGACGACCCGGCCTTTCCCGAGCCGCCGCACGACGGCCACTGGCTCATGCCCCGTGACCTGCGGCTGGAGAACCAGAGCCCCTACCGCCTGGCCATCTGGCCGGCGTCCGGTCCAGAGGGGCGCGTGACCGTGCTCTGGGTCAACCTCGGCATCGCCCCGCTGCCGGGCGAGAAGCGAGGCGCGCTGATCAAAGTCGACTGCTACCCGCCGGAGGTCTTGTGAACCAGGAGCCACTGCCGAACGAGCTCATCGACGCCGCGCGAAAGCTCCGGAAGGACGACGCCCGTCGGCTGACGCCCGCGGAGGGCGTGGCGATCGCCCAGCAGCTCAAGGCCCAGGCCAAAGCCGCCGAGAAGGGGCTCACGGAGTACCTCGTCGGCTTCGTGCACGAGGAGCTCGGCCCGCACGTCGCGACACCCGACCCCGACATCAGGTCGGCCTTCTGGTCCCACGTCCTCCAGAACCACCCCTACCTCGAAGAGAACGAGCGACTCAGCAACCAGCACGTCGCCGGGGCGTACACCGATGCGGAGAACGCGGTGGCGGACGGGAGCACGCGCTTCCTGGAGGGCACCCGGGGCGGCAAGGAGCTGAGCGCCCTCCACCTGTGGGACAAGGCCGTGCACGACGCACTGGAGCTGGATGAGAAGGAGGGCAACGCCCTCGCCGGCCAGGCCTGGTCCGCTCTCTCCCAGGAGTACGCGAAGGCCACGCAGGGCGAAGCCGTCCTCTTCGCGAGGGGTCTCGCCCCCTGGTCGGTGGCGTACCAGACGGAACTGCCCGAGCTCCGCACCGGCACGGGCCTCGACAACATCCACTTCATGTACCCGCCGTCGGAGGCGGATCTGGAAGGGCTCCCGCCTCAGACGCGGGCGCTGCTGTCCGAGGACCGCGTCCGCGCGCAGGTCCACCACCTGTGGTACGAGGATGAGAACCCGGAGCGTGCCAGGACAACCGAGGCCGGCCACGTGGACCTCAAGATGCTCAGGTCCCTGCCCACCCCCGAGGCGCAGCGCGCCGCAGTCCTCGAAGCGTGCGCCCGCGTCGCCCAGCTGGACGGACGCACCGCCGACGTCGAGCAGCTCACGGAGGAGGTCCTGTCCCTCCGCACCGAGCAGGCGCTGGAGACCCCCGTGGTCGAGGAGCAGCGGGCGGCGGAGGTCCCGGTTCCCGCCGTCAGTACGCACGGCGTCTTCCTCCCAGGTGTCGCGGTCAGCGCCGGACGGGAGTCCCCGCAGCCCCAGCCCTCAGCGGAGCCCGCCGCCGCGGTCAGCACCCACGGCGTCTACCTGCCCGGCGTCAAGGTCGAGGCGAAGAACATCGTGACGCCGAGCCCTCAGAACACTCCGGCGTCACCCGCCCAGGCCCCTCCGACCCCCGAGACGTCGAACGACTCGGGTCTGGGAGTGTGATCCGCCCATGAGCCGCACCCCTCGCAGCACCTCACCCGGGCAGGCCCCGCAGCCTCCCGCCGGCAGCCCCTTCCGCCGTCTTCTCCGACAGGACAAGAACGACCCCTGGGCCGTCCGTCTGCTCCCCCGTGTCGTCTTCGGCCTCGCCGCCGTCTACACCCTCTTCGCCCTCGCCTCCCAGAGCGGCTCCTCCTTCGTAGCCGTCTGCGTGCTGCTCGTC
Source organism: Streptomyces sp. NPDC002888 (assembly GCF_042888465.1). Lineage (NCBI taxonomy): Bacteria > Bacillati > Actinomycetota > Actinomycetes > Kitasatosporales > Streptomycetaceae > Streptomyces > Streptomyces sp. NPDC002888. The sequence goes on along the minus strand of NZ_JBIAPU010000002.1, from coordinate 285,297 downwards.
CTCGCCGCCTTCGTCCGGCTGCTGCGCCGCCGCGTCCAGCTGCTGCTCGCGCTCGCCTCGACGACGCTCGCCACGGCACTCACCGGCTACCTCTCCGCGGCGGGTGACGCGGCCCGCTGGTCGAGTGGCCTCGCCGTCAGCGGGCAGGCGGTCTTCGGCTACTGGGCCCTCGCCGGCATGGCCCTCCTCGGCGCCTGGATGGTGAAGGACCATCCCGGCCGCCGCGGCGTCACCGTCGTCCTCGCCGATGTGATCCTCGTCATCGCGTCGGCCGTCGGAATGTTCGTCCCGGAGGCGGGCGTGCCGGTCGGATTCCTGGGTGTGGTCGGGGTGTTGGCGATGCGCGGCGGAGGCGTGAAGGCAACGGCCGGCCGGATTTCGCCGTCGTTCAGCCGCCTGCTGCGACGCAAGAACGCAGGACCGGTGGACAGCTGAGGCCGATGTGAATGTTTGGTCGCGTCACTGTGTCAGAACGGCACGCCCTTTGCAGATGCGTTGCACGGGGTTGACGAATTGCTTTAAAGTCCCCCGCGATCAAGGATCACCACGGGGGACATCACACATGCGTATGGCAAGCCATACGGCGCTGTCCGCGCGCTCGTCGCGCGGGCCGGTACGGGGGGCGCACATACCTGACGCCGCCCTGCCCTGCCGGCGCCGACCGGACGTCTTCCAGCACCCGCTGCTGGAGAGCGCGGACACCACGACGGACCCGACAGGCCCGACGGACACCTCACCCGAACACCGCGAACAGCGCCGCCAGCACCTCGTCCTGCAACGCACCGCCCGCGACCTGTGCGCCTCCTGCCCGCTGTGGGCGGAGTGCCTCCAGGACGCCGTCGCCCACGCCGAACCGTCCGGCTACGCGGCCGCGACCACGCAGGAGGACCGCCGCTGGATGCGCCGCACCCTCGGCATCGGCGACGCCGAGGGCGACCTGCCCACCCGCCAGGCGGAAGGTTTCGGCGCCACCGCGCGCCGCCTGACCCGCCTGCGCTCACGCACCGGCGACCGCACCGGCGAACCGACCCCGCGCCACCCCAGCGAACACGGCCTGCCCGAACTGGACCGGATCCTGGACGCGTTCGACCTGCGCCAGAACCAACTGGCCCAGCAACAAAGGGCGTTGCAGCAAATCCACCCCGCCGTACCGGAGCAGTTGCACGAGCACACCGGCACACAGCCGACCCACAGACAGCCCCCGACGTACGGGCCGACGGAAAGCGGGAACGAGGACATGGCAGCGGCCGAGTCCGGGCAGCGGATCGCGTTCTCGTACGAGGATCCCGCCCAGGCCGTACGGCAGACGCTGCTCGGCCCGCTGATCCGCTCCGCACTGCCCGCGCTCACCAGCCTGGAACAGCTCGTCGCGATGCTGATGAGCGTGCCCGGCGGCGAGGTCACCTCCGACACGGTGCGCGAGGTCCGCGCCGTGCGCACGGCCGTCGAGTCACTGCTCCCGGAGAGCACGGCGGCCCCGGAGGAGGCCGACGCCTCCCCGCGCACCCTCACCGGATCCGTCTCCCTGGAACTCGCCACCACCGACCCGGTGACCGCGCTGCGCCGCGACTTCGTGGAGCCGCTGCTGCGCGAACTGGCCGCCTCCCTCGGCAACATCGAGAAGGTGGCGACCATGCTGGCCGCGACCTCCGCCGACGGCGACGAGGCCCACCTGGAGGCCATCCGCACCGCCCTGCTCGGCATCCGCTCCCACCTGCCGCACCCGGCGCCCCCCGGCAGGACGACCACCGCCGCCGGCTCCGCGCCCCTGGCCGGCACCGGCCGCCGCAGCGCCGCCGCGCCCAGCATCCGCGCCGCCGTGGAAGCGGCCTTGGCGACCTTCCCCGGCCCGTTCTCCGCCCGCGACATCCTGCGCGCGCTGCCGCCCGGCGTGTACGGCGACCCGTCGAAGACGATCAGCAACGTCCTGTCCGCCCTCGTCAAGTCGGGCCGCCTGCGACGCCTGGCCCGCGGCACATACGCTCGCACCCCCGACGTCCCCGACCACGGCCTGCCCGAGCAGGACGAGGCGAAGAGCGCCTGAGCCGAGCCGGAAGGAACCCGATGACCGAAGCGACCCCGTCCCCCGCCGCGCCCGACGCCGCTGCCGACGCCCAGGTGCACGTCTTCTCCCCCAACGCGGGCCTCATCGACGGCGTCCCGATCACCGCCCCGCCCTACGGCGACATCCAGGAGGTCATCCTCTCGATCCTCCAACAACGCGCCCAACAACTCGGCGCCCCCACCCCCGCCACCATCACGGACAACCGCTACGGCGGCGCCATCCGCCTCCTGATCCACCCGAACGGCGCGACGGAACAGCTGAGCTGAGCATCAGCCGCGCTTCGTCCCGGTGATCGCCTCACCGATGCCCAGGCTGTCTTCAGTAGGCCTGCACAGGGGAAACACCCCCGCTTCCTGGAGGTTTTGTGCCACCACCAGGGTGCGCGATCCCCAATAGACCGGCCTGGGCGTGGCACCAATCCTCCAATCGTCCCTCCTGGGCTCACGGGGGCGGGGCGTCGGCCACGGGTAGGTCGCCGCCGATTCCACCCGGCGTATCGTCCGAACGCGGGGGCTGGACGGATACACGGTAGTGCGGCTGACCAGGGGAGCGACCCCAGCTCACCCGTTCGAACGTTGGCGGAGCGATCCGTCTCTCCCGTCCAACTCGAACCACACCCCCTTCGCATACCGCCCCGCCCTCTGATCGGCCACACCCCACCCGTCCGCCATCTCCTCGACGAGCGCAAGCCCTCTTCCCCAGCTCTCGGAATACGACGCCCTGTTCGCCCGCATCGCGAAAAAGCCCTTGCCCCCATCGACGTGTCGTTGGCCCGCGAAGCACACTCGGTGAAGGACTCGTTGGCCCTGATCCAGCACCTGCTCTACGCCCTCCGAGATCCGCGCCTACGACAAGGCGGGCAACGAGTCGGCCGGTACAGCGGACAAGTCCGCCGTCACCGTGGACCGGACCGCGCCCGCGCAGGTCACCGGGCTCACCGCGACGGGCACGACAGCGGGCAACTCGCTGGCGTGGAAGCCCTCCTCGAAGGACGTCGAGCACTACGAGGTGTGGGGCGCGCCGGAGGGGCAGCAGGATCAGGACGGGCCCGAGATCGTGCCGGGTACGTCGTTCACGGATGTTCGGGCGGAGGCGGGGACTGCGTACCGGTACACCGTGGTGGCCGTCGACGGAGCCGGGCTCCTCTCGCCGGTCTCCGCGCCGGTCACGGCTGGGCAACACGTCCACCGGGCCTTGGCAGGACAGGTCCGCATCGCTCGGCAAGGCGTACTACTACGTCACCGCCGTCGACAGCGCGGGCGCCGAGTCGGTGCCCTCCGCCGCGGCCGTCGCCGACCGGCGTGTCCCCGCCACCGGCACGGGACCGGCCCAGCCGCGCCTGACGTTGATCTCCTCGGGCTCCACGCGCTCTCCCATCGTCATCGGCGTCCAGCCCGGGGCCGGTGACGAAGGGCGGCTGCTGCAGGGCTACAGCTGGTCCATCTCCGGTGCGTGCGGCGACAGCGGTCTGGGTCGCGTCACGACCACGAACACCATCGAGTGGACCCCGCAGTACAACGGCCCCTGCGCGGTCAGCGTATTCGCGGTGGGGTACTACGGGAGCACCGGGGAGCGCGGTTCCTGGCTGGAGTTCACAGTCGGGCGCTGACGGACTCACCGCACACGAAAGGGGCCCGGAGACGAATCTCCGGGCCCCTCCACGTGCACGCGCACGCCTCAGTCGGCCTGCTGCCGCTTCGGCCGCCACACCACCAGCGCGCTGGTCTGCTGCACCTCCTGGTACGGCACCAGATCCCGGCGGTAGGAGGCATGCACCGCCGCCTCCCGCTGCTGCATCGCGGCCGCCGCCCCGTCCAGGGCGGCTTGCAGCTCCGCCATCCGCGACTGCAGCGCAGCGACCTGGTTCTCCAGTTCGATGATCCGCTTGATGCCGGCCAGGTTGATGCCCTCGTCCTGCGACAACTGCTGGACGGTGCGCAGCAGTTCGATGTCGCGGGCCGAGTAGCGGCGGCCCCGGCCGGCGGTGCGGTCGGGGGAGACCAGGCCCAGGCGGTCGTACTGTCGCAGCGTCTGCGGGTGCAGGCCGGAGAGCTGGGCCGCCACCGAGATGACGTAGACCGGGGTCTCCTCGGTCAGTTCATACGGGTTACGCCGACGGCCGTCCATCACGCTCAAGCTCCCTTCGCAGCCTCGAACAGCTCCGCCCGCGGGTCTTCGCCCGCTGTCGCCTCGCGATACGCCTCGAGTGCGTCACGAGCCTTCCCCGCCACGTCCTTCGGGACACTCACCTCGACGGTGACCAGGAGGTCGCCGCGGGTGCCGTCCTTGCGGACCGCGCCCTTGCCCCGGGCGCGCATGGTGCGGCCGTTGGGTGTGCCGGGCGGCAGCTTGAGGGTGACGGGCGGGCCGCCGAGGGTCGGGACGCGGACCTCGCCGCCGAGGGCGGCCTCCGCGAACGTCACCGGGACCGTCACCGTCAGGTTGTCTTCCCTGCGGCCGAACACCGGGTGGGCGCTGACATGGACGACGACGTACAGGTCGCCGGCCGGGCCGCCCCGCTCGCCCGGTGCGCCCTTGCCGCGCAGGCGGATGCGCTGGCCGTCCGTGACGCCCGCGGGGATGCGGACCTGCATCGTGCGGGACGACTTGGCGCGGCCGCTGCCCTTGCAGTCCAGGCAGGGGTGCTCGGCGATCAGTCCGCGCCCCTTGCAGTCCGGGCACGGGTCGGTGAGCGAGAAGCCGCCGCCGCTGCCGCGCGCCACCTGTCCGGTGCCGACGCAGGTCGGGCACACGCGCGGTGTGCCGTTCTTGTCGCCGGTGCCCGAGCAGGCCTTGCACGGTGACTGCGAGGACATCCGCAGCGGGACCGTCGCGCCCTCGATCGCCTCGGTGAAGCTGAGGGTGACCTCGGACTCGATGTCCTGGCCGCGCCGCGGCTGAGTACGCGGGCCCGTGCCCGTGGTGCCGCCGCGGTTGAACAGGCCCCCGAAGACGTCACCGATTCCGCCGCCGAAGCTTCCGGAACCCCCGCCCTGGGCGCCGCCTCCGAAGAGGTCGCCCAGGTCGAAGTTGAAGGAGCCGCCGCCCGCGCCCGGCCCCGGGCGGAACCCGCCGTTGCCGAAGAGGGCGCGCGCCTCGTCGTACTCCTTGCGCTTCTTGGGGTCACCGAGGATGTCGTTCGCCTCGGAGATCTCCTTGAAGCGCTCCTCAGCCTTGACGTTTCCCTTGTTGGCGTCCGGGTGGTACTCGCGGGCGAGCTTGCGGTACGCCTTCTTGATCTCGGCCTCGGTGGCGTCCTTGGGGACGCCGAGGACCTTGTAGTAGTCCTTCTCGATGAAGTCCTTGGTGCTCATCCTCGACGCCCCTCCTTCCTCGTCGGTTCAACGTCAGCCCTCGTCCGGGCCACCGTTCTCCTTGTCGTCGCCGGCCGGCTTCTCGTCGGCCCCTTCGGCCTTGACCGTCTGCGCCCCCGGCTGCGGCTCGGCCACGGCCACCCGCGCGGGGCGGATGGTGCGCTCGCCGATTCGATACCCGGGCTGCAGAATCGCCACGCACGTCGTCTCGGTGACGTCCGGCGCGTAGCTGTGCATCAGCGCCTCGTGGATCGTCGGGTCGAAGGGCTCGCCCTCCTTGCCGAACTGCTGCAGGCCCATCTTCGCCGCGACGACCTCGGTGGACTCCCCGACGGACTTGAACCCGCCGACGAGCTCACCGTGCTCCCGGGCCCGCCCGATGTCGTCGAGCACGGGCAGGAGCTCGGTCAGGAGGTTCGCGATGGCGATCTCCTTGACCGCGATCCGGTCGCGCTCGACCCGGCGGCGGTAGTTCTGGAACTCGGCCTGGAGCCGCTGGAGGTCCGCGGTGCGCTCTTCGAGCGACTTGCGCACCTGGTCCAGCTGCGCCGTCAGGCCGGCGATCTGTGCACTTGCGTCCCCTGCCGGGGCCGCCGCCTCCTCCGAAGAGGGAGAGGCGGCCTGCGGCTCGGCGTCCTCAGGGGTGGCGCCGGAGGGGACGTCGGGCTTCTCGTCGAAGCCCGGGGTCTCCTCCGTCACGCGGCACCGTCCTTGCGCTCGTCGTCGACGATCTCGGCGTCGACGACGTCGTCGTCGGCCTTGGGAGCCTCGGCACCGTCGGCACCGGGAGCCGCCTGGGAGGCCTGGGCGTCGGCGTACATGGCCTGGCCCAGCTTCTGGGAGACGGCCGCGACCTTCTCCGTGGCGGTGCGGATCTCGGCGGTGTCCTCGCCCTTGAGCTTCTCCTTCAGCTCGCCGACGGCTTCCTCGACCTCGGTCTTGATGTCGCCCGGGACCTTGTCCTCGTTGTCCTTGAGGAACTTCTCGGTCTGGTAGACGAGCTGCTCGCCCTGGTTGCGGGCCTCGGCGGCCTCGCGGCGGGCGTGGTCCTCCTCCGCGTACTTCTCGGCCTCCTGGCGCATCCGGTCGACCTCGTCCTTCGGCAGCGAGGAGCCGCCGGTGACGGTCATCTTCTGCTCCTTGCCCGTGCCGAGGTCCTTGGCCGTGACGTGCATGATGCCGTTGGCGTCGATGTCGAAGGACACCTCGATCTGCGGGACGCCACGCGGCGCCGGCGGCAGACCGGTCAGCTCGAACATGCCGAGCTTCTTGTTGTACGCCGCGATCTCGCGCTCGCCCTGGTAGACCTGGATCTGCACCGACGGCTGGTTGTCCTCGGCCGTCGTGAAGATCTCCGAACGCTTCGTCGGGATCGTCGTGTTGCGCTCGATCAGCTTGGTCATGATGCCGCCCTTGGTCTCGATGCCGAGGGACAGCGGGGTCACGTCGAGGAGCAGGACGTCCTTGACCTCACCCTTGAGGACACCGGCCTGGAGCGAGGCGCCGATGGCGACGACCTCGTCCGGGTTCACACCCTTGTTGGCCTCCTTGCCGCCGGTCAGCTCCTTGACGAGCTCGGCGACGGCGGGCATACGGGTGGAGCCACCGACGAGGACGACGTGGTCGATCTCGTTGATGGAGATGCCGGCGTCCTTGATGACGTTGTGGAACGGCGTCTTGCAGCGCTCCAGCAGGTCGGCCGTCAGCTGCTGGAACTGGGCGCGCGTGAGCTTCTCGTCCAGGTGCAGCGGGCCCTCGGCCGACGCCGTGATGTAGGGCAGGTTGATCGAGGTCTCGGTGGAGGAGGACAGCTCGATCTTGGCCTTCTCGGCGGCCTCACGCAGGCGCTGGAGCGCCATCTTGTCCTTGCCGAGGTCCACGCCGTGACCGCTGGCGAACTGCTTGACCAGGTAGTCGACGACGCGCTGGTCCCAGTCGTCACCACCGAGGTGGTTGTCACCGTTGGTGGCCTTCACCTCGACGACGCCGTCACCGATCTCCAGGAGCGACACGTCGAAGGTGCCGCCGCCGAGGTCGAAGACGAGGATCGTCTGGTCGTCCTTGTCGAGGCCGTACGCGAGCGCGGCCGCGGTGGGCTCGTTGACGATACGCAGGACGTTGAGACCGGCGATCTCGCCGGCTTCCTTCGTCGCCTGGCGCTCGGAGTCGTTGAAGTACGCGGGGACCGTGATGACCGCGTCCGTGACCTTCTCGCCCAGGTACGACTCGGCGTCCCGCTTCAGCTTCTGCAGGATGAACGCCGACATCTGCTGCGGGTTGAAGGGCTTCCCGTCGAGCTCGACCTTCCAGTCGGTGCCCATGTGACGCTTGACGGAGCGGATGGTCCGGTCCACGTTCGTGACCGCCTGGCGCTTGGCGACCTCGCCGACGAGCACCTCACCGTTCTTGGCGAAGGCGACGACGGACGGCGTGGTCCTGGCACCCTCGGCGTTGGTGATGACGGTGGGCTCGCCGCCCTCCAGAACGCTGACGACGGAGTTAGTCGTGCCCAGGTCGATGCCGACCGCACGTGCCATGGTGATCTTCCTCCAGCTGACTTGAGTGGAACGGGCTCAAGTGTGCATGACGGCCCGCGCGCGGTCAACAGACCTGAGTCGTGCCGACTCAACTCTTATCCGTTCCTTACACGCAACTGCGGCCTGACCTGCGACGACACTCGCGCCGATGCCTTCGGCACCTGCGACACCCGCGCCCTCTGCGACGACCCGTGCGTTGACGCGACCTGCCGCCGCCCGCGCGCGGGTCCCACCGACACCCTCATCAACCCCAGTACGACGACCGGCGTCACGCCCGCCACCCACCACAGGGCCTGCGCCCCCACCCACCGCAGATGCACGAGGACCGCGACGAGTACCCCCGCGAAGGCGGCCATGCCGAGCAGTACGGCCGCCCCCTGCCCGGTGAGCCCGAGCCGCCGCAGCCGGTGCGCGAGGTGGTCCGGCGCCCGGCGCGGCAGCGGCCGACCGGCCAGCCGCCGGGACAGCACGACCAGGACGACGTCGGCACCGGCCACGGCGGTGAGCGCGAACAGCACCCCGAGGTTCACGCCCAGCCCGTGCCCCGCGCGGACCGTCACCGCCACCACGGCGAGCAGGAACCCCGCGAAGAGCGACCCGCAGCCCCCGAGCGCCACCCGCGCGGGAGGCCAGTTGTGCATGAGGAACCCGGTGAGGGCGGCGGCCAGCACGCTGAGCAGCCCCGCGAACCCGTCCATGACCTCGGCGGCGGCACAGGCGGCCACCCCGAAGGCGGTGAGGACTCCCACGGTGCCCGCGAGCCCGTCGGCGTGGTCCAGGGACCGGAAGGCGACGGCCACGAAGGTGACCCAGCCGGCGGCCAGCATGCCGCCCGGCACCCCGAGATCGCCGTACGGCACGACCCAGGCCGCCGCCACCGCCGTACCGACGACGAGGAACCGCGCCTTGAGCCGCCACACGTCCGCGACAAGACCGAGTACGGCGATCGCGGCGCCCGCGACGAGCAGGTCGCGCACCTCGCCGTCGAGCCGGGCGGCACCCAGCCAGTCCCCGGCGGCCACGACCAGACAGGTGACGAGCACGACGGCCACTCCCCCGGACAGCGGCAGGGGGCGCTGCCGTCGCCGGTCCACGAGCCCGAGCCGCAGGGCAGGCACGCGGAACAGCGCGGCAAGCACCGCGGCGAGGAGGAGGGCGGTGGTGGCGGCTGCGATCCCGTAGAGCACATCACCAAATTAAGACGGATGTAACGATATGCGGTGAATAACACGACCATCTCGGCGCGCCGCGCCACCCCCTGACCGGCGCACTCACTGAGGGATGCCTCAGTAGCACAGATCACCGCGCCGCTGACTACAGTGCGACGCAGAATGTGGGTAGTCTCAAGGGACCGCATAAGTTACCGCTTAGTAATCTCGCTCGAAGAAAGCCTCGCAGGCCCGAGGAGCCCCCAAATGCAACTCGCCGCGATCATCGTGTCGCTGGTCCTGACCGTGGTCGGCGTCGCGCTCCTCGCACGCGCCATCGGCCAGTTCGTCAGGTATTTCAAGCTCGGCCAGCCCATGCCCGCCGGCGCCCGGACCGACAACCCCTACCAGCGCAGTGTGACCCTGGTGCGGGAGTTCCTCGGCCACACCCGGATGAACCGCTGGGGCATCGTCGGCTTCGCCCACTGGTTCGTGGCGATCGGCTTCCTGACGCTGCCGCCGACCATCATCACCGCCTACGGCCAGCTCTTCGAGGCCGACTGGACGCTCCCGGTGATCGGCGGCTTCCTGCCGTACGAGCTGTACATCGAGTTCATCGCCGCGATGACGACCGTCGGCATCGTCACGCTGATGGTGATCCGCCTGCTGAACCTGCCCTCGCGGCCCGGCCGCAAGTCCCGGTTCGCGGGCTCGAAGATGGGCCAGGCGTACTTCGTCGAGTACGTCATCCTCACCATCGGCCTCGCCATCTACGTGCTGCGCGGTCTCGAGGGCGCGCTGCACCACGTGGACCACTTCGAGGCCGCGTACTTCGCCTCGTACCCGCTGGTCCTGGCCTTCAAGGGCCTGAGCGTGGCGACGCTGCAGAACCTGGTCTACCTCGCCGCGATGATCAAGCTGGGCACGACCATGATCTGGATGATCACGGTCTCGCTCAACACCAACATGGGCGTGGCCTGGCACCGCTTCCTGGCCTTCCCGAACATCTGGTTCAAGCGCGAGGCGACCGGGGGGACCGCGCTCGGCGGCCTCCAGCCGATGACCTCCGGCGGCAAGGCGATCGACTTCACCGACCCCGGTGACGACGACGTCTTCGGCGTCTCCCAGGTCGAGCAGTTCTCCTGGAAGGGCCTTCTCGACTTCTCCACCTGCACCGAGTGCGGCCGCTGCCAGTCGCAGTGCCCCGCCTGGAACACCGGCAAGCCCCTCTCCCCCAAGCTGCTGATCATGTCGCTGCGGGACCACGCGCACGCCAAGGCGCCGTACCTGCTGGCCGGCGGTGGCAAGACCATGGAGGGCGAGGAGAAGGCGTCGGAGGAGGCCCTGAAGGATGTCGCGGCGTCCGCGCTGGCCGAGGCCGAGCGCCCCCTCATCGGCACCGCCGAGGAGAACGGCGTCATCGACCCGGACGTCCTGTGGTCCTGCACCACCTGCGGCGCCTGCGTCGAGCAGTGCCCGGTCGACATCGAGCACGTCGACCACATCGTCGACATGCGCCGCTACCAGGTCATGATCGAGAGCTCCTTCCCGTCCGAGGCGGGCACGATGCTCAAGAACCTGGAGAAGAAGGGCAACCCCTGGGGCCTGGCCAAGAAGCAGCGCCTGGAGTGGACGAAGGAAGTCGACTTCGAAATCCCGGTCGTCGGCAAGGACATCGAGGACCTCTCCGAGGTCGAGTACCTGTACTGGGTCGGCTGCGCCGGCGCCCTGGAGGACCGCGCCAAGAAGACCACGAAGGCCTTCGCGGAGCTGCTGCACATGGCGGGCGTGAAGTTCGCGATCATGGGCGGCGACGAGAAGTGCACCGGTGACTCCGCCCGCCGTCTCGGCAACGAGCCCCTGTTCCAGGAGCTCGGCATGGAGAACGTCGCCTCGCTGAACATGGCGTTCGGCGAGGACGACGAGGACGAGTCGACGAAGAAGCCGAAGTCGGCGAAGAAGATCGTCGCCACCTGCCCGCACTGCCTCAACACGCTCGGCAACGAGTACCCGCAGCTCGGTGGCGACTACGAGGTCATCCACCACACCCAGCTGCTCCAGCACCTGATCGACGAGGGCAAGCTGATCCCGGTCACCCCGGTCGACGGCCTCATCACCTACCACGACCCCTGCTACCTGGGCCGCCACAACAAGATCTACACGCCCCCGCGCGAGATCATGACGGCCGTCCCGGGCCTGCGCCAGCAGGAGATGCACCGCCACAAGGAGCGCGGCTTCTGCTGTGGCGCCGGTGGCGCGCGGATGTGGATGGAGGAGCGGATCGGCAAGCGCATCAACAACGAGCGCGTCGACGAGGCTCTGTCGTTGAACCCGGACATCGTGTCGACGGCCTGCCCCTTCTGCCTCGTGATGCTCACCGACTCGGTCAACGGCAAGAAGAACGACGGCAAGGCCAAGGAGTCCATCCAGGTGGTCGACGTGGCCCAGCTGCTGCTGGAGTCCGTCAAGACCCCGGTCGTGGACGAGGACGAGCCCCCGGCGGGTTCGTCGGACGCGGAGAGCGAGCCGGAGCCGACGCCGGTGAAGTGACGCTGCACCAACAGCACGGCGCCCCCTCTCCGTACGGGCAGGGGGCGCCGTGCTGTTGGTGCGCGTGGGGGACAACTCCGTGACGTCCCTTAGGGGATGTCACAGCTCGGCCGCAAACCCCCCGCTTGGAGGGTGCGTCCCACACGTCACTCAGCCGGACCAGGTACGTTCGAAGACGTGGCTGGATTCAGGATCGGACGCGGCGGCCGGGACGGCCGTACCCCGCAGACGCGACCCCAACAACCTCCGTACGGACAGCAGGCGCCCCAGGGCCCGTCGTACGGCTACCCGTCGGCGCCGCCGCAGCCGCCGTCGCACGGGCAGCAGCGACCGCGCTACCAGGGCGGCCAGCAACCGCCGTACGGCGGCAGAGGCGGCACCCAGTGGCCCCAGGCGCAGGGCGGTGGCCAGGGCGGCGAGCCGGAGTACTTCGGCGGCGACGACCCCTACGGCCCCGGCCCCGGCACGCCGGACCCGTACGCGGCCAACAACCCGGGCCACACCCAGGCGTTCTCGGTCGACGACCACGCCCATTACGCGGACCCGCAGGGCTACAGCCAGAGCGGGACGTACCAGGCGGGCGCGGCGGCCCCCTCGGGCCCGGTCGGCCCGCGGCTGCACTGGAAGGAGCTGCTGAAGGGCATCGTCACCACGCCCGACCAGACCTTCCTCCAGATGCGCGACTACACGATGTGGGGCCCGGCCCTGATCGTGACGTTCCTCTACGGCCTGCTCGCGGTCTTCGGCTTCGACGGCGCCCGCAAGGACGCGATAAACGCCACCCTCTCCAACGCGGTCCCGATCGTTCTGACGACGGCCGTGTCGATGGTGATCTCGGCCTTCGTCCTGGGCGTGGTCACCCACACCCTGGCCCGCCAGCTCGGCGGCAACGGCGCCTGGCAGCCCACGGTCGGCCTCTCCATGCTGATCATGTCCCTCACGGACGCCCCCCGCCTCGTCTTCGCCATGTTCTTCGGCGGCGACGCGACCTTCGTCCAGGCCCTCGGCTGGGCCACCTGGGTGGCCGCCGGCGCCCTCCTCACCATCATGATCACGCGCTCCCACGACCTCCCCTGGCCGAAGGCGCTGGGCGCGTCGTCGATCCAGCTGATCGCGCTGCTGTCGATCGTGAAGCTGGGCACGTTCTAGAAAGCTCGCTGCTGTACGACGAGAAGGGCTCCCGGCACGAACCGGGAGCCCTTCTCTCGTTGGCCGGGTGAGGTGGTCAGGCGTCGAGAACCTGCCCGGCGCGCCGCACCACCGGAGGCAGGACACTCCAGGGGAAGTTGATCCACTCGTCGGTCCGCTTCCACACGTACTCGCACTTCACGAGCGAGTGGGACTTCTCATAGATGACGGCCGTGCGCACCTCGGCGACGGTGTCCAGGCAGAAGTCGCGCACCAGCTTGAGCGTCTTGCCGGTGTCGGCGACGTCGTCGGCGATGAGGACCTTCTTGGCGGAGAAGTCGATGGCGTTGGGGACGGGCGCGAGCATGACGGGCATGTCGAGGGTGGTGCCGACCCCGGTGTAGAACTCGACGTTCACCAGGTGGATGTTCTTGCAGTCGAGGGCATAGGCGAGCCCACCGGCGACGAAGACGCCCCCGCGGGCGATGCTGAGCACGATGTCGGGCTCGTACCCGTCGTCGGCGATGGCCTGCGCGAGCTCCCGCACGGCGGTGCCGAACTGCTCGTAGCCGAGGTTCTCCCGCACGACGCCCGCGCTCACACCTGGGTCCGGTGGAAGTTGAGGTAGGACCGGGAGGCGGTGGGCCCGCGCTGCCCCTGGTACCGGGACCCGTACCGCTCGCTGCCGTACGAGTGCTCGGCCGGCGTGCTCAGCCGGAACATGCACAGCTGCCCGATCTTCATCCCCGGCCAGAGCTTGATGGGGAGCGTGGCGAGGTTGGACAGTTCGAGGGTCACGTGCCCGGAGAACCCGGGGTCGATGAACCCGGCGGTGGAGTGGGTGACGAGCCCGAGCCGCCCGAGGGAGGACTTGCCCTCCAGCCGCGAGGCGAGATCGTCGGGCAGCGTGATGACCTCGTAGGTCGAGGCGAGGACGAACTCCCCGGGATGCAGGATGAACGGCTCGTCCCCGTCGGGCTCCACGAGCCGCGTCAGATCGACCTGCTCGACGGAGGGGTCGATGTGGGGGTAGCGGTGGTTCTCGAACACCCGGAAGTAGCGGTCGAGCCGCACGTCGATGCTCGACGGCTGCACCATGGATTCGTCGTAGGGATCGATCCGTACCCGCCCGGCGTCGATCTCGGCCCGGATGTCCTTGTCTGAGAGAAGCACGCCCCGAGGATACGCAAGGCGCGCGGAGCCACCACAATCAGGACGACTCCGCGCGCCAGGCCGTTTCTCTCCGTATTCCTACCGCTTCTGCAGGGTCACCGGCACCGCACTGCGGAGCCGGGCACACCGAGGACACCGGACGAGCCGTCCGGGGCCGAGTCGCTCGGCCTGCTGCATCGGGAACGAAGCGGTGCTGAACACGTGCCCATCGGCACAACGGACGACGGTGCGCTCCATCAAGTCCTAGAGTCCCTTCCCCAAAAAGCCTGCGTCTGGCTGGGATGCCCTGACGACGAAAGCCACATTACGGGACGATCGGGACGCCCCTGCAGGCGGCACTCCGTCCGCTCCAGGACCCTCTCCCACCCCTCCACCGTACGCCCCAACTCCGGCCCCGCGTACCCGGATCCCACCCTGAAACGCACTCAGACCTCACGGCTCCAGCACCGGAGGTCTGCGGTTTGGTACAGTGACCAAGCGATCGGACACCGGCCCCACCGGCGTCTTACGCGGGTGTAGTTTAATGGTAGAACATCAGCTTCCCAAGCTGAGAGCGCGAGTTCGATTCTCGTCACCCGCTCCAGAATTCGCCCCCAGGTCAGCGGCCTGGGGGTTGCTTGTTGTCTAGACCAATTTGCGGGTTCCGTGCCCTCCGCGTGCCCTAAGTCGATGCCGAGCGGCTCTACAGGGGGGTGCGCGGGCGCTAATTTGGCCATCCGACCCTCACTGGTCTCAAATTGCGAGACGTATTTTGCATGACCTGCGCCACAACTTGCGCAAATGGTAACGAAGTCGCTTACGCAAAGGGCGACTTACGGGCGGGCACGTAGCGGTCAACTGTCCAGACATCGCTTCAGTCGTTCCCCAGCGGGGGCGTGAGCGGGTGGTGCACAATGCGCCATGCCTAGGTACGACCGCTCTCGAAGAGGCCGAACTGCATCGCGTTGTGGGCGTCCCACGAAGAAGGGGACGCCGTGCAAGCTCCCCCAGGAGATCGGCCGAGGCTGTCGACACCATGCCACACGAGCTGAGCGTGAAAACGCGGCCGAGGAGGCGAGAGCTCGGGCCGAGAGGGCGAAGCAGCAGGCGGAACGAGAACGGCGGACGATCAGAACCGTGCTCGCGCTCGTCACCCTAGCCGTGTTTGCCAGCCTCGGCATTGGGGTCTGGGACGCCTGGAAGGACGATCAGCACGAGTCCTGGTGCCGACCGCACCGAACCGAGGCACGGGCGCTCAGCGACAAAGCCGGCGCCGTACGGGTCCCCTTGGTGTTCGCTGGAGATCCGGCCATCAGCATCCTGCAGCTCGGGACCAAGCTCCCCGATGATCTCGGAAACCTTGGCGTCACATCGGCCACCGAGTTGGACATAGCAACGGCGTACTCCGAGAAGCGCAACGTTGCCGGGCAGGCTGCGCGCATCGTTCTCGACCACCAGGAGTGCTTCGATGACGGCTCTATCACACAGGCTTTCCGAATAGACCAGGCACCCAGCAAGGTCAGCCGAGTGGAGATGCCGTCTACTGCTCACTGCAGGGACGGGTGGCTCCCCACATCGATCGGTCAACGAGGGGCATGCTCACATCACGGCGGCGTCGTTCCTGCTCATCCGTGGGCCACCCTGTTCTTCGACTGATCGCGTTTGGTGTAGCAACTGGTGCGGCTCCTGCCACAGCTTGATCATTACCCTGTATGGGTCCCTGACTCCTTTGTTTTGCAGTGCGTGGTTTGCGGACTGTGTGCAGGTCGTGGACGTGGCGACCGCAGATTCCGGCCCCAGGGTCACGCAGGTGATAGCCGGGCTGGTAAGTGGCTGCCGTCCTGCTCCCGGCCGACGACGCGGAAGCGCCCTATGCGACGTCGTCGATGCCCTCGTCCTCTTCCTGTTCATCGTCCTCATGATCTGCGGCCTGGGGGTTTACGAGGAGCTCTCCGGCCAGCTTGCGTACTTCCTTGATGATTCGGTCCAGCTCGTCGGGCGATCCGAATGGATGGACAGTGGTCGCTCGCGCTTCGGGCGCATCGGCAAGACTCATCAGCCGTGTCACTGCCTGCCTGGCGTCGGCCACGGCCTGACGCAGGGCGCGACGCTCAGCCGCCAACTGATTGGAGATTGACTGCTCAGGGGAATCATTCTCCTTCTGCTGGTTCCGCTCGTCTTCCGCCTCACGAGCCCTATCCGGGTCAGAGAGGGTCACAACGCGCCACTGGTCAAGAGGTTCGGCAGCAACGCCGCCAGCGTCCTTGCAGATCTTGTCCTCGGCGGTGAGATCGACTGCAGGGACGGAGTACATCGTGGCCGTGTTGCGTGCCAGGAGTTGTGTATCAGTGAAGGAGTTGAGACATTCCCGCTCGGCCTCAAAAGCCCGGGCAGCGAAGGCAAGGGTCCACAGACCCTCCTCAGAGTCTGCGAGCCCGGCCACGATCTGATCCGTGTTGGCGCGGAAAGGCACTGTCCGGCCTACTGCTGACCCGACATTCCGTGTGATGAGCTTGTCCGTGATAAGAGCGACTCCCCCCGCCACGGCGAGTGTCTGCCGTGCGCTGTCGTTACCGTTCAACGCCTGTGTGACGAGTTCGGTGAAGTCTGCCGTGGGAAGGGGCCGCCAGTCGCTCATCACAGCCTTGGTGAGTACTCCACCGTTCGCCCAGGCGTTTCGAGCCTGCTGAAGCGATCCAGCCTTGTAGCCCCGCCAGGGAAGGTCGATGACTGGTCCGAGAAGTTCCGCGTATCCAGAGGTCTTCATCTTGCTAGTGCCCTTGATGTCCTTGGCGAACCTCTTGACCTGCTCGAAGACGTTGGGCCGGGTAAGGAAATGCACCAGGTAGACAGCCCGCCACAGAGGCGTTCCAGGAATACTGTCGTCGTGGAAGACATCCGGCAAGTCCGTGGGCTTCCGGCGTCCGAGTGCGAGACCGATGATCCCATCGAGGAGGTTGTTCTGCGGCAGTTCAGGAAGGCGGACGCGGCTGATCGCTCGTGTGCCGACCTCCACGTTCTGCGCTGCTGCCTCCCAGTGCCGGAACTCGACGTGGATCGAGGCGAGGATGGAGCGGACTGCGTCGTCAAAAACTTCTTCGGCGGAGAGTCCCGCCGATCCATGTCGATGGACACCCACCGTGATCTGGGCGGGCACTACGAGAGTTTGCCCGAGGCGCACTGAGCGATCCGTTGGCTGTGTCTCGTTCACTCCGCGCTGGAATTCAGCTAGGAAGCCGTTTAGTGCTTCCTGCCGGCCGAGCGCCATACGCTGGCTGAGTGCCTTCTCCGTAGCGCCGCGTCGCTGCGGCTTTTCTGCGGACAAGACTTCGAGGGCGGTCGCGGCGATGTCATCGGCGTACGGCGCCTCACCCTCGGTGAGGAGAGCCCAAGCACTAGTCAGACGGGTGATCCCGTCGCGCACGGCGAGTACGTCAAGGTGTTCACTGCCGTCCATGAATTCGAGTCGACATGGATGGGCGATGACGGCACGGGTAATACGACGGGCCAGAATCGATCGGTCGTAGGGGTTCGGGTTGGCGTGCCGGGTCTGCTCGATGGTCTGTGCCAGGTGGGCATGCAGATGCTCGCGGTCCCGGTAGCGGTAGACGACCCGAGCGTAGGGGCGTCCGTGCTCGTCCACGTCGCCGTAAACCTCGGGGTCATCAACGGGAAGTGCTCCTTGGCTGGTCCGCGGCTGGTGTCCCGGAAACAGTTCGGTGAGCCAGACTCTGGTGTGGAGCGACCGGAGCGTTGCTCCCTCCACATGCTCCTCGATCAGCGCGGATGCCTGGCCCTTGGAGGAGCGCAGCTGAGCTGCCGCCGCTTCGGGCGAAATAATGGCGCGAGCCACAGCGTGCCATGCGTCCTCGTCGAGCGAAGCACCGTCCGCCGCCGCACCCGCTTTCACGAGTTGGGAGCGCTCAGCGGCGCTAGAGACACTTGGGAGGACCCGCTCGAATCCCGAGACCGTGAACTCCTCACCAGAGAAGAGGAAAGAGATCGTCTCGGGACCGTTCGCCAGAGTGACGAGGCTGGATGACTGGTCAGCACCATCCCCCCCTTCCTCGTCCTGAACCTGGGATTCGTTGGCGACGGACATGTGTTTCCTTTCAAAGGACTGCTGACATTCACAGATCGGTCGATGGCACTACTGGCTGACTAGAGGTCTGGCCGTTAGACTGGTAGCGCAGTCAGGGCCGCGCAGAGTGCGCGTGCCAGGTCTGCTTACACGAGCCCCGGCTTCCGGCCGGGGTTTCGTCATAGCGCCGTCCTACTAGCACCGTTCTGGCGCGGGCGCTTTCGGCAGGTGCCGGCTGTACCACCCCCACATGAACCTCCTGGATTCCTGCCGCGCGATGGCTTGACAAGCACTGTGAGCCACCACGTCAGCCATCTGGATCAACGCCGAGGTGTGTGCCGGGACTTCGACGGCCGCTGACGGAATGCGTTGAGGGTCCACTTGCCGATGGACCTCCTCGTAGAGGTGTTCTGAGCCATCCCCGTCGACAACCAGCGCGGCTCGTTCCTCGGCCTCGGCCAGCCGTCGGTCGAGGCACCGGAGTAGCCCCCCGTACGCCTGCCGCTTGGCCCTGCCCCAATGCGTCGGCCCCTCGGTGTAGACGGTCACGATGCTGAGTGAAGTCTGCGCGCCGATGACGTCGAGGGCCGTCTGCACCATGCGATACCGCTCGATCTTGGCGGGGTTACGGCCACCCGGACGTCCACGGCCTGAGAGAAAGTTGGTGGCGTGCAGCTCAAAATCGGTTGGGACGCCTTGCTCGCGATACCACTGGTTGCGCAGGTCTCGCCAGGCACGAAGGACTTCGGGAGCACGCCCAGTGGGAACACCGAGTGCGGTGTAGAGCGCGAGGCCAGTGCTGGGGATGCCGGAATCGTCGACGTAGAAGGTATGGTCGACCGGCTGATCGGTGTTGATGGCTGCTTCCGGCCTCTCGCTCGAATCCGAACGTGATCAGGACAATGTGCGGCTGCACCGCTTCGAACTGATCGCTCCAGCCGGGTTGTGACACGGCCGGGCATATGGATTCGGGCGATACGCGCTGCGTCACTCCGCTACGACGCTCCCCAGGTTCGTCCTCAACGGCCTGCTGAGACTCAATGAGTCCGTGAGGTCCGCCAGTCAGAGTCCCAAGTGGCATTCGGCCTTCTGCCGCCTGCTGTTTCGCGAGGTAATGAAGGGCTCGTACCCGACCAGGCTAAACCCGCATCTTTCACAGCGTCAACTTCACTAAGCGGAGGGCAACTTGGTTGCAATACCAACTTTCGCCCTCGTAGGCTGCATGGCGGTCCAGACCTTTAGCATCCGCAACGGCCAGGTGTAAACGTCCAGTTGCAGGAACGTCCGGCATGCCAGAGCGATGGGGTCGAATCGCCAAAGCACCCGGATGCAGGTTCTCGGTATCAGAAGCACACGAGCAACACCCAGAGGACCGGCCGCATCGGCCATTACGAGACTGAGGGTGACGGCCAAGTTACCGTTCAAGGGTCTGCCGTTGGCTCGAACGGTGGCGCGGCACATGACCCACCATGAGAAGACCGCCGCGTCCGACCAAGCGTCCATCACCCTCGCGCACGACAACCCTCCACCACTAGGCGGGCGCCAGGTCACCGAGAGCCTCGCGAAGGGCGGTGCCTACGACAGGTCCCGCCGCGGCCACCTGCCGAAGCTCTTCGCCCTTCATGTAGCGATAGCTCTGCGGTGGGTGGAAGGTGCCGGCAGCGCGCAGCGCGCTCAGCGTCACGGGCTCGTCGAAGGAGATGGGATCCTCCAACGTAAGGCCACTCGCCTGGGTCGCACCGGTCATGTAGGTGTCGTATTCGCGGCGGGTGATCCCCGTCTGGGCGCGGTGGGTCGACCAGACTTCCCTGGGCGAGGCGACGTGGACCGCCGCAATGCGTGCCATGCCCACCACGGCCATGGTGGGCGCGGTCGCGTAGAGCAGGATTGGGGTTCCAGGAGGCGCAGCGACACGTTGGCGGCGAACCTCCACCGTCTTGCTGCCAGCCAGGATCGCGGTGGCGAAGCGCGGGTGGACGGACAGCAGCATCGCGCGTTCCGGATCGTTCACGTCTCTCGGTGCCCCTCTTGATAGACCGCCTGGAACAGCTCGTTGCTGATCTTCGACAGCGAGATCAGCGAGTTCGACGACCAAGGTAGTCCCAGCTCCCTGGCCAGCAAGGCCAATCGTCGCAGCGTCACTGGCTCAGGGAAGATCTCGGTGTCCGAGAACCTCAGCGCCATGGCATGACCAGAGGCGTCAGCGGCTCCGTGCACCTCAGCCCGACCATATACGCCCAGGTGTTCGAATTTTGAGAAGAGGGCGTCGGGTGTGTCGATGACCACCTCGTCCAGCCTCGAACTGCCCACGACCATCTGGCTTTCCACGCCGGAAGGGCCTTCGCTGACGTACCAGAGGAGGCGCGCGGGAACGCTCTCGCCTCGGCGCCCCGAGGAGCGGTAGTAGACATGCTCCCTGCTGATGCCCAGGACATGGCTACGGGGCAGGAGCATTGCTGGGAAGTTGAACAGTTCGGTGGACCAACGCGGCTTGATCGGCACCAGGAAGGACTGGAGCCCGGAGTCGACGACCTTCGCAGGCCACCAGGCGCGTTCCACCACGGCGGCTACTTCGGCAGGCATCCCCTCCTGCAGGACGGCTGCCTCCACGGTCAGCTCGCGAGCGAGCCCGCCAGCCACGGCCTCCACCTCGGCTGCCGTACCGCAGACGTTCACTAGGAGAGCCACGAGCCTGCCGTCGTGCTCGAAGAAGCCGTCGTCCCCGGCGGCCGCTTTGGCGACCGCGGAGGGATGCGGATCTGTGATCCGTATGATCTCGGCGCCAAAGTCACGTCCAAGGCGCTTGAGGAGGAAGAGAAGTTGTCTGGCCAGGGTCTCTTCGAGCGGGTGCTCCGTAGTGCGGAGCATGGAGACAATCAGCGTCCGCCCATCCAGAGCCCACGCGTAGAGGGCGACGGGGCGACCCGCGCCATCCCGCAGCAGTTCACGGCGCCACACGATCGTGTCCTCGGTCAGGGAGCGCAAACGCGCGGCAAAAGCTGGCCCATCGTCTCCGCTGGACTGATGGAAGAAGGCGACTAGTTCAGCTTCCGCACCTGGGGACACCTCCATCGATCGGAAGTCCGTGCCCATCAAGTCCGCCGGGCGGTACACCTGGGCCTGCCGAAGCTCGTCCACGTGCAGCGTGACGGTGGCAGGCGATACGACACGGACCCGGGCAACTTCCCAGGCCACATCAGCTAGTTGAGACAGAAGAGGGTTTCGGGTGGCCAGCACTTGGAGGCCGGCGCACGAGGTCTCGGCCACGTACTGCACACAGCGACGGAGTGCGCCATCGACGGGCAAGTTCGGCAGCACCTCCGCGACCGCACTGAGCAGCTCAGTTGCGCGCTCGGCCGTGGCGACAGGATCGGGAGTCAGTTGGCGCAGTCCGTGCAGCGCCGCCCTCTGATGCTGGCGATCCGCAGTGTCGGCAATGTCACGGATCTGATGGACCAGTTGGGGTGTGTAGGCGAGTTCGACGAGGTCTGTCATCCAGCCCGCTTCGAGTGCGCGGGATTCTTCGGCGTCGGTTGTGTCGGTGAGCCCGCGTAGATCGGCGAACACCCCATGGTCGACAGTCACCACCAGCAGGGCGTCGCTCTCCACGTCCGTGAAGAGGTCAGGGTGCCCGAGATCCAGCCACCACCCGTCGAGGATCTCCCCGTCCCGGCCGCGCCCCCGTACCTCGCCGTGCGGGACAAATCCCAGACTCGTCCACATGTCGCTAAGGCCGTAGTCCCGTCGGCACTTGGCCTTGATACCGAGCCGTTGCGGATACTTCTCCCGGATCTCCGTCACCAGCCGCCGTGCGATGCCCCTGCCACGCTGCTCCTCTGCCACACACAGGTGGGCCAGGCGTATGTGCGCGCTCCTCTTCGGAAGCCCGAACAGCGCGTAACCAATGATCTCGTCCGCTTCAACTACGACGAGAAGTCCACCGTCTTCCGCTGCCTTGCGGTACGCGGGAGGCGTCAGGAGCCCCAACGTCTTGGTGTATCGATCGCCCAGCGCAATAGCCTGCTCGATCAGATCGTTCTGCGCAGGCAAGACCGACAGCAACTTGATCGCCACCACTCCCCCTCCAGAAGGGCTGGCCACGACCAGCCTCAACTCCCCTGTCAGCACGTACAGGGAAAGCTGATCTCAACGGAAGCCGTCGCTCAAGGGGGCACGAGGGGCGCACGGTGCTGCAGGTGCCGTACCAGCGCGACTTCTGGGGCACTGAACCCGGCCGAAGGGCCTGACCGACCGGTTTCTGTACGGCCACCGCGTCGTCATGCCTCTGCGGCTGGCCTTCCCTCGGCAGCCGCCTCGTGCAGTTGCTGCCGCACCACGGCGTTGATGCCCTGCGCCAACCTTCGCTGATGCTTCGCCGTCGAGTGCTGATAGATCAGCTGGGCGCGCTCGGAGGACTGGCCGGCGCGGACCATGAGGTCCTTCAACTTGGCGCCGGTGTCGGCTGCGAGGGTGTTGCCCGTGTGGCGGAGGTCGTAGAAGCGGAAGTTGTCCGGCATCCCGACCTTGGTACGGGCCCTGCGCCATTTCCGACCGAAGGTCGAGCGGCGGAAGGGGGCACCCTTCTCACCGACGAACAGGAGGCCGCCCACCTCCTTCTCCGCGAACCACTGCATGTGACGTCGCAGCTCCGGAAGCATGAAGTCCGGCAGGTAGACGGTGCGTTTGCCCGCCCGGGTCTTGGGATCGCCGGTGACACGCTTGCCGTTGGTCAGCTCCGGGGACGCCTGCGTGACGCGCAGCGAGCATGCGGCGAGATCGACACTGCGTCGGCGCAGTTCGGCCAGCTCCTCCGGGCGGAGGGAGGCGAAGGCGCCGAGCAGGACCATCAGGCGCCAACGCGGGCCCATGGCGTCGGCGAGGTCGAAGACCTGCTCGATGGTGGCGGTGGGACGTTCGTCGGCCTCCTCCTTGCCGGCGCCCTTGATGCGGCACGGGTTGCTGCGCAGGAGGTCGTCGTCGACCGCCGTCTGGAGGATGGCCTTCAGCAGGCGGTACGACTTGGCGACCGTGGTGGCGCCGGTCGCCTTCAGGCGCTCTGCGCGCCACGTGCGGACGGACGGCGGGGTGATCTCGTCCAGGTCCTTCCCGCCGAAGGTCGGCAGGATGTGAAGGCGCAGCAGCCCGTCGTAGCGGTCGAGCGTGGTGGGGGCCAGACCGCGCTCCTCCTTCCAACGGAGCGCGTACTTCTCGAAGTTGACCGCGCCCGCGTCTGGTGGACGTCGCCCGCAAGTGGCGCTCCTACCGCCGCAACCGCCTGGACCGGCACACCGATCCCACTCCGGTCGCCGATCCGGACAACCCCGCCGCCTGGCGCACCGAACTGCTCGGCACACGGCACGCCGTCGCCACCGGCAAGGCCGCGCCCTCCCCGCACCGACAGCTCACCGGGGGCCCGCACCGGGACATCGATGCCCGCCTTGCCACCGTCGGATCGTCCATCCCGCCGGCCGTCCGCGCGGCACTCGCCCCCTACCGGCCCGCGCGTGCCGCCCGCGAGGCTGCCGTCGCCGCCGGGCAGCCCGACGCTCTCAGCGTCCCGTGCCGGTGGTGCCACGCCGACAAGGGCGAGCCCTGTCGCAGCCGGCGCCTCGGGCTCGACGGCCACGCCCGGGGCAACGCACCCCGCACGAGGCCGCACCCCACCCGCGTGGACCTCGCCGTGGCGGAGCTAGCCCGGCAGGAAGCCGCGTGACCGGCGGCTGCCGTATCGGCGGCGGTGCCTGACCAACGGCCTCTCCGCCGCACCCGAATCCCACCTTCACCGCCCGTCGGCAGCACCAATGCCATGCCCGGACGGCTTCCTCGGAGACCTCACCTCATGCCCGCCTACGCCCACCCTGGAGATATCTGACTTGCCCTCCCCCACCCCGATAGCTCCGGTCGCCATCCCCAGCGCCGACAGCCATCGCTCCCGCATCGCCCGTCTCCGAGCTCGCTACCGCCGCCACGCAGACGTACGAGCTGGGAGTCATCGCCCGAACCGCAGTGCACGATTCACCCTCGTCGTCGGCCTGATGGCTGTGGTCCTCATGGCCTTCCGGGTCTCGTGGAACGCCTTGTCCGACGTCGCCCGCGCCATCGGCGCCGACCCCACCGCCGCCCTGTTCTACCCGATCGTGGTCGACGGGCTGATGGCCCTCGCGCTGATCGCCACGCTCGTGTTGCCCGATGCCGACCGTAAGTTCGCACTGCGGGTCCTGGCGACCTACACGATCGCCAGCCTCCTGCTGAACTACGTGCACGGCCTGGCCCCTGCCCTGCACACCACGCCGACCCGGTGGGGCCGACTGACCGACTGGGAGCCGGCGAACTGGGCCCTCGTACTCCTGGCGACCTCGCTCCCGGTCGGGTCGATCTACTTCGGGTCGGACCTCGTGGCGAAGGTGCTGCACCACAACCCCGAGTCGGCTGACCCTGCCGAAGCGGTTGGTCGGCAGGCCGACGAGCAGGCCGCACGGTCGGCCTCTGACCAGGCCCTATCGGTCCCCGAGCCGCCGACCGAGTCGGCCCCCGCAAAGGCCGCCAAGACGCCCGTGCCCAAGCCGACCGAGGCCGACCAGGCTGCCCACCCTGCCCGACCGCTCCGGTCGGCCGCCACGGTTGAGCCGAGCGGAGCCGCCTCACGCCGTGCGACCGGTCGGGTCCCCTCCACCACAAAGTCGACCGCCGACCGCACGCGCACCGACGCCGAAGTCCTCGACGAGGCCCGGCGCCTGACCGCCGACTGGAGCGACGACCGGCTGACCGCACAGCGCCTGCGCAACAAACTCAGGATCAGCCAGACCCGCGCCCGCGCCCTGCGCGACCAGCTGCAGACCGAGCGCACCGACCGGCCAGATCCCGCCGCCCACGACGGCTCCGAGACCGTGCCTCTCGACGGACGCGACGAAGCCGCCTCCGAGCGCCAGAGGCAACGCGGCACAGCCGCTGTCGGCACCACCTGAGCCCCGCAAACACACCGACCGCCCCGCCCTTCCAGCTCACCCCGTGCCCCCAGGCAGACAAGCCCGGGGGCACGGGGATTGCGCACAGCGAAGCACCCGGCAACAGCACTCACGGAGAACCGATCCATGCCCGACCCGAACTACGAACTCCCTACACCCGAAGGGCAGATGACCGCTGGCCTGAACAGCGCAGCAAGTTGTACCGGAAGCGATGCTTCCGGAGTTCCCGCCCCGGGGGTGGCGGGAACAGCCCGGCGCCAGGGGGCGCCGGGCAGTCAGGCTGCGACCGAGGGCGGACCGCAGCAGGGAGGAAGGAGGCAGGCCGAGTCCGTGTCGACCAGACGTCAGCGCGCTCGTCTGCCGAAGTCCCGCAAGCGACTGAAGCAGCCCAGCTGCCGTATGAACGACACCGAGTTCAAGCGATTCACCGACGCCGCCGCCCACTGCCAGATGTCCAACGCCGCCTTCCTCGCCTACGCCGCCGACAAGGCCGCCCGCGACCTGAACCGCACCGCTGCCGAGATCGCGACGGAACGGGACGTCATCAACGAGCTGTTCGCCGCCCGCCGGCACCTGGGCCGCATCCACGGCCTGTTCAACCAGGTCGCCAAGGCCCTCAACTCCGGCGCCGACGCACCCCACCTGGACGCGACGGCCGAGGCCGTCGGCAACGCCGCCCGCCGCATGGAGGACGCCGCCGATACCCTGCTCGCCCACCGCGACAATGGTGCCCCTGCGTGATCCCCAGCATCCACGACCGCGGCAGCGAGACGATCGGCCTGGTCCACTACCTCTACGGCCCCGGCACCGAAGAGGAGCACATCGACCCGCACCTGGTGGCCGCCTTCGACCCGCTCACCCCCGACCCCGGCCGCGACCCGAAGGCCACCTACGAACAGCTCCAGCGCCTGCTCGACCAGCCCGTCAACGCCCTGCCCGTCGGCAAGCGCCCCGAGAAGCACGTATGGCACCTGTCCGTACGGGCCGCCCCCGAGGACCCGATCCTGTCCGACGAGGACTGGGCAGCCATCGCCCGCCGCATGGTCGCCACCACCGGCATCGCCCCCGACGGCGACGAAACCGCCTGCCGGTGGGCGGCCGTCCGGCACGCCGACGACCACATCCACATCATCGCCACCCTCGTACGCGACGACGGCCGCCGACCCCGCCTGCACAACGAGGCCCGTCGCGCCCAGGCCGAGTGCCGCCGCATCGAAGTCGACTACGGACTGCGCCGCGTCCCGGCCGGGGACGGCACCGCCGCCAAGAGGCCGACCAGCGCCGAACGGCACAAGGCTGAACGCGAGGGCCGGGACCGCACCGCCCGCGAGGAGCTGCGCGAGACCGTGCGCCGCGCGGTGGCCGGCGCGAGCAGTGAGGAGGAGTTCCTCGACCGTCTCAAGGGTGCCGGGCTGCTCGTGCGCACCAAGGTGCTGCCCTCCGGCGACTTGCAGGGATACAAGGTCGCCCTGCCCGACGACCGCAACGGGGACAAGGAGCCCGTCTACTACGCCGGTTCCACCCTCGCCCCCGACCTGTGCCTGCCCCGCATCCGCAAGCGCTTCTCCGACGGCACCCCGAGCCAGGGCCCGGGCACCACGCCGTCCGCCCAGGCCCCGAGCGGGCCCGCGATGGCACGGCGCCGGACGGCCACCGCCGTGTGGCAGGCCGTGCTGGTCATCGATCACGGTGAGGACGCCCAGGTGGCCGCGCACATCGCCGCCGCCGGAGAGGTCCTGGACGCGCTCGCCAAGACCTCCGCCGCCCACACCCGCGCCGAACTGCGCGAGGCGGCCTTCGTGTTCGAGCGGGCCACCCGCTCCCACATCAAAGCCGAGCGCGGCCACGACCGTGCCCTGCGCCAGGCCGCCCGCGACCTCGTCCACAGCGGCCCTGCCCTCGGCCGCGGCGAAGACGGTGCGACCACCGCCATGGCGATCGACATGCTGTTCTTCCTCGCCACCGCCGCTGCCCACTGGCACGCCAAAAGGGAACACGCCCAGCAGGCAGCCGCAGCCCGCGAGGCCGCCGGACACCTGCGCACGGCCTACCGAGCCGCAGCCAGTGTCCCCATGAACGTGCTCTATCAGCGTGGCCGACGCCTGTCGCAGCCCCTGCGACACAAGCACGCCGCCCATCTGCGGGCGGCGGTACCCGAGTTGGCCGAGCAGATCCTGGCCGAGCCGGGCTGGCACGCCTTGGCGGTCACCCTCGCCGACACCGAAAGCGCCGGCCACGATCCCGCGGCGCTGTTGACGGAGGCTGCCGGACAAAGGGAGTTGGGCACCGCCGACTCGATCAGTGACGTGCTGGTGTGGCGGCTGCGCCGGATGGCCGATCTACCCGCCGACGCCACCACGATGTCCGACCACGCCCCCACTGCCGCCAGGCGAAGCGGGCGGGCAGTCTCGCCTGCCCCGAGCCGAGACGACCGGCCCCGCAAGATCCGCTGAGACGGCGCATACGCCGGTGCCCCTCTACCTAGGACAGGCAGAGGGGCACCGATGAGGCAGGCAGGCCCCAGGACTTGGCGCGTCAGCGGCGACGGATGGTCAGCCGGCCCTCGGAGCTCCTGGGCAACACCCGGCGGGGTACCGGGACCGGCGAGGCGAGCGAGGAGGCGAAAACAGCGACCAGGTCATGCGGGACGCTGGCACTGAAGCTGGCGCACCACAGGTACGGGACGCCAAGAACGGGCTCTGCCCACGCCTGCCAACCGAACAGATCAGGGCGTGGGTCGGCGTCCTGGATGAACGGGGGCACTGGTTCGAGGGAGACGCTGGAGGTGAGTCCGGGATCGATAGCAGTCGTACGAGGGCGATCCACGTCGCGGACCCAGCCTTGGGCGCTGAGCACGTTGATCACCGTCTCGGCTCCCTCGAAGGCGAGGTCGGGCGCCTCACGGGCGTCGATCGCCACGAGGAGATCGGCGAGTACCTCGTACGGAACACCGGTGGTGAAGTACGCGTTCCACGACGCCATCACGGCGTCGGCGTGCGGGCGGACACTCAACTGCCAAGCTATGGAAAGCCCGCCCAACCTGAACGGATAGGCCGCGAGGAGCCACTCCGCACCGCGCAGCCCGTCCGGACTCACGTAGAGCAGGGTGTCGCGGGCAGTGGGCCACATGCGCCAGCCAAGTTCGACCAGGGTGTCACCGATCCGCTCGGCGAGCACGCCGTCGTCACCGGCCAAGTGGCGCGGGGTAACCCAGTAGACCGGATCTGGCGAGTCGGGATGGGACGGTTCACCGGGATGGTGCGGGAGCAGGGGCGCCTCCATGGCCATGGGCTCGGAACGGCTCTCCGAGCAGGGTGTTGTACGTTGACATGCTCTGCCGCAGGACTCCAGTCCCTGCGGGATCTTCCGTGTCTGCCTCCGGCGAACTGGTGAATTGGGGCCTGCAGCAACCGGATCCGGCCATCCCTGAGGGCCGCACCGGGCGCACTGCTCGTGGCCCCGACCCAGGCCACGTAAGGTCAACTCCCATGTCCACCCGGCAAGTTTCGGCAAGTTCCTAGCTCCACGGCACACCCACGGGCAAGCTCTGGCACAGAGATCGTTACCGGCATCCGAGGAGGACATCATGGCCCTGCGCAAGCTCGGTAAGGACCCGGAGAGTCCCAGTGGCGGCTCCCCCACCATCTACCTCGACGAGGAGAAGGACAGCTACCTCGTGCAGGGGCTGAAGGTGGAGGACATCGAGCGCCTCGGGCAGATGGACATCCCCGGTCATGAGTCGGTGGTGGAGATCCCCCGGCGCATGGTGCAGTTCTTCCTGGAGGTGAAGAAGGTTGACGAGGACCCCGACGTTTGAGGAGCTGTTCCGCGACTGCCAGCGGACGGCTGTCCATCTGGAGACGCGCGACGCCTACATGAAGTCGGACCCGGCCTTCATCGACTGGAAGGCCGGCATCACGCTCGACCCGGCCGAGCGCTGGGGCGACTGGCACGCCATCGTCACGGAGGCCACCTCGCGAAGCGTCGAGGTCCGCCGGGCCCGCGTCGTCTCGACTCCCGTCAGCGAGTACATCCGCTTCGAGTACGACGTGACGGACGGACTCAACATCGCCGCCGGCGAGGACGTCCGCTGGCTCTCCCGGCGACACGCCACGGACCTCGCGCTCCCGGGCAACGACTTCTGGCTTTTCGACTCCAACCTCGTCCTCGTCAACCACTTCGACGGCGAAGGCGAGAACATGGAGGTGGAACTCACGGACGACCCAGCGGTCGCCAAGCTCTGCGAGTCGGCCTTCGAGGCCGTATGGACGCGGGCAACACCGCACGCAGAGTTCCAGCCGGTCTGACAGCCCGAACAGTACCTTCGCAGCGACATGACATCGCCATCTTCGAGCGTTCAGGAAGCACGCAGGGCTCTCGGCAAACGCCTGAGCGAAATCCGGCTCGAAGCCGGGCTCACCAAACGAGCGTTGGCCGGCAGCCTCGGCTGGCACGAGTCGAAGTGTTCGCGCTTCGAGAGCGGCACACGCCCGCCCTCGGAGCGCGACCTTCGTGCGTGGGCCGCTGCGTGCGGCGCGGAGAGCGCGGCCGAGGACCTCGTCTCGACGGCCCGCGGCATCGAGGGCATGTACGTCGAGTGGCGCCGGATGGAGCGCACCGGCCTGAAACAGGCCCAGGAGTCAGTCCTCCCCCTGTGGGAACGCACCCAGCGCTTCCGTATCTACTCCCCCTGGCTCATTCCCGGACCGGTGCAGACGGCCTCGTACATCACCGCACTGCTCACCTCAATTCGCGACCGCCGCGGCCTCATTGATGACGTGCCGACGGCCGTCAAGGTGCGCGTGGAGAAGCAGCAGATCGTGTACGGCAACCACACGTTCGCGATCCTCCTGGAAGAAGGAGCGCTCCGAAAGCGCATAGGCGGGACGGAAGTGATGGCCGGCCAACTCGGCTATCTGCTCAGCGTTATGGCGCTGCCGTCGGTGAGCATCGGCATCATTCCTGAGGACGCCGACCGTTCCAGCCTCTGGCCGGTCGAAGGCTTCTTCCTGTACGACGACCACACGGTCCACGTCGAACTCGTCTCGGCCCATCTCGCCGTCACGCAGAAGCACGAACTTGCCATGTATGCCCAGACGTTCACGGATCTGGCCGAGCTTGCCGTCTACGGCTCGGCGGCGCGCGAAATCATCACGGCGGCCATCGAATCCCTGGGGTGAATGCCGGGCAAGTTCCGGCACATTCATAGAACCCCTCCCGTCGCCCTTCTTAGCGTTACTGGCACGGCCGGAAACGCGCATTGAAGGGGCGAGACGGTGATCACTGTGGCAAGTAGTGGCAAGGCATCGAGAGCAACCGACAGCGCGGGAACCGAAGTTCTCCCCGTCGACGTCGAGACGATTTCGGAAAGCACCGAGGCAGCCCTCTCCATGCAGATGGCCACCTCCACCCGCAAGGACATGGACACCGCCCTGCCGGAGATCGTCGGACACCTCAACCTTCTGCTCGGTGAGGATCTGGGGGCGGACGAGGACGAGGACGTACGGGAGTTGTTCCATACGGGGTACCGGCTCCTCGACTTGCAGAACCGCCCGACCGCGGAGACACCGTCGTTCGGCGCCTTCATCTACCTCCGAGATGCCGCCGACGTCACGCGAAGGCTCCTGTGGATCTACACACAACGTCATGGGCTTGGTGCACCGTGAGTGTCACAACCGACAAGATCGTGAGAGAGCTTTCCCACTACGTCCATGAGCACCCCGCCGAGACGATGTCACTCATGCCCGTGTACGACGCTGCACGTGATCACGCACAGCGCGGAGCCTGCCTCCACAACATGCGCTGTCCCCTGGTGATGACCGGAGCGGTCGTTGTGGACGAGCACCATCGTGTGCTGTCCCTGCGGCACGGAGGTGGTTTCGCTCTCGCCGAGGCCCAACCTGAGCCCCAGGACGACTCGCTCAGCGGCGCGGCCTTGCGACTCCTGGCCGAAGAGGTCGGCATCCGCGACGTGTGGACGGAGCCCGGCAGCGAGGGCCCTTTCCTCCTCGACGTGTCCAAGGCCAGGCCCGAGTACGGCCCCCGCATCAGGGTCGGCTTCAGGTATCTCTTCCGGGCCCACTCGGGAGCTGTCCTCCCCACGATGATCGAGACCGGCACAGCCGCTTGGGTGCCCGTGGCCGATATCGGCATTGCGTCGGTCCGCGACCGCCTGCGCGGTCATATGGTCGGCGCCGCATGAGTCCTCGCAACCAGCAACTCGCCTACGTGGCAAGTCGCTTGGCGCTCGGCGGTTCGATCCTCCTGGCCATCTGGAGGGGCTGAATGTACGAGCGCCGCACCACCGAACCAACTCCTGTGCCTCCTCCTCTCGGCACCATCCCCGGTTACAGGCAGCCAAGCGATGTCCACGTAGGCGATTTCGTGTTCCTCGACGGGTTGTACCTGCGGGTCCGCGACATGAGGTCCGCCGGCACCGCGGGGCGCCGCGTTCTGATCTTCGACAGGCACTCCCCGTGGGTCATGAAGGAGTCGGCGACCACATACCGGCCCGTCGAACTCCTCTGATCCCGGCCCCCATTCAGCCACCACGAGAACTGCCACCTCACGCCAGCGAGGAGCTTCGCCATGCGCTTCCGCAAGATCCACGGAGCGGGGAACGACTTCGTCCTGTTGTCCGACCCCGCGCCGGACAGCGAGAAGGACTGGCCAAAGGAGGCCGAGCGCCTCTGTGCCAGGCGAACCGGCGTAGGCGCGGACGGCCTTGTCATCAGCAGCCTGATCAGCATCAGTCCGGTCGTCCTCGAAGTCGGCTGCTTCAACGCCGACGGCTCGATCGCGACGATGTGCGGCAACGCTCTGCGGTGTACCGCCTGGGCCGCGCACCACGACCACGGCTTCCGCGAGATGAGTCTCCGTATGGCGGGGGTGATGCACGAGGCGATCGTGAGCGACGACTCCGTGTGGGTCACCGCCGAAGTCGGCGCGGTCCATCCCCGACGAGTTCAGACCGTCATCAACGGCAAGCCCACTTGGTTCGACAGCGCCCACACCGGCACCGAACACGTCGTCGCCGTCGTAGACGACGTGGATGCCATCGACGCAGTACTCGTCGGACGCCTCATCCGCCACCACGCCGACCTGGCCCCGCTGGGGACGAACGTCAACTTCGTACAGGCCGCCGGCCGCCAGGCGCTGAAGATCCGTACCTACGAGCGCGGCGTCGAGGCGGAAACCCTGTCGTGCGGAAGCGGTGCCGTCGCGGCCGTCGTCATCGCCACCCTGCGCGGCCTCGTGTCGCCGCGCGCCGTCACCGTCCACAACCGCGCCGGGGAACCGCTCACCGTCCGGCCACATCCCGACCGACCGAAGCGAACGCACTGGGTCGGCGGGCCGGTCACCCACACCTTCGAAGGGGTCCTCGCATGACTCAGTTCCTCACTTCCAGCTCTGACCTCGCAGTGCGCGAGGCCGCCCAGAACCTTCGCGACTGGCAGCGCGACCGAGAGGGGCTCGGTGTCGCCCTCGTCTACGGGCCGGTGTCAGCCGAGGACCGGCTCTACCATTCGAAATGCCCCGTGGACCAGCGCTCCGTGACCGCCCTGTCCGAGGGCCTCGACGACATCGGCGCCCGCTGGAAAGTGCTCAACCCGTGCGAGCCGGACTTCATCACGGAGTTGGCCGGCTACGACGTCGCCCTCTCGAACCTTCACGGTCCGTACGGGGAAGACGGGAGGCTGCAGGGCCTGCTCGACTACCTGCGCGTGCCGTACTGCGGCAGCGGAGTCGCGGCATCCGCGGTGGCCGCCGACAAGATCCTGTGCAAGCGGGTGATGCTGAGCCTCGGCGTCCCCACGCCGGGGTGGTGGGTGTGGTCCGGCGGGCCTTTGCAATGGAACGGACGGGCCGCGATGGTCAAACCACCGTTCGGCGGCTCCAGCGTGGGCATGAGCCTGGTGCGCGAACAGGCAGAGCTTCCCCAGGCGTTGGCGGACGCGGCCGGCGAAGAAGGCGATGCCGTGCTGGTCGAGGACTATCTGACCGGCGTACCGCTGACCGTGGGGCTCCTCGAACTCCCTGAAGGCGCGGTCGTGGTGTTCCCTCCGCTGGCCACCGAGGCGACTGACGCGGAGTTCTACGACGCCGACACCAAGCTCGACGCGGACTCCAGGGGCGCCGTGGCCGTGCGGGCCGCCGAGTTGTCGCCGGAGGTGCTGGCCAAGGTCACCGAGTGCGCCACGACGCTGTGGGACGGACTCGGGTTGCGTGGTTCGGCGCGCGTCGACTTCATCCTCGCCGAGGACGACGAGCCGTACGTGCTGGAGGTCAACAGCACGCCAGGCATGTCCCGTGACAGCAACTTCGTGGTGGGCGCCGCGATGGTCGGACTCACACACACGGACGTCGTAGTGGCCATGCTGCACGAGGCGTTGGCCCGCCCGCCATACGATGTCCCCCTGCCCACTCCCGCGTTCTCCAGCACCACGCTGACCCGGGAGGCTGCCGTCTCACCGTAGGAGCCCGCCCGCTGTGTCGCGCGTCCACGATGTCCCTATGTGCCGACAGCTCATCGCCCCCGAGGAATGGGATCGGCACGGAGGCTGGGCCCTCGGGGACAGGGTGGACTGGTCCAACCGGGCATGCGGCCTGGCGTCTCTGAGGATGATCCTGCTCGCCTACGGGCGCGAGGCACCCACGGTCACGGAGCTACTGAAACTCGCGGTCAAGAACGAGGTTCTGACCCCGCGTGGGGCGCTCCACGCGGGGATCGCGAGCCTGGCCACCGACCTCGGCGTCCCCTCGGCCGCAGAGCCCGTGCCGGTCGAAGACCTACTCACCCGACTCGACGACGCACCCATCATCGCGTCCGTCACCGAGCAGCTCCCCGACGACGGACGTTCGGGAGGCCACCTCGTCATCCTCCGCGGCTACGAGGACGGCCCCGACCCGACGATCTTCATCCGAGACCCATCGGCCTGGGGCCAGACGCACGATCGAGTTCCCCTGAGCCGCCTGTCCCCTTCCTACGCCGGCCGCGCGATCACCTTCGCGCCCCTGAACGACGGAGAGTCCTGATGACCGAGGCAGACGGCGACACGACCGAGGCCGCAGGCGGCCGAAGGATCGCCGTACTCGGAGAAATGCTGGAGCTCGGCGACGAAGCCGTCGAAGCTCACCGCGCGGTCGGCCGCATGGCAGCCGAGAACGGCGTCGATCTCGTCGTAGCGGTCGGCGACACACTCGCCAAGCAACTCGCCCTCGCGGCGGGCGCGGCAGGCGTCCCGGACATCGCGATGGTCGGCGACAACGGCACCGCCGCCGCCTACCTGGCCTCCATCCTCCGCCCCGGCGACGTCGTTCTCGTGAAGGCGTCCCGCGGCGGACAGCTCTGGCAGATCGCCCAAGCACTCACGGGGCAGCCCATCACCGGCCTGTGAACAGCCGTCGGTCTGCTGGGTGGCCAGCGTTAGCCGCACGGGGCGTGCGTGACGCGAAGTCGGTTCTTGCGGATGTGGATGTAGCCCGCATCCAGGTCGCCGCCTGCCTGGTGAAGGCCGAGCGCCAGGGCGACGACAGAAACACTCGTGGGCTCACGAGCAGGCCCCTCAGGGGTTAGTTCGAATGTCGACGCCCACGCCTTGCGCCCATGCACTGATCATTTCGTGAGACCGGCGTCCCCAGGCCGGCAGGTTGATCTTGCCGTCGTGGGTGAGCTGTTCGGCCTCGACGACTCCGAAGTGCTGATAACAGTCGGCGAGCAGGCCGGCGGCGGCCTGCACCAGGAGGCTTGCGCCGTCGGCCGCACCGAGCAGGAGACCGGTTTGGCCGACGGCTAGTTGTTGGTCGGCGGAGCTGAAGACCATGTGTG
The DNA here is from genome assembly GCF_042888465.1 of Streptomyces sp. NPDC002888. Lineage (NCBI taxonomy): Bacteria > Bacillati > Actinomycetota > Actinomycetes > Kitasatosporales > Streptomycetaceae > Streptomyces > Streptomyces sp. NPDC002888. The sequence goes on along the minus strand of NZ_JBIAPU010000002.1, from coordinate 250,528 downwards.
CCGTGCTACCGCGATCGCTGGCCAGTCCGCAGGCCCGGCCGTTGGCGCCGACGCTCAAGGTCAGGCGGGCGGTCGCAGTACCGGAGGCGCCAGCGCGGGTCGCACTGTGCCGGGTCAGGTACTGCAGTATGGCCAGGACGTTCATCACCACATGGTCGCTGTGCCAGCTTTGAGCGGGGTTGTGGAGTGCTTCATCGCTGCTATCGAAGGCTCCTACGAGTGGCCCTTCGGTAGCCCAAGCCGCTGAGCCGTCGGCGTGGAAGTGCGCCACGTGGCGGGAGCGGGACTCGCCGGTCGAGGCGGTGAAGCGGCGCGGCCCCACGCCGAAGGACAAGAACACGTCCCGGCCGTAGAAGGGCATCTCGGCCTGGGCCAGTTCACGGCGGAAGGCATGGAAGGTGGCGCTGTCGATGGGGAACGCGCCGGGAAGGTCGGGGACGAGGGTTAGAGCGATCCTGGGGCCAGGCCGTGAACGGGCATCGGTTGTGATGGCCTCGTGGTTGGCCATCAGGATCCCGTGGCGGCCGGCGGCCAGGCTGGTGGCGGCAGCGATGGCACGTTTGACCTGCGTGAGATTCATGTATGCGGTGTTGTTGTCGTTGCGGTACGGAAAACGCAGGGTGTGATCACGGGCATCCTTGAAGCCCATGACGGCGTGCGGGCCTCTGGCACTGGGCGGCACCGATATGACCACCAGTCCGCGCGGCGACGGCGCAGATGGATCTTCGGGAATGAAATGGATGTCACACTCCACTAGCGGGTCCAAGCGCCATACCAGCGCTTCGCGGTAGTTCTTGCGGAGCTGATCAGTCAGCGGCTCAGGGTTGGCACCGACAGGGACCGAGGTAGCGCGGTCCTCCTCCAAGCCGAGGATCAGCGTGCCTCCGGATGCGTTGGCCAAGGCCGCGACATCCTTGGCCAGTTCAGCCTGCCACTCCGGCTTCTTCTCGTACTGCTTGCCCTTGTAGTCCACGTCTGTGCTCTCCGCGGCGCTAGGGTTCCTGACCAGGGTCAAGTACTGCGCGTAGGTGGCGACGCCTGGAGCCGCACCGAGCAGAGTCCGCAAACGTGCATCAAACATCCCCAGACAGTAACTCCCAAAGCGACCGGAGTACCTGGGAATTGGCAGAGCCAACCGCGTCGCCTTCACTGCAGCAGCAGCCCAGCCTCGCTTAGCTGCTGCGGCGAATCGCGGTCGTAACGCTTCCGCGGCCAGCCTCCCTGATCGCTGGCGGTTGTCGAAGGTGAGCCCCCGGCCCGCGGCTTAAGCCTTGGACCTCTTCGCCGCTGCACGAGCCGAGTTCGCGTTGGCAGTCGCGTTAAGCCGAGCTAGATGCGCGCGCTGGGAGACTTCGCCGCCGAAAGAGGACCAGCCGTACAGAGACGCAAGCAGTTCGGCTGTGACAGCTGCCCCTGCTGTCAAGCCAGCCATGCCCCGGGACATGGACGCAGGGGGTCTGGCCACCAACCGACCTCGGCTTTGTGCAGCCGTGATGGCACATTGTTCCGACCAGAGCTCGAAGACCTGAGCGAGACGAGCGAAGAAGGCGGCTGCCATGGCCAAGCAAACGTAGAAGCCGACGAGCCCCACGCCGACGCGTGCAGCGATGCCCGGAGTCGGATCATGGTCGGTCCACGGCCGGCCCGCGACCGCATAGACGACGGCCAGACCAGCCGAAGCCGCAATCCATGCAGACCCGACCATGGGCTCCAGGATGCCCTCGTAGTCGTTCTCCTCCTCGTCATCCTGCTCGGGCCGTCGTCTAGTTGGCTCCAGATCACCGGACGTCTTCTTCCCATAAGGCGGGAGAAAGACCTGCCAGAAGCCACCGTGGACGTCACCGCCTACAAACGTGCCCGAGCCGTGATTGTGCTGTTCCCGGTGCTCAGCGTCCGCCATCTGACGCCCCGCCATAGTTGAAGGTCATGCCACCGTGGACGTCGCCACCGATGAACGTTCCTGTTCCGGTGTTGTGCTGGTTCCAGACCTTCGAGACCGACGGGGTGGGCACCGCAAGTTCGTCCACCTCGCTCAGGGCTTCCCGGTGCTCGGCAAGGTATCGAGCGAAGAGCTGCGCCCAGACGGTCTCTGCGAGCGCCCGAGTCTCTGGAGCGGGCGAAGTGAGCTGCGCAGCAGTGTCATCCACTGCCTGAGTAGCCGCCCTCTGTTGCTCCGGAGTGGCCCGGCGAAAGAAGTGTGCGACCTTCAGCCGCATCTTCTCGGCGCCCGACGTGGCTATGGCCGCGACGAGCGTGCTGGCTGCGCCAGTGGCCACAGCCATTAAGTCGGCGTCGTACATGATCGAGATGTCTCCCCGTTCGTGGTGACTTGCCCCAGCAGAACCTACCGGGCACCACTGACACTCCGAGGGGACAATCTGCATACCCAGACTTCGACACAGCCACGCAGCCGGCCGGGCGACACCGGGTCTGCCGCACGATCGGGTGACATCTGAACTGGCTTCCCTTGTGGGGCGGGTGATCGTGGTAGCGGCGTGCTGTTGAGCGTTGTCCAGAAGGTCGACCGAACAGTTCAGCGGTTGACCAGGTAGAGAATGACGGCTGCGCCGATTCCGAGGCCCCAGAAGAACGCGATGGCTCGAGCCCGGTGATCGGGAAGGATCCTCGGTGGAGGTGGGGTCACCGTGGCCTCGATCCGCTGAGCCACGCCACTCAGCACGGTCCCTATCCCCTCGATCCGGCCAAGAGGCTTGTCCCTGCCCTGCAGTATGTCTACGTCTCTGACCAGTTGATCCAGGGAACTCAGGCTGCCTTCAAGTCGCACGACCAAACCGCTGAGGTCGTCGCGACTTGGCGAGCTGACGGCGCCCTCAAGGCGACAGACGATCCTGTTGAGCTCGTCGAGGTCAAGTTGCTTCAACGCCCTGTCGAGCGTCTCTGCGGCGTGGGACATCTGGCCTGCGACGTCCTCGTTGATGCTGTAGCTAGCACGCGTGAGCAACCCAGCGACATCCTCGTTGATGCGCCGCGAAGCCTGCCAGAGAGTGTGTGCGACGTCTTCGTTGATGCTGCGCGCCGCCAGCGCGAGCAAGCTCGCGACTTCAGGGGAGATCACCCCATCGTCCAGAGCCTCTTCAAGCAGTTGGACTAGGGCAGGGGAGTCTTTTGAAATCTTCCGGAGCAACGCTTTGGTCTTCGCATCGACCGCCTCGATGTGAATCTCGCCGTGGTTGTCACCACCGACAAAGGCACCGTCCCCATTGTTGTGCTGCTCGGTGATGTACTGCCGCGGCTCCGGATCAGCGTCCGTCACCGTTCCTCCTGCCCATCGACACGGATAGTGCCGTGGTTGTCGCCGCCGATGAAAGTGCCGCGCCCGTGGTTGTGCTGCGATCCGATGTGGACCGTCTTCGTACCGGAAGGCGCGGAAGAGCGCAGTTCCTCAATGTCCGCTTGAGCTTCGGGGTGTGCGGTGAGGAATGCAGTCAGCATGCTGCTCCACTGGGCAGTGACCTGGGCCTCGGTAGTCCGCCGCTGTGCCAGGGCCTCAGCGTGCTCTTCAAGCACACGCAACGCATTCGATTCTTCCAGCGCGGTCCCGCGCTGGAAGATCGTAGAGATCCGGGTTCGTAGGGCGTCGATCCGTCCTTGGAGCAGGTAGGCGAGAACGTTGCCAGCGGCGCCGGTGGAGATGGCTATGGCTGCTGCGTCAAGCATGTGGAAGACCCCCGAGATAGATACCGAGCATGGTGCTACGCGCGTTCGTGACGGACAGATGGTCTCTCGTAAGAGACTTCAAGCGTCGATGGTCTCCAGTAACCCATCACTGTTTCCTGATAGTTGACTGGAAAGCACAACCTGAACGGCGGAATCGGTACGGATGACAGGGCACATGAGCCTGGGAAACGGCGGCTACCAGTGAGAACTACCTAGATCCGTCCACAGCCGCTGCACAAGCGACAACACTCTCGACAGGCCGACGTAGGCACCGGCCCCAGCCACATATCTCGAAGCACGGCAACGCGGCGAGTGTCATCCTGAGACATGGCGACTGAGTACAGATCGTGGAGGCCGGACTGGCGCAGGCTGGACTGCCCTGGCGGATGCGGGGAGTTTGGTCAAGCGGGCCCGGCACTCCTGGGTCGAGATAGGCGGTACACGCTCGGGCAGTTGGTTGATTGGGACCCGCGTCGACGTGGGCCGCGCCTTCGCAGACCCTCTGCCTCCGCCGGTCGACCAGGACCTGTACATCCTGGGCGCGGCGCACAGATCCTGCCTCGCAACCGCTGTTGGACTCATCCGTGCCGGCAGAGCCCAACTCGCTGACACCTTGGCCGTGATGAGTATCGAATCGATCTTCGGTGACCGCGCACCCGAGAACTGGTTGCCTGCTCCACCCGGCTGTTGCCCTTTCTGCTTCGACCCACAGGGGCAGTCCACAGACGAGGACATCTATCCCAAGTGGCTCGTGCGCGAGATGAAGCGACACGGCATTCGGAGCACGGACCCGCAGCGGCGACGAATCAGCTGGCCGACGACACCGGTCTGCCAGCACTGCAACAACACGTGGATGTCGGCTCTTGAGAACGACGTCAAGGACATCCTCATCCCGATGTTCAACCAGGTGAGGTCACTCGACGAGCACGCCCAAGGTCGACTCGCCCTGTGGGCCGCCAAAATGGGCGTCCTTATGGACGCTGTGAGCAGCAACATCGTTCCGCACGGGGCCGGTCAGGGTTTGGAGATCCACCGCGCGCCGCATCATGGCATGCGGGTCTGGATCGCCGCCTACCACGCCCCGAACCCCCTGGCCATGGTGTCCCGCCCGATCTACATGCCTAGAGAGGATAGGAAAGACGAGTTGCTCGGCCTGTGCGTCACGTTCTCAGTCGTCAAGGTCGCGTTTCAGGTCCTCATTCCCTTCTTCGACGGGCATCTCGCCCCCCCTTGAAGACTTCCACGGCTCCGTTCTACAGATATGGCCCCCAACTCATCCCCTGCTGGACTGGCCGCCTCCGTTCCGGTTCGACCAGACCTCCATCTAGGCGCTTGCACTCAGAATCAACGACACCCACGAGGACGTGACGATGGAGGTGAACCTGAGCCCAGCAGAACGGGTGAGGCAGGCATCTTCGGAAGACTCGGGGTGAAACGTGTGCAGTCGCGATGCCCCTGCCCAGGCTGCCTGTCGGCCGAGCCATCCCAAGCCTTGAGGGGACCTCCCGCCCACATTCGACTGATCCATCACAACGCCGTGCCCATAGCGTGCCCTTAAGACCGGAGAACCACGGTCAACAGCGGTGCGACCGTGCACTCCCGGACGCCAGCTAAGAACACGTAGTCCCAGCTCAGAAGGCATACACCTCCCCAAGCGCCGTCGCTTCCCAAGCTGAGAGCGCGAGTTCGATTCTCGTCACCCGCTCCAGAGTGAAACCCCAGGTCAGCGGCCTGGGGTTTGTTTGTTGTCCAGCACTCCAGCCGTAGATCGTGATCTTCATTGACCTGCCGCAGCGAGGTTTGAGCACTCTCATCGAAGGTTGGGCAGAGCCATAGAACTTTGGGCGATCGACTCTTCAGCGCCCACGAAGTGGGTTGCCCGGTACGCAGGTTCGTCGCGATCCCAAGCCGCGAAACTGCGCCCTCATCATCTCGGAGGCTGACCTTGCTCCACCGCGGGGCGGGACAGGGCCAACCTCCGAGTTGATCCGCGTCGCCATGCCTCACGGCAGGGTGGATGCATGACGACGACAAGGCATCCCCACCTGGAAACCGAAGCGACGGGCCCCGCACAGCACAGCGTGCCCGCCTGGGCGGAGCGCGTCGCGCACGCCATCCCGCTCGTTGTGCTGCCCGTCGGCATCTGGCGGCTGCCCTTCGCCCTCGGGTACGGCATGGGCGGAGAGCCCCTGCCCCCTGCCTGGTACAACGCCCCTTACGTCTTCGGACTGACGACCCTCACCGAGATCCTCGCGCTGCTCAGCTTCGGATTGGTCCGCCGCTGGGGCGAGGTCGTTCCGCACTGGGTGCCGAGGCTGGGCGGGCGACGCATCCCACCGGCCGCCGCGATCATCCCCGCCTTAGGCGGCCTCGTCTTCACCGCGCTCGGCATCGACTGGCTGTACGAAGCCGCTACCGCCGGCACGGCGGCCTGGCCGTACGACGAGGGCTGGGATGTCCTCGCGATGGCGATGAGCGGGCTGTTGAACCTGTGGGGCCCGCTGCTTCTGGTTCTCACGTATGCGTACTACCGACGCCGCCGGACCTGATCAAAGTCTTCGGTGAGAACGCTCAACCTTCGCAGCGAAAGATCATTCATGTCTGATGTGCAGCTTGCCGACGGTAATGGCTGGCCTTGGCTCGGGCCTGGTGGCGGCGCCTCCAGTCGGACCAGCCGAGCCGGTGGGAGAGGTCGGTCAGTGGCCGGACGGTGACGGCGAGGAACAGGTGCTGGATCTCGTTGCAGGTCAGCGGGGCCAGGTCGTCCGGTCCGGTGCAACGCCTGCGTTCGTCTGCACGGACGACGGCGAGGAAGGCATGAGCGAGCATGGCGAGGGTGACCCAGCGGCTCCAGGACGGGTATCGGCGGACCTGGTGTTCATCGAGTCCGGCCAGTCCCTTCTCAGTTTCGGGCCGTCCCTGGGCCGTCCGAGGCCGCGCAACGACGACCAACGCTGACAACCGCCGACAGCCAAGTCGCAGGTCGCAGCGTTGATCGATTACACGACCGCAGGCCAGAGACCCGGCCTGGCACTTCTTCGGCTACTGACCGTCTTGCAGTCCCTCAAACACAGCCAAAGAGCCATCCCGCTCGAACCGCAGCACGCGGGGCCGGGGAGCTTCCTGGGCTGAGTCCGGCTCAGGATGAAGCTCTACGTAGCGCTGATGGTAAAGATCAACCGCTTCGCGGAGCTGGATTCCTTGTGCCTCACGAATCGCCTTCACTGCGAGGATGGTGCGCCCCTCCAGAATGTCGCGATCTACACTATCCGGCAGTTCTGCCACACGTCCTCCCGGTCCGGCATCGCAGTAGAGCAACTGCGGCTCCTGCGGTCAACTGAGTTGAGCAGTCGACCACGGAAGCGCTCGGCCGTGCCCGATGCATGCCCGAGAGGCAGGTTTCGCCGCCGTCCCCGCGCGAGGGGGCCGGCTGAAACGCCGCTCCCCCGAACGAGGGCAGGAGAGGCTTATGCCTCGCGAGCACCTCGTTGCGCGCCTGGCGGGGCTTCGCGGAGCCTCGCGTTCACCTCGGCGTCGATGCCCTGCGCCAACCTCCGCACAGAGGAAAGCAACCTACGGGCCAGACATCCTCACCAGCTCGGGGCCGGCGTTCATGACGCAGCTCGCGATGCCGGACGCCCGCTTCTTCGCCATGCCGGTCGACGGGGGGCCCGGACAGCACGTTCGTGCTGGACAGCGGCAGCGATTCCTGCGCCGTCCTCGCTCCCAAAGACAGCGGCTGGCACGTTCGCCAGGGCGGACCCCGCCGCCTCTGGGACGCGGCCGAGTCCGCTGTGGCCACCTGGGAGGAGTACGGGTCGCCGAGCACCGCCGCGTTCGGCGTGACGATCTCCCACGAGGCGCAGGTCGTCTGGCTCGGGAACCCGAACGGGCCCTCAGTGGCCGCTACCCTCCTGAGACACTCATCGCTGACGCGAGGAACGCCAGGATGGACGACGAACCGCTGAAGGACTGGGCGGAACGCCGTGACGCGAAGATCGGCCGTCTGCGCGCCGTGCCCGTGGTCTCCGGCGATGGCCCGCGGGCATCGCATCTGCAGCCGGATGCGCCCCGCGCCATCGAGCGAGGGAACGGACACGCGTGGGAGCCGCACGGCTTCGCCGCCAATCTGGCCGAGGCCAAGGCCGTCCTGTACCCGGAGGCCAGGGAGTCCTCGAACCCGCCTTATGGCCCGGTGCCGAAGCCACTCGGCTCCGGCACCGGCACCGGCACCGGCAAGCACCGTAAGCCTCCGGCACCCCAGGTCGGACAGTGGTGGTCGGGCGCGGTCGTGATCAGCGCCGCCGAGACTGAAGATCTTGTGGAGGCGAGGCGGCGGGGCGCTCTGCGGTAGGGCGGGCGTTGGCTGCCCGCGCTCGCGGGCCCGAGGCATAGCGCTCGCCGAGGTGGCGGATGCGCCAGGTCAGGGCTCGGGCGGGGCTGCGGGCGCCGGCCGAGGGTGCTCCGTATAGAGGTTTGCTGTTCGCGAGGGCTGCCCGCTCCGGCGCGTGGGTGTGTGCCGGAGCGGGCGGGCCACTGTGGCTGTGGCGTGTTACTTGATACCGATCTCGGCCAGTTGCAGGCGGTACTTGGTGCTCTCGTCGGAAGCCGGGGTGCCGAGTTTGGTCGCCGTCAGGCGCAGATAGCGGCCGGTGGTGGAGGTGAGGGTGTAGGTCTGGGCGGCTCCGCTCGGGTTGGACTGGCCGGTGACGGTACGGGCGGTGGTGTAAGTGCTGGATCCGTCGGCGCGGGTCTGCAGCGTGAAGTCGACGGGGAAGTTCGCCGAGCCGCCGCCGGCTCCACCGGCGTCGGTGCGCGGGTGCAGGGTGACGGAGCCGATGGACCGGTCGGCGCCGAGGTCGACCTCGATCCACACGGGTGTGTCGCTGACGTCGGCGGAGGCGAAGTCGATGCTGGTGAAGCCCTTGGCACCGGTCACGCTGGTGGTGGTGCCCTCCAGGATCCGGGTCTTGCCCCAGTCGCTGTTCTCCAGCGTGCAGTTGGCCTTCACGGTCGTCGCGGCGGTCGGAACGGTGAGTTCGGCGAGCTGCAGGCGGAACTTGGCGGACTCGTCGGACGCGGGGGCGCCGAGCTTGGTGGCCTGCAGGCGCACGTAGCGGGCGGTGATGGTCTTGAATCCGTACGTCTGCACCAGCCCCTGGGGGTTCGCCTGGCCGGTGACGGTGCGGACGGTGGTGTAGGTGCTGGATCCGTCGGGGCGGGTCTGGATCGTGAAGTCGACGGGGAAGCCCGCGGTTCCGCCCCCGGCCGCCTGGGTGTCGGTGCGGGGGAAGAGGCGTACGGCGTCGAGGTCGGTGTCGGCTCCGAGGTCGATCTCCACCCAGACGGGGTTCGCGCTGACGTCGGCGGAGGTGAATTCGTTGCTGGTGTAGCCCCTGGCGCCGCTCACGCTGGTGAGCTTGCCGTCGGTGAGCCGGTTCCTGCCCCAGCTGCTGTTCTCCAGGCTGTTGTTGCTGGTGACCGGCCGGCCCAGGGCGAGGTTGTCGAGGCGGCCGGTGCCTGTGGCCGTGAACGTCCAGGTGCCCGGCTGGACCTTGAAGTAGACGTACGAGGAGTCCTTGCCGTCATAGCTGAGACCGCTGACGCTGCCCGTGGAGGAGCCGCCGGTCAAGACCGTCGTGCCGTTCGCCTTGATGACCGGCTGGGAGCCGCCGTAGGTGGGCACACCGACGCGTGCTGTCGTCCCGCTCGGCGAGGTGAGCGTCAGGGTCGCCTGGGTTCCGTCGCGGGTGATGCCGAAGCGGATGTCGCCCTGGACGGTGGGCGTCACGGTGTTGATCTTCGTGAGGGTGCCGGTCTGCGGGATCACCTCGTACGTCTCCCAGCCCGCCGTGGTGGGGCGCACACCCGCGGCGTAGGCGGACAGGGCGTACAGCGGGCCGCCGTTCCAGGCGTGGTTGTCGGTGCCTTGCGACTTGACCCACACCTCCCACAGGGTGTGGCAGGCGGGGTCGGTGACCTGCGCGGCGAAGCGGTTGCGCATCCGCTCCTCGGCGACCGTGGCCGCGCCCATGAGGTACAGCGCCTCCAGGACGTAGAACTCCATGTAGGGGCTGGCGTTGAGGTGGGTGCGCAGCACGTTGGTGATCGCCGGGTAGTGGCTGGGGGCGGCCAGGCCCGCGACGACGGCGAGGGCGTTGGCCCGGTCGTCGGTGTCGCCGTTGTAGCCGGGGGAGCGGTACTCGTTCTTCGTGGAGTTCCACAGCAGGGTGTCGAAGTTGGCCTTGATGCTGGCGCGCTGGGCCTGCCAGCCGGCGACGTCGCCGGTGTTGCCGCTGAGGGTCGCCAGCTTGGCGGCGGTGTCCAGGGCCAGGTAGTACCAGCAGTTGTTCAGGACGCGGGTGTCGATGTTGCTGCCCCAGTCCTGCCAGTCCCAGTCACCGGCACGGTGGGCCACCAGACCGTCGCTGCCCAGGCCCCACAGGTCCAGGTACTTCTTCACCGCCGGGTAGGCGCCGGTGACCGTGCTCGTGTCGCCGGTGTAGAGGTGGAACGTCCAGAACGACCACACCGAGGCGAGCATCTGGTTGGGCAGCTCGGCGGTCCAGATGGTCGAGGGCATCGGGGAGTAGAGCGCTCCGCTGTCCTTCTGCCAGGAAGCCAGCTGCGCGATGGCCTTCTTGCCGAGGGCGTGGGAGTTGGTGTCGAAGGTGTAGAAACCTTCCTTCAACTGGTTGACCACGTCGCCCCACCACTGGGCACGTTCGCGGGTCGGGCAGTCCATGTAGTTGTCCCGCATGTTGACGTACATGGTGCGGGCGGCCTTGGTCCACACGGTGTCGAAGAAGGCGTCGCTGCTGGTGAACGACCCGTCGAAGTCGGTGTCGTAACCGGACTCCCGGTACTTGAGGTCCAGGATCGTCACGCCCGCCGGGATGGTGTACCGCACGGCCGTGCCGCTCATCCAGCCCAGCGCCTCGAACTCCTGGACCCCGCCGGCGCAGACGTAGGTGGCGCGGACGTTGTAGATGGTGGCCTGGTCGATGCCCACCAGACCCTTGCCGTCGTCGTAGTGGTCGGTCTGGATGCCGATCACCGCGCCGGCCGGAGCGTCGACCTTCAGGTACGGCGTGACCTGGATGTTGGACGGCAGGGTGGCCGAGATCGCGGTGGAGCCCTGGCCGGTGGCTGGGAGCGAGGCGTCGTTGGTGTAGGACTTCAGGCCGGAGTAGCGGAACTGCGGGATCGGCCGCTCGACGAGGCCGTTCCAGGGAGCGGCGCCGGCGGCGCCGAAGTCGGTGGGGGCGCTCCAGGCGCTGTCGTCGAAGCCGGACGACTGCCAGTCGGCCATGTCGGCGGCGTTGCGGGCGTCGTAGTAGACGTTCGATTCCGGCAGCCGGAAGTTGACCTGGGTGCCACTGGTGTTGTTCGAGTAGCCGGGGTGGACCTTGTGCTTCCATCCGGTGTCGCTGACCAGCCGGGTGGTGGTGGAACCGGTCTCGATGTCGGACTGGAACAGCAGACCGCCCTTGCCGCTGCTGCTGTGCGAGAAGCCCTGCTTGCCGAAGTACCGCACCAGCAGCGCCACCGTGTTGGTGCCGCTGGTCAGGTAGGGGGCGAGATCGATCTCGTCGTAGTAGGTGTCCGTACGGTTCGGGCCGCGCTTGAGGCCGCCCTCGAAGACCACGAGGGTGCCGTTGATCCACAGCCAGTACTTGGAGTCGGCCGCGATCTGCGTCACGGCCTTCGAAGGCGCGGAGCCCAGGGTGAACGATCTGCGGAAGGCCACCCACTGGTTCGTCGAACTGGACGCCGCCCAGATCCACTTCGCGGTCCACGAGACCGCCGCGGACGCCGCGGACGCGAGCCCGGGCAGCATCACGGAACCCAGAGCGGGGGCCAGGGCCACGGCTATGGCCGAGCGCAGAATGTTGCGGCGCGTCACATCGTGCATCGCGGGCTCCTAGGAGATGTGCGGAGAGCGGAGAGGGCGGCAAACGCGTCGGCAGCCCAGGGTCGAGAAGGGGCGGAATTGTTGCTTCCGAGATTCTGAAACGTTTCATTCGTGTGTTTGCAGGCGCGATCCTGACCCCGGCGCAGGCGTCGTGTCAATGGCCGCGCAACCGGATTGTTCGCGAGCGGCCCGAGTGGTGTCGGAAGGTCTGCGCAGCTCAAGGGAGTGGAGCGCGGAGGGTTTTACCGCGGCGAGCGGTCAGGTGCGGGGGTTCGGGGATCGAACCGGCCAGTTCCATTGACGTACTCTCGGCCGACATTTATCTTCTGCACGAAATTGCGAACAGTGTTCGATTTTTCGAACCATGGCTGTCAGAAGGGGCAGCCCGTGTTGCGCGCCCGTCACCGTCGCACTCCTGTGACAGCTCTGTCGGCCCTCTCCGCTGTCTCGTCACCCGGCCCGCCATCGCGGGGTTCCGGTCGCTGCAGCGCCCACGCGAAAACCGCGACGCCTCGGCCGCTGACCACGCAGCACGCGACGTTCCACCCGCACGGAGCCGGTACCTCCCAAACGGCACGGACGCCGGGCCTCGGCATGGTGACCGGGAGGTGCTGGCCGCGATCGTGTTCGTGGCCACGTCTGGCTGCACGTGGCAGCAGTTGCCGTCGGCGTCGTTCGGGCCGTCGGGTGCGACGGCCCATCGACGCTTCGCCGAGTGGACGAAGGCCAGGGTGTGGGCCAAGCTCCATCGCCTGGTCCTGGACGAACTCGGCGCCCGCGGCGAGCTCGACTGGTCCCGCTGTGCGATCGACTCGGTGAACATGCGGGCTCTGAAAAGGGGGACCTGACGGGCCCGAATCCTGTCGACCGGGGCAAGTGCGGCTCGAAGATCCACTTGATCACCGAGCGGACCGGTCTGCCCTTGTCTGTCGGGATTTCAGGGGCGAACCTGCACGACAGCCAGGGTCTGATTCCCCTGGTGAAAGGCATACCGCCGATCCGCTCTCGCCGCGGCCGACGACGGCGCAAGCCGGGCAAGCTGCACGCCGACAAGGAATACGACTACGACCACCTGCGGCGATGGTTACGGCAGCGCGGGATCACCCACCGCACAGCCCGCAAGGGAATCGAGTCCTCGCAGCGGCTGGGCCGCCACCGGTGGACCATCGAACGCACTATGTCCTGGCTCGCCGGCTGCCGCCGCCCACACCGCCGCTACGAGCGCAAAGCCGAGCACTTCCTCGCCTTCCCCGGCATCGCCTGCACCCTCATCTGCCACCGCAGACTCACCAAATGAGATGACGTCTAAGGGACGCAAGGGCTGCCAACCATCTCCTTGCCTCTTCGCCGAGCAGCCTGCGCAGCATCCGTATGCTTCCGGTCATGCGATTTTTCCGGCCGCGTGGCCGAAGCGACGCCCAGCGAATGACGGGAACGCCTGTGGCTGAGGCCAAAGCCCTTTACGAAGCCGGGCGTTACGCCGAGGCGGAGGCTGAAGCCCGTGCCGTGGCCCGATCGCGGCCACGCGATGACGAGTACGCAGCTGTGGCGCTGAACATCGCCGCGCTCGCGACGGGCGCCCAAGGCCGCCACGCTGAGGCACTCGCCACCTACGACGAAGCGCTGCCTGCCTTCAGCAGGATATTTGGAGCCGATCACTGGCTGACACTGAAGCTGCGCTCGGACCGCGCCCAGCAGATGATCTCGCTCGGTCGGCACGCCGAGTGCGAGGCAGAATGTGCGGCCGTCGCCGAGGCCGCGGGCCGCGGTACCGGCCCGGAGATGTCACGCCTGGCAGCGGCCGCCCGCAATGGGCTGGTCTTCGCCCTCAATGCGCAGGGGCGCCACCAGGAGGCCGAGGCACTCGCCCGGGAGGCCCTGGCCGACTATCGCGCACGTGACCGGGCGTCCCTCGTCCTGCGACTCGGCCTGGCTCGCAGCCTCAACGGCCAAGCCCGCCATGAAGACGCCCTCACCGAGGCGCAGGGCGCCGACAAGCTGTACCGCGCGCTGCCCGAGTACCAGCGCCATCCAGATACGGGCGCCGTCGAACTGGCCATTGCTACTGCCCTGTTGGGGTTGCGCCGCGCTCCCGATGCCCGTCGCCAGGCTGCAGCCGCTCATGATGCCTGCTTGGCCTCCTTCGGCCCGGACCACCACCGCACCATCGAAGCCCGAACGCTGCTCGAGCACATCGACGGCACTCGACCGTAAGCGCAGCGCCCCCGCTCGGGGCGGGTCGCAGGCGCTCCCTGGGCAGCTCATCCAGCTATCGCAACGCGCCGGACCAAGAGGTCATCTCATTCGGTGACGAGTCGGCGCCTCCGGCCCCACCCGCTGGAACAACTCCCACAGCTCATCCGGCACCAACCGCTCAACGATCCCCACACCGAGAGCCTACCGAGCATCCCAAATGAGATGACCTCTTAGCTGGGGGGGCCGCCCTACCGTTCTGTCCGCTCGGGCAGCTGAGACCGCGGCAGAATTCGAACCCGCGTAACTCGCTTTGCATTCTGAGCCGCACGGCTTCGCCGCAACCTGGCTGATCTCCTGAACGGCGTACGGACCCGTGGCACGGTCCTCCACCAGTCCTCCGTGACCGGCCCCTGGGCGGCGCGCTTCGAGGACGGTTCGCCACTGGCCCTCGCGGTCCTTGTCCACGGCTCCGTCTGCCCCACCGGACTCCAGTGCATCGCTCGGTTACCGGCAGGCACTCAAGAGGAAAGAGGCAGCAGCGGGCAAGGGAGGCGGTCGGCACTCGCACCCTTGAAGCTGTGCACCCGTAAAGGCGTCCCGAACTGGACGGCAGAACGACCGGAGCTGAGCGCAGTGCCTGCGTGCGCACTCACTCGGACGCCAGCCTCCGAAGCCCGTGCCCACAGCGTGCCCGTAAGAGCGGACAACCACGGTCAGCAGCGGTGCCGTCCGACCCGCACGACCACCCGAGCACGAGGCATCTGTGCACGTCAGGGCCATATGGCCCGGTTGACCTCCAGGGACATGCCCTCTGGCGGCGGCCAGGAGCGGCCGGTGAAGTCTGGGTGGCCCGAATCAACAGGGTGCCATCGGGCCGTCGCGACGACACCGGCCCGATGAATCCCCGCAGGTCACCGGGCATGTGACCGCCCGAGCAGCGTCGCTTCCCAAGCTGAGAGCGCGAGTTCGACTCTCGTCCCCCGCTCCAGATGGAGACCCCAGGCCAATGGCCTGAGGTCTATTGGTTCCTGTCGATCTTGTCAGAGGACCGCTCAAGGCGTGTCGCCTGTCGCCAACGTCCTCGAACAGCACACCTGGTGCTGTGACCGCATAGGTTCGCCGGGTCGGCGGTCGTGGCGGTTGCATGTGCGGTGACATCCGATCCGACCGCTGGAGGCGCGGTGGCCGAGCCCGTCCGTGTGCGCAGACTGACCGACCACGAGGGGCAGAAGCTGCAGCAGATCGTGCGCCGGGGCAGCACGAGTTCGGTGCGCTACCGGCGGGCGATGATGCTGCTGGCCTCCGCTGGAGGAAAACGGGTGCCGGTGATCGCACAGCTGGTGCAGGCCGACGAGGACACCGTCCGGGATGTGATCCACGCGTTCAACGAGAAGGGCCTGGCCTGCCTGGACCCTCGGTGGGCGGGAGGCCGTCCCCGCCAACTCAAGTCTGACGAAGAGGACTTCGTCGTCCAGACGGCCACCATCCGCCCGGTCAAGCTCGGCCAGCCTTTTACTCGCTGGTCACTGCGCAAGCTCGTCGCCTACCTGCGCAAAGTCCACGGCCGGGTGATTCGCATCGGCCGTGAGGCGTTACGGTGCCTGCTCGCCCGCCGCGGCGTCACCTTCCAGCGCACCAAGACCTGGAAGGAGTCCCCGGACCCCGAACGGGAGACGAAGCTGGACCGTATCGAGCACGTCCTGGACCGCTTCCCGGACCGGGTATTCGCCTTCGATGAGTTCGGCCCACTCGGGATCCGGCCCATCGGCGGCAGCTGCTGGGCCGAACAGACCCGGCCCGACCGGCTGCCGGCCACCTACCATCGCACCCACGGCGTCCGGTACTTCCATGGCTGCTACTCGGTGGGCGACGACCGTCTGTGGGGCGTGAACCGCCGCAAGAAGGGTGCCGGGAACACGCTGGCCGCGCTGAAATCGATCCGCGCCGCCCGGCCCGACGGCGCACCGAAGGGGATTCGGGCCATGCCGCAGCCGAGGACTACCCGGATGGTCGCCTGGGCCTGAGGCTGGGGCCGCGCTTCAGCGAGGCAGCAGGACGTCAACCTGCCGCCGGATGTCCTGCACGATCTCCTCGACGCTCAAGGCGATGTTCACGCTCGCCGCCATGCTGAGGAACATCACGGCGGACACGATGTGTGCCAGCGTCGCGGCGTCGCCCTCTGCGACCCGTTCGTCTCGGCGCAGCACGGCGGCGACGGCCTCCTCGGTCTGCGCGACGATGGCGAGTGCCGCGCCGTGCCGGGGCTCCTCGGGGTCGCCGAAGACCATCTCTCGCAGGTAGGTGCGTCCGTTGTCGATCTGGATGCGGTTGCACTCGACGATCGGCCGGACGATCGCCAGCACCGCGTCCAGCACGCCTGGGACGGTCTCGGCGTCCGCCCGGCCCTGCTCAAGTGCTTCGACGTACTTGGCGTTCTGGACAAGGAGGAGGAGTTCGCCCTTGGTCTTGGCATAAAGGAACAGGGTCCCGGTGCCGATGTCGGCCTGGTCAGCGATCTGCTGGGTCGTGACCTCGTCGACGCCGTGTTCGGCGAACAGTTCACTGGCGGCA
This sequence comes from Streptomyces sp. NPDC002888, assembly GCF_042888465.1. Lineage (NCBI taxonomy): Bacteria > Bacillati > Actinomycetota > Actinomycetes > Kitasatosporales > Streptomycetaceae > Streptomyces > Streptomyces sp. NPDC002888. The sequence continues at coordinate 234,168 of NZ_JBIAPU010000002.1, read as the reverse complement.
GCGACGATGCGGTCGAGTTTCTCCTGCTTGTTCCGCTCGCGCCGTCCGACCGACTGGGAGGCGACAGACATGGGTGGTGTCCTCGTGCGTTCTGTGTCGCCCGTCGCGGTTGCGGCGGGTCAGCTGCTGCCGATGACGGCCTTGCCGCGGATGCCGCCCTGGGACAGGGACTGCAGCGCCTGCGGGGTCTGGTCGAAGCCGACCACCTTTCCCACGACCGGACGCACCACGCCCTGGTCGATGAGAGTGGTGATCTGGCGGAGCTGGTCGCCGCTGGCGCGCATGAACAGGAACTCATACGTCACGCCGAGCTTCTTGGCCTGCCTGCGGATCTTGCCGCTCATGCCCGCGACCGCCAGGCGCAGCAGCGGGTTCAGGCCGGCCTCGCGGGCGAACGCGGGGTCCGGGGGACCGGCGATCCCGATGGCCTTGCCGCCGGGCTTGAGCACCCGCAGGGACTTCTCGAGAGTCTCCCCACCAAGGCTGTCAAGCACCAGGTCGTAGCCGGTCAGGAGCTGTTCGAAGTCCTGGGTGCGGTAATCGATCACCGTGTCCGCACCGAGCGCGCGCACGAAGTCCGCGTTGGAACCGCTGGCGGTCGTGGCGACGCTCGCACCGAGGTGCGCGGCGAGCTGGATCGCGATCGAACCGACCCCGCCGGCCCCGGCGTGGATGAGGACCTTCTGCCCGGGCCGCACGTTTCCGCGCTCCACCAGCGCCTGCCACGCCGTGAGCGCCGCCAGCGGCAGTGAGCCGGCCTCTTCCATGCTGATCGATGCGGGCTTGAGCGCCAGGTCGCCCTCCGCGACGGCGATGCGTTCGGCGAACGTGCCGATGCGGTCCTGGTGGGGCCGGGCGTAGACCTCGTCTCCGGGCTTGAAGCCGCGAACTGCCGTCCCGACGCTGATGACGGTGCCCGCGACGTCGTTGCCCAGGATCAGCGGCAGCTTGTAGGGCAGGATCTGCTTGAACTCACCGGCGCGGATCTTCTCATCCAGCGGGTTCAGTCCGGCGGCCTCCACCCGGACGAGCACGTCGTGCTCCCCCACGGTGGGTTCGGGGACGTCCGCCTCCTGCAGCGGCTCCTTGTACTTGGTGACGACGAACGCTCGCATGGGGCGCCACTCCTTGTCTTCATCCTATTTATCCAGGCGTGAGGCCAGATCGGCCAATTCGGCGTGACATGGGGCCTCGCCCCACCCACCCAACCCGAGTGCACTCAATTATGAGTCTGCTCAGGATTATTTTCAACCTAGGGCGTCCTGGGCCCGCAACGCGCCCTCCCCGGTGCCACATACCGGCCGCGAGCACCTGCCGGCAGCAGCAGGCCCCGGCCACCACCGAAGACACCCCTCCGGCGCGAGCCGCAGCCCTGCCTCCGCCCCCGTGCGAGCCGCCGCCCCGGCCGTCACCGAAGCACCCCCGCGAGCCGCAGCCCCGCCCCCTCCGAAGCCCCGAGCCGCAGTTCCGTCCTGTCCGGCCGTGCCCGCAGGTCCGCCCCGTCCCGTTCGGCCGCGCCCGGAGCCCCGGGACCGGTCGATCCCGGGGCTCCAGTCCCGCTCCACCTGCCCGCAGCCGACCCGGCCGGGGCGGCCGGCGTCAGGCGACGCTCAGGACGATCTTCCCGGTGGTGCGGCCCTGCTCGCCGATCTCGTGCGCCTTCGCGGCCTCGGCCAGCGGGACGACGGTCTCGACCACGGGCGTGAGCGCGCCCCGCTCGGCCAGGGCGGCGATCTCGCGCAGACCCAGGTGGTCGGGCTCGACCAGCATCCACACCGCCCGCACGTGGCCGGGGACGTCGGCGGGGACGTCGTCGGGGCCGGGCAGGGTGATCAGCCGGCCGCCCGGGCGCAGCACCGTCAAGGACCGCTCGGCGTGCTGGCCGCCGAGCCCGTCCAGCACCACGTCCACGTCCCCGACGGCGTCCTCGAAGCGGACCGTGCGGTAGTCGATCACCTCGTCCGCGCCCAGCTGCCGCAGCAGGTCGTGCTTGCCGGCGCTGGCCGTGCCGATGACGTACGCGCCGCGGGCCTTGGCGATCTGCACGGCCAGGTGGCCGACCCCGCCGGCCGCCGCGTGCACCAGCACCCGCTCACCGGCGCGCACCCCGGCGGTGTCCACCAGGGCCTGCCAGGCGGTCAGCGCGGCCAGCGGCAGCGCCGCCGCCTGCACGTGGGTGAGGTTCGCCGGCTTGGGCGCGAGGTGGCGGGCCGGGGCGACGACGTACTCGGCGTAGGCGCCCGCCTGCCGCGGGAACAGCGGCATGCCGTACACCTCGTCCCCGGGGCGGAACATCCCCACGCCCGGTCCGACGGCCTCCACGGTGCCGGAGACGTCCCAGCCGACCGCCGGGACCTCGCCCCACTCGATCAGGGCCCCGCTGGCCCGGGTCTTGAAGTCCACCGGGTTCACACCGGCCGCGTGGACCCGCACCAGGACCTCGTTCAGTCCCGGCTCGGGCCGGGCGACCTCACGCTCCACGAGCACCTCCGGTCCGCCCCACTGCTCCACGACCACCGCACGCATGCTGTCCGCCTCACTCTTTTCCGTCTTGATCGGATACCGGCCGCCCGGGCCCTTCCCGGCGCGACGCAGTCCACGATCCGGCACCCGCCCCCACCATGGTGTTGGCCGTCTGGCCACTATGTGACAGGATCTGGCCATGAGTGAGATGCAGTGGCCGTGCACCGACCCCCGCCCCGACCCGAGCGCCGACGCGGCCGGGCGGCACCGCATCGCCGTCCTCGCCCTGCCCGGCGTCCCGCCCTTCGAACTCGGCATCCCCTCCCGCGTCTTCGGCAGCGTCCTGGACGCCGGCTCACGCCCGCTGTACGAGGTCACCGTCTGCACCGCCGACGGCGCCCCGGTCCTCAGCGACGCCGGGTTCACCGTGCAGCCCGCGGCCGGTCCCGAGGCCCTGGCCGCCGCGGACACCGTGATCGTCCCGCCCACGCACGCCATGCCCGAGCTGGGCCGCGGCGGCCCGCTGCCGCCCGAGGTCACCGCGGCCATCGCCGGCATCCGGCCCGGCACCCGCCTGGTGTCCATCTGCACCGGCTCCTACGTCCTGGCCGCCGCGGGCCTCCTCGACGGCCGGCCCGCCACCACCCACTGGCACCTCGCCCCCGAGTTCCGCCGCGCCTACCCCCGCGTCAAGGTCGACGAGGAGGTCCTCTTCGTCGACGACGGCGACGTCCTGACCTCCGCGGGCGTCGCCGCCGGCGTCGACCTGTGCCTGCACATGATCCGCCGCGACCACGGCGCCGCCGCCGCCAACCGCGCCGCCCGCATGTGCGTCGTCCCGCCCTGGCGGGACGGCGGCCAGGCCCAGTACATCGACCGCCCGGTGCCCGAACCCACCGTCGCCACCACCACCGCCACCCGCGCCTGGGCCCTGGAACACCTCGGCGAACCCCTCTCCCTGAACCGCCTGGCCGAACACGCCCGGATGAGCCTGCGCTCCTTCACCCGCCGCTTCCGCGACGAGGTCGGCATGACCCCCGTGCAGTGGCTCACCGCGCAACGCCTGGAACTGGCCAAGCAGTTGCTGGAGACCACCGACCTGTCCATCGACCTGGTCGCCCACCGCTGTGGCTTCGGCTCCGCCAACTCCCTGCGCGCCCACATGCGCACCGCCTTCGGTGTCTCACCCGCCTCCTACCGCCGCACCTTCCATACCGACGACCTGGTGGAAGCGGGCGTCTGAGGACACATCAGCGCCGCACATACCCGCTCCGCGGGCCGGCCGGGATCCGCCTGGTCATCCGCTGCCGGTGCCCCCTCCAGCGGAGGCCAGCAGCATCATCGCCCGCCGGTAGCGCACCGAACTCGTGCTGCCCCGGCGCACGATCTGCTGCAGCTTCTGCCCCTCGTGGTCGGTCAGTCTGCGCACACGGACGGGCTCGGCCACCGCGCCTCCAGCGGTCGGATCGGATGTCACCGCACATGCAACCGCCACGACCGCCGACCCGGCGAACCTATGCGGTCACAGCACTAGCCGCGCATGGCTTCGCGGACGAGGGCGGTGTCGACGAATTGCTCGAAGCGGACGATCAGGCCGCCGCGGACCACGAAGTGGTGGGCGACGCGCACGTCGATCGGCTTGCCGGTGGCCTTGTTGGTCGCGGTGTAGCGGGCGAGGACGACGACGTTCTCCCCCTCGACGACATAGGTGTCGTCGTGGGCGGCCCAGTTGTCCCACGCCTTGCCCAGCTGCTCCATCACGTTGGCGGTGACGCCGTCGGGGGTGCGGTAGGTGCCGGCCAGTGGGAAGCCGGCCATCTCCTTCCACTCCACGTCCGGGGCGAGGGTGGCTCGCAGGGCCTCCAGGTCGCCGGCCGCGGAGGCCAGGTACTGGCGGCGGACCACGTCGGCCGGGGCCGTGGAGGTCGCGAAGTCGGTGTGCTCGTAGGCCATGACGCTCAGCCCCACTTCATCTCGCCCTTGGCGACCTTCGCCCCGAGCTGGGCGGCGATCAGCATGCCGTTGTCGGGGTAACGCTCGACGAGCGCCTCGGTCAGCGCGGCACCGTCGGCCGCCTTGCCGAGCTCCTCCTCGAAGGCGACGAGGTAGTCGCGGGTGGCGGTGATGGCTGAGGCGTCGGCCGCCGTGCCGGGCAGGCGGTGGCCGGGGACGACCAGCTCCGGCTGGAGGGAGGCCATCTCGTCCAGCAGCTCGATCCAGACGGAGCGGTCCTCGGGGGTGGGGGTGTCGGCGACCCAGACGTGCTCCTGCTGGAAGAGCAGGACGCCGCCGAGGAGGGCGCGGTGCTCGGCCTGCCACAGGTAGTGGCGGTCGGGCAGGCCGGCCGGGCCGCCCTTGAGCTCGAAACGGTGGCCTTCGAGGATGAGGTCGCCGGTCAGCGGGGTGAGGTCGACCAGGCGGGTGGGCAGGTTCGGGCCGACGGCCGCCCACGCCTTGAGCTTGCCCTCGTAGGAGTGCTGGATGTGCTCGATGACGATCGGGGTGGCGACGAAGGTGGCGTCGGGGAAGGCGTCGGCGAGGACCTCGGCACCGAAGTAGAAGTCGGGGTCACCGTGGCTGACGAAGACGGTCGTCAGCTTCTTGCCGGAGTCGAGGATCTCGGCGGCGAGGCGGTGGCCGTCGGCGCGAGTGAAGCCGGCGTCGACCAGCAGCGCCCCCTGCTCACCGGTGACGAGCGTGGCGGTCTTGTTCTTGCTCCCGGCCGGGAAATCGAGGTCGAGGACCTTGAAGGAGAGGGTGCTCATGCGGGGGCTCCTGAAGGGGACGGAAATCCAGTGGGTGGGGCGGTGGTCAGGGCGCGGCGGTAAGGGCGGCCAGTCGCCGGTCGATCTCGTCGGCGGTGGCGTGACCATGGGCCAGGGCGGCGACTCGGTCGCCGTCGACGGCGAGCAGGGTGGGGAAGCCCGTGGCACCCAGCTCGGCGGAGCGGTGGAAGTCGTCCGCCGCCGCGTCGGGCGCCTCGGGCGCGTCGAAGGCGGCGACGACGGCGTCGGCGTCCAGACCGGCCTCCTCGGCGAACTTCCGGTAGGTCGCGGGGTCGGAGAGGCTGAGGCCGTCGACGTAGAAGGCCCGCTGGAGGGCGCCGGCCAGTTCCGCCGCGCGGTCGGGGGCCACCCGGCGCAGGGCGACGACACCGCGCGCGGCGGCCTCGGAGTCCATCACGAACGACCCGTCGGCGATCAGCCGCTCGTAGCTCTCGCCGAACTCGGCGCCGGTCAGCTCGGCGATCTGGGCGTTGGCGCCTTGGACGTAGCCGAACTCGCGGATCGGCACCCGGCGTGGCCCGGTGAACAGACCGCCTGAGACCACTTCGACCGGCAGCGCGGGATGACGGGAGACGACCTCGCGCAGAGTTCCGGAGAACCCGTGCGACCAGCCGCAGTAGGCGTCGAAGACGTAGACGAGCTTCATCGAAGGTCCCAGCGAAGGTGTGGCGCCCGCCGAATGCGAGCCATTCGTCTGAGACAACAGTAACTGACTCGTCAGATATTTCCTCGCCGGTGTGACGGCAGCCACACCGGAAAAGCCTCTGTCAGTGCATCGGTGCAGCCGTACGACCGCAGCCTGGAGGGCTGTCAGGGCAGGCGGGGCAGCTCGTCCCGTGCGGAGTGGCTCAGGATCCGCAGGTCCTCGGCGAACCGCTCCCGGTCCTCGGGCGGCAGCGGCGCCAGGAAGTAACGCCGGATGTTCTCCACGTGCACCTGGGACGCCCGCACAGTGGTCTCTTCCCCCAACCGGGTCAGCCGTACCAGCCGCCCGCGCCTGTCAGCGGGATCCTCGGCGCGCTCCACCAGCCCGGCCGCCTCCATCCGGTCCACCAGACGCGTCGCCCCACCCGTGGTCAGTACCTGTTCCTGGGCGATGGCCCGCATCGGCAGCCCGGGATCGCCCGCCCGCCCGAGGATGAGCAGCACCTCGAACATCAGATGGCTGATGCCGCACTCCAGCTCCAGAGACCGCCCGAGGATGTACTCCAGCCGGTTCGCCGCCCCCTGCAACCGCCCGAACGCCAGCACCAGCGCATTGTCCGCGGCCTCCTTCGGCGACGAGATCTCCGTCGGCTCTTCCACGTCCCCCCCACCCGACTGGTCCTCCACACCATGCATCCACTGATCATGCCTCGTGCGGCCTTGGGCGCTCACCTTGCCGGAACACGTCAGTCACGGACTGCCAGGACACACCGCCCAGCCGGAAGGACCGGCCGACCGCCCGGTGCCGGACGATCCGCTCCAGCCTCCCTCGGCCCAGCTGTGTGTGCTCAAGGCGGGCCGAGGGCAGCCGGCGCCCCGCCCTCGCGGACGGGCTACTCCGTCAACGCAATGGTCGTGGTGCTGGAGCCGACCGGGCCGACCCGCAGCACTGTTCCCGTCAGGTCGGCTCCGCCTGGAGCCCGGTCTCTCGCCCGCCGATGTCGCGCGGCTGCTGTGGCAGCAACTGACGGACCCTCGGCCGGCCGATCAGGAGCGGCTCTTCTTCGAGATCTACGGGCACGCGCTGCGCGGCCGCCCGGAGGCCCTCCCGGTCCTCGAAGGGCTTGTGATGGACTGGCTGAAGCCGCTCGTGGCCGCTGAGGTCGGCGCAGGGGCGGAGCCTGCCGCGGCCCGGAACCGGGCCAGGCTGGGACTCGCCACCGTCCGCGGCCTGCTGCTCGACCTGCTCGCTACCGGTGACCGCGCCGGCGTTGACTCGGCAATGGAGGAGTTCCTCCGGCTGTACTACGGCTCGGAGTGACGGGTCACCGATCAGGCAAAGCGGCTGGGCCAGACGTCGTACCGGCGCTCGAACGGAGGTTGCCGAGGTAAACGTACGCCTCTACTTGCTTCGCTTGGAGGGCACGAACGTCGAGCGGGCAGCCGTACGCGCAACGCTTCCGACGTCGGAGGGTAGCGCTGAACTGCGGCTTCACCGTTCGCGTCGCAATCTCCACGCACCAGAAGATCTCAGCCTGCCGTTCCCTCAGCAAGTCCGAAGAGTGTCGTGTACACAGCGGAGGCGACGGCTGTGTAAGTCCTTTTCGGAAGCGGGGACTTCGTCCCGTCACAGCGGCAGGTCGTCGGGCAGGACCCGGAATGCCTTGTGCCGACCCAAGGGCCGTACGGCCCGGAAGTCGCGTCGGTCGAGGGTGAGGATCGCGTCGGTGTCGCAGTCCGCGGCCAGCGCCACGTTTACCGCGTCCGCAAGGTCCAGGTCCAGAGCGTGGTAGCGGACACGGACGGACTGGGACGCACCCAAGTGGCCTTCTGTGATCTCCGGCATGACGACCCGGCCCCGGCTCATCCAGCGGCGAAGGTCGTCGACCGCGCTGACGGCCGCCTCTCGCCCCGTCGGACCACGTCGGCGACCGCGTCACGGACCTCGACTTTGGACGGCGTACGCCCCGGCCCTCGAAGGTCCGCGAGACCAGCGGCTCGTCCCAGACGCGGTTCGCCATCGCCGCGAGGTGAATCCCCTGACGGATGATCTCGGCTCTCCGGGCTCGCGGCCGGGTGGGATGACCCGTCGCACGGCGCAGAGGCACAGGGACACCGACCTGCGGTATGGGCGGCTCCGCTTCCGGGGTGGCAGGCCCTACCCTGATCCCCGTGAGGCAGGCAGGCGCTGGGAAGGATGATCCGCGATGACGCCCCTGAGCACCGGGGACCCGGAGTCCATAGGCGGGTACACCCTTCTCGGTCGGCTCGGGGCGGGCGGCATGGGAGTCGTCTATCTGGGGGTCTCCGCCTCGGGACGGCAGGTCGCGGTCAAGCTCGTGCACACGTCGTACGCCCAGGAAGAGGAGTTCCGAACACGCTTCCGGCAGGAGATCGTGGCAGCGCGCAGGGTGAGCGGCGCTTTCACCGCGCCTGTCGTGGACGCCGACCCGGACGCCGACCTGCCGTGGATGGCGACGCTCTACGTGCCGGGGCTCAGCCTTGCCGAAGTCGTGAAGAAGGACGGCCCGCTGAGCCGGCGTGAACTGCGCGCGCTGGGACTGGGGCTCACCGAGGCGCTGCGCGACATCCACCGGGCGGGCCTGGTGCACCGGGACCTCAAACCGGCCAACGTCCTGATGACCGAGGACGGGCCGCGCGTCATCGACTTCGGTATATCGCGTGCCGCCGACAACCAGAGCCTCACCATGACCGGGCGGGTGATCGGCACTCCGCCCTTCATGTCGCCGGAACAGCTCGCCTCTCCCCGAGACGTCACCCCGGCCTCGGACGTGTTCTCGCTGGGGTCACTGCTGGTGTTCGCGGCCGTCGGCACGGGACCGTTCGACGCCGACAGCCCCTACCTGACCGGCTATCAGGTGATGTACGAGACCCCGGACCTCGACGGGGTGCCCGAGGCGCTCCTGCGCATTGTCGAGCGCTGCCTCGACAAGGACCCGGCCGCACGGCCGGAACTGGCGGATCTGCATCGCATGTTCCAGGCGCTGCCGGAATCCGACGCCACCGCGCCCCCGGAGGCCAGGAAGTCCACGAGACCCCGGCCCCGCCCCACTCCTCGGGGCGCGGCCACCACCTCCGCGGGCGCCGCGACCGGCACCGGCAAGGGACGCCGACCCCGGAGGCTGCTCGCCGCCCTCGGCACGGCGCTGGCCGTCACAGGGCTGGGTGTCGGGGTGGCTTTCTTCGTGTCGGGCCGGGTCCCGAGCGCCGCCTCCGGCACCACCGCCTCCGACACCACCGCCACGGCCACCGCCCGTGCCGCGTCCCTGCCCGACGGCTGGCGGCCCTGGAACACGGCCCTGCGGTACGACGTGAAGGGTGTCCCCCTCGACTACGGGACCACCGGGTGCGTGGCGGACGGAAGCGCCCTGTTCTGCGGCGGTACGGGCTTCACGGTCGCCAGGATCGATGCGGCCTCCGGCCGCGCCCTGTGGCGGAGCGGGACCCGCCCTCAGGGGGTGCAACCGATCGGCGTTCGCGACGGGCTGGTCTACGTGTACGAGGATCCGGACGATGCGACCAGGCGCGTGGTGGCCCTCGACGCCGGTACCGGGCACCGGCGGTGGCAGCGGGACATCGACAAGGCCGCGGACCCGGTCCTGTACGACGGCGGACTGCTGACCCTGTCTCCCGATGCCTCGTCGTTCGTCGCATACGGGGATTCCGGCAAGGAACTGTGGCAGGCGCCCTCGCTGGACGAGGTTTGCACTCCGTCGGCGCTGGGAGGCGCCCCCTACGCCCTGTGCTCGGCCGGCACCGAGCCCGGCCAGGCCCCGGTCGACCTGATGAAGCTCGAACCCGACAGCCTGACCGAAGCCGCCACACTGCCCCGGAAGGCGGAAGCGCTCGGCGCTGTCGGCGGGCAACCCCTGTTCCTCGCCCCCCAGACCGCGAAGGACGTGTACGAAGCCGGGTACGAGCGGCCGTACAACGCGCTGCTGCGAGTGGACCTGGAAACCGGGCAGGTCAGACGGATACCACTGGCACGTCCGCTGACGGGCGCGGCCACCCTTGTGGACGGCGTCGTCTACTTCGTCCGGTCCAACGGGTCGGTCACCGCGGTGTCCGCGGACAGCGGCAGACAGCTCTGGCAGAAGGCGACGGACGTGGAGAGTCTGTCCGCGCCCGCGGTGTCAGCGACGTACAAGCGGGTCTACTTCTCCAACCGCTTCGGCCGCCTGCTGGCACTGGACAGCCGCACCGGAGCGGAGGTCTGGCGCACCTCCGCACTGGACGACCCCGGGAACAAGGCGCAGGACACCCCGCCGCGCGTGCTGCTCGTCAAGGACGCGATCGTGGCGACGGCCGGCGACACGGCCTTCTCCCGGAGCCCAAACGGGCCCGGCTGAGCATGCGGTCGGCCTGGCAGCGAGGCCGAGGGGTCTCGCTGCCAGGCCGTGCGTTCAGCCCTGCGGGGGCTCTCCGGAGCCGGTACTCGGCCCAGTGGGCGGTTGCGGCTCTCCGGAGCCGGTACTCGGCCCAGTGGGCGGTTGCAGGTTGCCGCCGCGGTTCAGCCAGGCGCGGACCGCTCCGCCCTCGTAGACGACGAGGTAGTCGGCCTTGCCGTCACCGCTGATGTCCGCGAACTGCACGTACTTCCGGGGGTAGTTGGACTCACGAGCCCAAAGGTGGTGGGCCTCGAAGCTGCCGTTCCCCCCGCCGCCGCGGTTCAGGAAGGCGTGCACCGCCCCCTCGGCGCCGACCTGGAGGTAGTCGGCGCGCCGGTCCGCGTCGACGTCGGCGAACCGGACGGCCGCCAGCGACGAGCCCTTGGTTCCTCCGGCCCAGTTCAGCCACAGCGGCCAGCTGACGGGCCGCGGCCCGCTCCCCGTGTTGGGGTCGGAGGGGCTCCACTCGTTGCGGTAGACGTGGACCGCGCCCTCGGCGCCGACCCGCAGGATGTCGTCCTTCCCGTCGCCGGTGAGGTCCGCGAAGCGGAGGTTGTCGCGGCTGAAGGACTCCTCGTCGAACACGGTTCCCGCGGGGACGAACCTCAGCTTGCCGTTCTCACCCGGCTTGTTCAGGTAGGCCTGGATCTCGCTGTCGGAGCTGACCACGAGGTAGTCGTCGCGTCCGTCCCCGTCGAGGTCGGCGAAGCGCACCTGGTTCCCGGGGACGAGGCCGCCCGGACCGTAGGTGCCCAGCTCCACCCAGTCGGGCTGTCCCGGTGTGCCGACGGTGTTCGCCGACGCGCGGAAGTTGCCGCTGTCGCGGACCTGGAGGTAGTCGGCCCGCTGGTCGCCGTTGAGTTCGGCGATGACGGTGCGGCCGGGTTCGCCGCCGTAGCCCGGAGCGATCACCCCCAGCTTGCGCCAGCCCTCCCCCAGAGCCGTCTCGCCGGGGGCGGTCCCGGAGCCGCCCGGGTCGCCCGTGCCGACCGAGTCGCAGTCCTCACCGGTCTTCTGCGGCAGCGGGGGCTGGATCCAGCCCTCGGCGTCCGCCTCCATCAGGCCGCGGTGCCAGGCGTCGGCCATCTTGGCGTAACCCTCGTCCGTGGGATGGGCGTCGTTCTCCAGTCCGTCGCTGACCGACACCTGGCCCATGTCGACGAGGACCACGTGCTTGCCCTCGCGCTGGAGGTCCTTGACCATGGCGGGCAGGGCCGCGTTGTAGGCGTCGATGCGCGGCTGCAGTCCGGCCTTGGCGGTCGGGATGAGCCGGGCCACCAGCACCGTGGCCTCGGGCGAGTCCGTCAGCGCGCGGTTGATCAGCTTCTTCAGCCGGTCGGGTGCGGAGGCCAGCTGGTAGTCCTGGTTCATGTCGTTGGTGCCGGCGTGCAGCGTGATGACGTTGGGCTGGTACCGCTTGACGTGGCAGGCGGCGAAGGGCGCGATCTCGTCGATCCGGTCCCCCGGGTGGCCCTCGTTGTCCGGGTCGCTCATCGAGCCGGCCCGCACCGAACCGACGAAGTCGACGCTGCGCGCGTCGGCCTCCAGGTAGTCGTACAGCTCGTCGCGGTAACCGGTCCGGTCGGAGCTCTCCACGCCGTAGGTGATCGAGTCACCGAGCGGCATCAGCCGGATGTCCCGCTTCTTGAGGTTGTCCGGATCGTGCCCGCCGTCGCCTTCCTGGCAGCCGAGTCGCTCAGGAGTGAAGCGGTCGACCGCGGCGCTCCAGGTGTTCATATGGAGGTAGAGGTAGCTGGGTCTGGTCGCTCGCGGTTCGAAGACGGCCTCGAGGAGCGGCGTCGACTCGGCGTGAACCTGACGCTGTGACGGCGGCATGGTGTGGGTCGGGATGATGCCGTAGTACCGCGATGTGGTCCGCCAGCCGTCATGAGGGTTCGACGATCCGCCGATGAGGACTTCGTCGGGACGGGTCGGTGACAGCGTCCGGGCCGGGATCTCCGTGCTCGTCGTGGTGCTGGACGTGGCGGGCCAGCCCGCCTGCTGCCACACCGTGCAGACCCGTCTGGCGTGCATACGAGCCCGCTCGGCCGCGATGGACTGCTCGGAGACAGTGTCCCGGCGCCAGTAGACGCGCTCGTCGCCGGTTTGCTCGATGATCTCGATGATCGCCGTGACGTCCGGGTTCGCCATGACCCGGCCGCGCTCCTCCGTCTCCCAGACGTTGCCGGGTCGGATGTTCTCCGGTCGTCCCAGGACGACGTACACAATGCCGGACGCCTGCCGCGCCAGTTCCCGTGACGCGTGCACCCAGGCCCGCGTGCCTTCGTCGGAAGTCGGCTCCAGGATGTCCGGCATGCGGAGGTTGTGGTCCTCCAGTGCCATCTCCAAGGTGGTGCCGCCGAAGGACCGGGCGATCCGGCCGGCCTCGTCCCGGATCCGGCCGGTCCAGAAGAAGGCGCGGTTGCGCTCGGTACGCACGGCGGCGGTCATCTCCGCCTCGCTCGGCAGACAGTCCGGCCAGTCCGGGGAAGCGGGGACACCCGGTCCTGCCGGGTGACACGGGTCCGGCTTGGCGGCCGCGTCCGTGCTGAGGGGGCCACCCACCAGCACGATCGACAACGCCATGACGACGGCGAGCAGCAGAGCGGTTAAGCCTCTTCGCCCAGGGGGCATCGTCCCAACTTTCTGGAGTAGTTGACGCGGCAGCAGCAGCCGACGCTATTTGCTAATACGTATTATCAGAAGCATGTTGGATGAGGCTTCGGCAGCAGCCGCTCACGCACGCAGGGAGCTCACCCTGCGTCACCCCGACCGCTTCGCCGGCCTCCTCTGGTACGGCGCGGTCGACCTCGACCCCGGCCATCTGGTCGTCTGGGTTCTGCTCAACGGACCGGCCGAACACATCCCCACGTGGCATCTCTCCTCCAGCGAGGAGGAGGCCGGAGAAGACTTCCAGGACCTACGCCGACTGGTGGTCCAGGCGTTCGAGGAGGTCGGGTGGCCGAACGCGTCCGCCGTCACCGTGGGCTTCGAGTCCGCCGAACGCGTCGCCGCGGAAGGCGGATTCCACTACTTCCGATGACCCAGCCGTGTCGGGCGGGGGCCTCGACGCGGAGCCGGCGGCTGCGGTCCGCGACGTCCGCCAGGCAGCCTCCGACCGCCGCTCGGGCGCGGAGCGCCGCGTCGGGATCGGTGACATCGCCCCCGAGGGCGTCGACGATCGCACTGCCGAGAGCTGGGCACCCGATTTTCGACTGACGGTATGTCAGGCAGGCGCGCGACACCGCCGGCACAGCACCGGGGCCCTTGTGCGGCAATGTGCGCTGTGTCACGCATTTTGAGAACTGCCCAAGTTGCTCAGATCACAGCGCAAATGTCCATTTAGCGTCCATGCTCGAACCCGACGCCGACGCCCGAAGTGCAGCAGACCGGCATCGACTTGGACGCGACCTGCCGAAGTGATCTGCAGCACGGCATTAGTGCTATTTCCCCCGTTTTCCTCAGAAAGGTGCTACTCATGGCTGCTTACCTGTGCCCTCCTGCCGTGATACACGGCGAACACACCGTGGAGACCAGCCAGATCGTGGCGGAAGTGCGCGGCCGGCACCCGCACGCGGCGTGGGCGTCGCGGATCGACGGCATCGCGGCCAGTACGGGCATCGAAACCCGCGGGTGGATGCTGCCGCTGGAGACCGCCGTCGCGCCCGGCAACGGGAGCGGCCTGCCGGCTGCCGGCATCGCACCGGCCCGGGAGGCGCTGGCCGGCGACGGGTTCACCGAACAGGACGTGGATCGCGTGATCGCCGCCCTTGAGGCGATACCCGCGCCGCAGACCGTCCAGGAGCGCACCGCGCCGGCCTGGGCGGCCGTGCGGTCCTGCGGGGAGCGTGCGGCGCGCGGGGCCCTGCAGATCGCCGGGCTGGACACCGCAGACGTCGACTGCGTGATCACCAGCCACTCCACCACCCCGGCGCTGCCGGGGCTGGACGTCGCCCTGGCCAACAAGCTCCCGCTCCGGAGCGACGTGATGCTGCTGCCGGCCACGCAGTGGGCCTGCGTCGCCGGGACCCGCTCCCTGGCGCTGGCGGCGGATCTCGTGGCCGCGGACCCCGACCGGGTGGTCCTGGTCGTGATCGCGGAGGCACTGAGCACGACCTACCAGCCCGCGGACGACACTCTGGAGTCCTTGATCGTCCGGTTGCTGTTCGCGGACACCGCGGTCGCCGCGGTGGTCACGGGCCGCCCGAGACCCGAGTCGGTGCTGCGGCTGGACGCCGCCTGGCACCACACTCTGCCCGGCACCCAGGACCTGCACCGCCTGGAGACACGGGAGGACGGCACCCACTTCGTGATGGACCGGCGCGGGCCGCGCGCCGTACAGGAGACGGTCACCGCGATGTGGGAGTGGTTGCGCCTCCGTTACCAGGACGACCCCGGCTCCTGGCACCCCGACGTTCTGCTCGCGCACCCCGGCGGGACGCGCGTGCTGGAGTACATGGAGCAGACGATGCCCGACGGGTGGCCGTCGGGGCTGCTGGACTACAGCCGGGACAGCTACACCAGCGGCAACCGCGGAGGCGCCGCCGTGTTCGACATCCTGCGGAGAGCGCACGACGCCGGGCAGGAACCGGGCAGCCGTGCCGTCCTGTACGCGGCGGCCCCGGGCCTCACGGCCACCGCTCTGGAAGGGCAGTGGCTGTAACCCGTACCAGTGGTCGCCGCCCGTACCGCCGGTGGCGCCGCCTGACGAGCGCACGCCGCCCGACCCGCCCGCGGCCGCGTCACCCCTCGACCGACGCCCAGACCACCTTGCCGGTGTCTGTCCACCGCACCCCCCACCGGCTGGTGAGGCCATGCACGACGTGCAAGCCACGACCACCGTCGTCGAGGAGCCCGCCCGGGCCCAGCCGCGGCCTGCCGTTGCCGGTGTCGCCCACCTCGCACAGCAGCCCGTGACCGGTCCTGATCAGCCGTACCGTGAGGGGTCCGTCGGCGAAGCGGACCGCGTTGGCGACCAGTTCGCTGACCACCAGCAGCACGCTGTCCCGGGTGTCGTCTCTGATGTGCCACTGCCCCAGCAGCGCGGAGACCAGTGTGCGGGCCCGGGAGGCCGCGTCGCCGCGGGCGGGCAGCCGCCAGGTCGCGGTGTCCCCCTTGCGGTAGCCGATCATGCGCGCGAGCAGCAGGGTCACGTCGTCGCGCCGGCGCACAGGCGCCAGCGCGGAGACCACGCGCCGCGCGGCCTGCTGCAGGGCATCCCAGGGGTGCACCGTGGATACGGCATCCGCCAGCCTGTCGATGCCCTCGTCGATCGACAGGGCGCGATCCTCCACCAGGCCGTCGGTGTAGAGGGCGAGCAGCGAGCCCGGGGGTGCGGCGAACGTGTACACGTCGAACGGTTCCCGCAACGCGAACTCGGCGCCCAGCCCGGGGTGGGGGCGTACTGCGATCGGGCCGGCGGGCCCGTCCGGGGGCACCAGAACCGGGGGGAGGTGGCCGGCGCTGGACAGCGCCACGTGGTGGCTGACCGGGTCGTAGACGGCGATGCAGCAGGTCGACCCGAGGGCGCTGTAACCGGCCGCCAGCCCGGACTCCGCGTCGTCCAGCAGCGTCACGGTCTCGTCCAGGTGCTCCAGCACCTCGTCGGGCGCCAGCCCCGCGGACAGCAGCGCGCGGGCCTCCATGCTCAGCTGTCCCATGGTCGCCGCGGCTCCCAGGCCGTGCCCGACGACGTCACCGACCACCAGCGCGGTACGGCCGTCCGGCAGCGGAAAGCTGTTCACCCAGTCACCGCCGACGCCCGCGCTGTCGGGGGTGGCGGGCTGGTAGACGCTGGCGGTCTCGATGGTGTCGCCGCCGGACCGTGGCAGCAGTCGGCGCTGCAACGCCAGCACCTGCGTGTGCTCGCGCTGGTGCTGACGGGCCAGGTCGACGTGATGAGAGGTCCTGGCCACCAGCTCCTGCAGGTCGAACAGCTCGCTGTCGTCGAAGGGGCGGTCCGCCCGCCGCCAGACCTCCGCCACACCCAGAACGACGGGCGGCGCGCCGTCCAGGACCAGCGGTATGCACGCCACACCCGCCGCCCGGTCACCGGGCACCAGGGCTCGTACCAGCCGGGGACTGCCGAGCACCCGCTCGATCGCCTCCCGGTCGGGTATGACGATGGCCTGCGCGGCATCGTCACGCCGTATCGCCTGCGACAGCAAGCGACTCGCATCGCCGGGAAGATCGTCGCCCGGAGCCACGTAGCCGTCGGGCCACGCCCGGTCCGGCACCAGGGCTGCCCGCCGCAGATGGATGCGCCCCTGCGGCTGCTCGGTGAGCATCTCGCCCGTCCACACGTCGAAGTCGAGGTCGATGGCGGCCACGTCTCCCCAGGCCAGCAGGGACTCCGCCAGCGACTGCGCGGTCTCGCCGATGTCCAACGAGGTGCCGATCGCGGTCTCGGCGGCGTACAGGTGCAGCCTCCTGGCCATGGCGATCAGAGTGACGGTCAGGCCCTCCTGGGGCGCCGCGGCGGCCAGGATGCTCATCGAGACCACCAGCTCCGACCCGTCACCGCGCCGCAGGCGCTGGACCCGGGCGACGTGCGGCTCACCGGTCTCGAGGACCTGCCGCAACCGCCGAGTGACCGTCGGTACGTCCCAGGGAGGCAGAAGATCGACGAAAGGGCTCCCGGTCACGGCCTCCACCCCCGCGAAAACGGGGGCGTCCAGATTGCAGAGGGTGATTCTCAGATCCCGGTCCAGGTTGACCGCGCCGAGGATTTGCTCCTGACGGCCGGGGTCCGGATCGGCGTGTACGCGTGGGCGGGCAGCGCTGTCGCCCCGCGGGTCGGCAGAACCGGCGGCCGCTGCCGCTCCGCCGCGAGGGATGTATTGCCCCAAAGCGCCGCTGACCATGTCGAACGGCGACGCAGACGAGGGGGAGGGGGTGGAGTCCATGCGGCTCTCTCAGCTCGCTCGCCAACCCCGGCACAGCGCCGGGGCCGTACCAGAACCCGGGCGACAGGGTCCCGGGATTCCTGACCGCACACCTCATTCAATAACACCCGGGACCGCTTCGCCTACACCAGCGGATCGCACAGTGAGCGCGGACAGTGATGACTGATGCCCGGCGTGACGACGCTGGGCGACGGCTCCCGTCACCCCCGCCGAACTACGGCCTGCCCCTCCTGCACCGCGACCGGGACTTCGCGTGCATCGCCGCCGTCACCGAACAGGCACTGCAGTGGTACGGCCCGCAAGCAGGCAAGTGAGCCGAGCGCCGCCATCCCCTGGCCCGCGTCCGCCTGGTCCACGCCGTCGACGAAGGGCCGGCGATCACCATCCTCCGGGTGCACGGAATCACCCCTGTGCAGACCGGGACAGGGTCACTTGTCGAAGCGTCGTGTGCACGGTTCTGGAACTTGACGGACACGCGGTAGGCGTCACGCGGCATACAGGGCGACTGCGAACTGCGGGAGAGCCGCGACCAGTATGAAGGTGCCCCGCTCCACCCAGCGGTACTTCCTGCGGATGATCTCGCTGGTGACCAGCAGGGAGGCGAGCAGCGGCCCGGAAGGATCACGCGAGGCACGCTCGAAGGCGCGGCCCAGTCTCTGGCTGCCCATTCCCGCCGTGATGTGTCCGAAGTACCCGGGGCCGACGGCCTCGTGCCGTCCACCGGCCCGGTGGCGCGGCATGATGGCGCACACGAAGCAGAGGACGGCCAGGAGCGAGGTGACGACCGCGCTCCACCGCAGGATCTCGGGGGTCGGGGAGGCACCGATGAAGGCGCCGAGCACCGCTCCCGTCACCCCGAGCAGGACGGCAGCCTTCGTGTCCGCCCGCCCGATCTCCGCCCGGTTTGCCGTCATGAAACGCTCCATCGCCGCCACGGTCTCCGGGCCGCCGGCATACGGGGCGCTTGTCTCGGTCCGCCGACGCCGGTGCCGGAGCGTCCGGTGCAGCTGTCGATGACGCTGCGGCAGAGGGTGTGGGGCGGTACTCACAGCGCCTTCCCGTTCGCCGCCCCGTCCAGCCCGCCGCCGTAGGTCCACGCGTCCTGCTGCATGGGAACGCGCCGTCCGAGTGCGTGGAGACGGTCACGCAACAGTTCGGACAGCTCCCGGCGCTCCTCGTCGGAGAGCTTGCCCAACAGCCCGGCCATCTCGTCCTGCCATGTGGTCTCCTGCCGGATCAGGCTCTGGTTGCGCACGGACCAGTCCAGTACCTGGCTGACCTGGTCCGGGTGTCTGAGAAGCCACAGCGCCGCGAGGGAGACCGGCCCGTTGCGTACGGCCTCGAGGCAGAACCGATATTCCTCCCGGCGATCGGCGGTCCAGGCGAAGGGTGCTTCAGAGGCACCCGCCCGGCCCAGCCGCAGTTCGCCTTCCTCGTCCCGGGCCTGGACGTCCGTGACGCGGTAGGTGAGGCCGGCATCGTCGAGCACATACGGCGCTGCCAGGTGCTGCATCATCGCAGAGGCACTGAGCCCTTGGCCGTCGGCCTCGCAGGCTTCCTCCAGTTGGTACAGGCGCCGGTTGAGGTCCCTGCGCACGGCGTCCCAGCCGTCTGTCGGCCGGGTCCGTACGACTTGCGCCGGATCGTGTACCCACCACAGCAGGCGCACGTCCACCGGTTCGGTCCCGTACGGAGTCGCCAGGGTGACGGCCTGGGTCGCCGACCGCTCCGCCAGATCGACATGGAAGGCGCCGTTGTACCCGCCGAACAGAGTCGGCGCCGGGGCGTCACCCGCAGTCCCCGCGCCGCGCTCGCCGGAGCCCAGGACGTGATGGACACCGTTCGCGGCCACGAGGACCAGGGCCCGGTCCCGGCGTCCTGACCAGCGCTGCCGAAGGATCTCCCGCCAGGGGGCGTGGGGGGCCCGGGTGCATACGTTGGGGTTTCTCTCGGTGGTCACGGTGTCCTCCCGTAGGGGTGCGTGGGGCGGTTCGCGTGCCCCGGGAACGGCGCCGGCGGCGCACCGTTGCGCCATGCGTTCAGAGCCTGGCGAGCGATGTGCTGTCCGGCGATGCCGGGATCTCCGTCCCGGTCGATCATGACGAAGAGGCGCAGGACGCCATGGCGCATGTCCTGGGCGAGCGTCGTCAGAAGGGTCTCGACGGCTGTCTTCTGCCGGTCGTCCCAAGCGGCCGCTCGACACCACAGGAGCAGGGCCTGGCACGTTGGGTCGGACAGCTCGTCGTCGTTGATGAGCCGACGGGTCAGATCCACGATGGGGCCGGCGAACTCGCCGTCGGTGAGGAGCTGTTCCTGGCACCAGGTGCCCGAGGCCAGCAGGTGGGGGAAGATCTCCAGCGAAAGGCGGGCGACGCCGGTGCCCCCTGTGTCGGCCCATACCGTGAGGTGCCGGAACACCGTCGGCTGATTGCCCGTCGCGAAGAGGTTCACCAGGGCACGGCGGACCGCCTTTCCGACCGCCGCCTCCTGCCGGCTCCCCTTGACTCGGGAGAGGTTGCGCAGCAGCCGCATCGCCTGGTCCGGCCGGGCCGCACCGAAGCCCGTCCCACATGCGTGCGCGACCGTCCAGCGGACCTGCCAGCTCGACTGGCCGCTCCACTGGGCGAGGCGGTACTTGACCTCGCCGGCGAGGACGGGATCCTCGGCGGCCATGCCCAGCGCGTACGCGGCGACAGCCCTGCCGGTGGCCCGGTCGGACTCGGCCAGTTCACGGATGTGCAGCAGAGCCCTGCGCCCACCGCCCCACCGGGCTGCCATACCCATGACCCGACCGACCGGCTGAGTCAGGTCGCTCTCTCCGTTGACCTCGCCCATCCAGCTCGTCAGGAGTCCGGAGAGCCGGCCGTACTCCCGCCATACGTGCCGCAGCACTGCCTCCCCCTGCCGGTGGCGGGTGAACCTCACCGGTTCCACCACGTAGGTGTAGCCGTGCGTCGAGTGATACTCCTTGGTCCCGTACTCCGCACGTACCGTGTGCAGCAGGTCCTCCAGCGAGCGCCGGAAGACGAACCGCGGGTTGGGCAGCGGCCTCTGCGGGCTTTCTGCCCCGTCGGGCCCCTGCGCGCCCGGCTGCCTGGCTCCCCTGCCCGCGCCGGCGTCGGTCCGGTCGCCGGTGCTCTCCAAAAGGACGGAGTGCAGTTGGCCGTCGGCCAGGTCGACGAGGCGCTCCGCCTGTTCGCGCACGATGCGGTGATCGAGGCCCTCGAACACGCAGGTCGCCAGGAGGAAGGCGAGGCCGTCGGGGTCATCGCGGAGGCTTCTCAGAAGGTCGGGGATCTCCTCCTCCGCGAGGTAGCTCAGACGGTCGCGAATATCGCCGGACGTCATGCCCCCGTCAGCAGTCCCGATGACCGCGTCCACCAGTTCGCGGACCTGCGCAGGCACCAGCCGGCCCGCGAGCAGTTCGTCCAGCAGGCCGGGCTCCAGGTTGGCAAGCAGTCGGGTGCGCTCCGTCCGGCTCGGCACCTCGGCCTCCAGGCGTGCCTCGAACACGGCCCGCGGCGGAGGCGAAGCACATCGCACAGGTGTGACATGGAGATCGCGCGCCAGGCTCCGTACGATGACCGGGTCATCGGGCAGCACGATCACCATGCGTGCGTCGGCGTCGTTCAGCAGGCGCCGAAGGTTGCCTACCGTCCCGGGCTTCAGCGGACGCGCGGGGAACAGGCCGTCCACCAGGTAACCGCGGGTGTCGGTGTCGGTGGGGCGCCAGGCCGCGAGGTCCTCGTCGCTGTCGACCGCCCGCAGGTCCATGCTGCGTCCCGTATGGCGGTACAGCAGGTTCAGCGCGGCCGTCCGGCGGCCGGTTCCCGGCTCGCCGGACAGGAACAGCACACGCCCGTCAAGTTCCGCCATGGCCGTGGGAAACCACTCGGGCTCGGCGAACCCGGTCACCGCGTCCAGGATCTCCGTCGCCGAGACAGGGCCCTCGTGGGCCACGAACCGCGGGCCGCTGCCACCGTCCCCGGCAGGGCCCGCGCCGTTGTCCACGCGCTGACCGCCGCGGACGGAGCCGGCGTTGATGTTGCTGTTCCACGCATAGGTGATGTTGTACGTGTGCCTCAGGCCGTCGGCGCCCGGAGCACCGAGCGGTCCGTCGTCGAAGCCGTCGTCGAAGCCGTCGTCGAACGTCTCGTCGCCGAATTCCTCGTCGTGCTCGGAGTCCTGCCCGCTGTCCTCAGGACGGGCGGCATCCGCGGTCCCGGAGCCGGCCTCTGGCGGCCCGGGGCTCACCCCGGAGGAGGGGGGCGCGGGCCGCAGGCCGGGCGGGGTCGGCTCATCGGTGCCCGTACTCACCGGTCGCCCTCGTGCTTGTCGCCGTGGACGGTGTCGCCCTGGTTGCCGTGGACCGTGCCTGCCTTGTTGCCCCGGACGTAGTCACCGCCGATGTGGTCGCGGCCCACGTCGATGTTGCTGACGCTCTGACCGCCGTGCACCGTCCCGCTGTTGACGTTGCTGCGGTCGGCCCTGACCACCGACCGGGGTGCCGCGGCTGCTCCTCGGCCGGCCGCGCGTCGGCGGGAACCGCCGTCCGAACGAGGCTGCTCCTGGTCGTCGATGACCTGGTCGCCGAGGACGCGACGGTCGTACAGGTTGCCGGACGGCATGGGCACGTAGAGCCAGGCCCGCTGGGCGAACGGTTTGCCTTCGACCGTCGCCGGCACCTCGATGAAGTGGTCCGGATGACGCCCGGTGTACCCGCTCGCCACCACGTCCTGGTAACACCGGTCCGAGAGAATCGCCGCGACCTGCGTGACGTTGGCGCTTGAGGCCGCCAGTACGGCCTTGACGGGGCGGGAGTCCAGCAGCCGGTGAGTGTCGTTGCGCGGTGTGCCGTTGCCGTCGAACTCGTCGCCCGTGTCGGGCAACGGTCCGATGTGGAGGCTGGCCCGCAGGCGGATACGTACAACTCCCGCCGAGTGCATGTTGAACTCCGTCAGTACGTCCTGGAGGGCGGCCAGCCAAGGATGGACGACGAACGGCATGACCGCCGGATCGAACCCGAACACGTAACCGTCGCCCGTGGAGTCGGGGAACCGCCGGTCCTTCCACACCTCCGCGATCCCGGCGCGTTCTAACGACGCGTCCAGAAGCTGGGGGATGGCCCGGCTGATCGACCCGTGCTGAACGGCCGGATACCCGGTGAAGTCCTTGGCGTCGACGGCCAGGATCCCCCGGTAGGGAGGAAGCGGGCGACTGTGGGTGTAGGGCTGGTCGGTGTGCGACACAGAAACTCCTCGCGTGGGCCGTCTTACGTCGTGGACGACCTCGAGCCTGCCGGGAAGAGGGGTGACCGTGTGCCCGACGAGTGCAGAAGCGGCGTGACGCATGCCACACTCACCGCGGGCCGTTCTCCCTACGCCTCCCGGACGACGGTGAGTCGCAGAGCCTGCAAGTCATCGACGATGATCCGTCTCCGTCCCGCGCGTACGCCACAGGGCGCGAGGGCGTTCAGGGCGGCGGTGACGGTGTTCCGGGACGTCCCCAGGTGCTGGGCCAGCTCGTGGCGGGTCAGCGCAAGCTCCACAGGGCCGCCCGCGCCATGAGGCTGTGCCGAGATGTCGATCAGGTGCACCAGCGCGGCGGCCAGCCGGGCGCGGACGTCACCACCGCCGCGAGCCTCGTCCGACTCCCTCAACCGCGTGAGGGCGTACCTCACGAGCAGGGGAAACAGACCATGCCTGTTGACGAATGCCAGGAAGTCCGCCTTGCCCATGACCCCCACGACGCATGGAGAGATGGACTCGACGTTCGCCGAGCGGACCCCATCGTCCAGCACGGCCACCTCACCCAGCAGTTCACCAGGACCTCGGAAGGCGAGCAGCGACAGATCGCCGTTCCGCTCCTGGCGGATGACCTTGGCCACGCCCGTGACAACGCCAAGCACGTGCGTACCGGGCTCACCCTGCCGCAGCAGTACGCTGCCCGCCGGATGCCGCCGTTCGAAGGAATGCTCCAACAGATCGGCCCAGACTTTTTCTCCGGTGAAGTCACGAAGGCTTCGCTGTAATGGCATCGACTCCCGTACTTTGCGCTCGGTCACGCCACGACCTCAGCCGCCGCACCGGACTCGGCACTGGTCCGTGCGCTGGAGGTGAGAGAAGCAGGCCCGCCTCGAGGACCGCGCCTGCGCACCTTCTCATTCCGCTGATGCAGCGTCATGTTCTTCATCATGCTGCATCTGCCTGCGTCCGCTCACGAGGGCGCTCATGCGGCCGTCAACGACCGCGATCGATACGCCGAGTGCGCCGCGGCACCCGAGCGCAGCGTCGACTGGCCTTCGCGCCATCCGCGGCCGGCGAAACCCGCCCACACCACTCCGCTAGCATGTTCGAACTCACGGCTCGCCCCTCCACCCTTCACCGGAAAACCATGCCATCCAGCGCGAAAAGTGGCCTGGTCAACTAATAACAAATCGGCCAGACAGTTGATATCTATAGCATCGCGGGTGTTCTCCCGAATAAGCGGCAGAATTACGCACGCCGTACGGCGTCGACCACGGGCGATCCTGTGGGCCACGGCGGGTGTGGCGGCGCTCGGCCTCCTCATCACGCTGGAGATCGCCGCGCGTCGCTACGGCGGCGTACCGGGGCCGATGACCAATCAGGCAACAGACCTGATATTCGCCCCCAAGCCGGGACCGCTGTACGCCGGCATGGCGTTGATGATGGTGGTGCTCACCTGGCGGCAACGGTTCGTCGCGGCTGGTGTCGCGATCGGCATCGACGTCGTCTTCTTGCTGGCACGGTGGGCGGTCGACGGCAAGGTGCCCGACGGCCCTTTCTTCGGCAGCGGCGCGTTGTGGGTGATGTTGGGTTGTGGGGTCATCGCTGTCACGCGCCGCACCGGCGAGGAACGTGTCCTGCTGCTGAAGGGCGTCGGTCTGGGCCTGCTGCTGGTGGCCGGCCGCAAGATCGGCGACACCTGGCTGCTCATCACATCGAAGACACGCCCGGCGGTGCTCGACCAGTACGTGGCAACCGCCGATCACGCACTGGGCGACCCGTCATGGCTGGCAGGCCGGATCGTCAACGCCACCGCCCCGATCGGCACCCATGTCCTCCAGTACGTCTACGCACAGCTTGCGGTGGCCGCGGTCGTCGTCGCGCTGTACCAGCTGCGCAACGTGGCGGCCGAGCGCCGCTTCCCGCGCCATCACCTGGTGCACACCTTTCTGACGATCGGCCTCATCGGACCGGCCTTCTACATGATCTTCCCGGTGGTCGGACCGGTCTTCGCCTACGGCCCGGGCGCCTCCGGCACCGGCGGCGTGCAATGGGCGCTGGCCAACCTGTGGCCCCACACACTGCCGCCGATCAACACCCCGCACCCGATGCCGTACGACGGGATCACCCCCCGCAACTGCATGCCCAGCCTGCACACAGCGTGGGCCACCGCGATCTTCATTCATTCCCGCAAGGGCCCCCGGCTGCTGCGATTCGCCGGCACGTTCTGGCTGATCGCCACGCTCAGCGCAACGCTGGGCTTCGGCTACCACTACGGCGTGGATCTCGTGGCCGGCGTGGTCTTCGCGCTCACGATCGAGGCAGCGCTGCGCTCGCACGAACGCGGCTGGGATCGGTCAGGAATCAAGCTGGTCACCCACGGCACCATGGTCTTCGCTGCGCTCTTGGTGTGCTATCGCTATCTGCCGATGGAGATGGCCACCCATCCGTGGGCTTTCGGACCACTTCTCATTCTGGCGATGGCCTCAGTGATCTACGGCTACGCAGAAACCACCAAACTCTGGGAACCGAAGGCCGCACCAGCGCGGCAGCCAGAACCGCAACCCGAGCCGGCTTAAGTGTGCCGGGGCGATCGACTCCACGACCTTGGATCGCGGTCGATCAGCCGAAGTCGTTGGTCTGGTCGCTCGTTGCAGGGCTGGTGGCCTGCCACTGCTCGGGGCTCAGCAGGCGTGTCCGCGCGGCCAGACGGCGCAGGGCCGCGACGGCGCCGTCGTCGAGTTGTGCCCCGCTGTAGCCGATGTACGCCACGACACCGGGCGCGGGCTCCCAGGCCAGCGCGCCGTTGCCGCCGAACGCAGACGTGATGACCGCGGGCTTGCCGTTGACGGTCCCTGCCGTCTGAACACGGGTGGCGTACAACTGGTCTTCGAGGCCGCCGCACCGAGCGACGCCGGTGAAGGTCAGGCCGCCTGAGAGCTCGTCGGACTCCCCGGTCTCGGCCGAGCTGTACCGGGCCTCGTGGATGTAGGGCGGGCGTGAGGTGCCCGTGGCCGTTACGGAAAGTCCGGGCGGTGATGCGACCTCGGGGCGGCCCGAGACGACGCCGGTAGCGGCGGCGACAGCGATCAGCTCGGACCGTGGCAGATCCCCTCTCACTCGTGCGTACGAGCCCCCGACCGGCCAGACGACCTCCCGCACGAGGGCCCTTCCCGAGACGCGGCCGACCTGGACCGGGCGTCCCCTCGTTGGCGCCGGTACGGGGAACGTGACCACCGCGCCGTGTCGTCCCAGAGACCCGTCCGAGCGTCGTACGACCACTGTCAACGGGCCTGCGTTCGCTGTGCGGTCACGCTTGATCAGCGTGGCACTCCGAGGCAGTGGTAACCCTGTGATCACCATGCCGGGGGTCTGCCCCGCCCTGACGGTCGTGTCCGGGCCACGAGGAAAGGCACTGCCCGAAGGGGACGCCGGCGATGAGGTCACGGGTGCTGCCGGTGCCTGCGCATCGGGCCCGCTCACGGCCACGACGCCCACCACGAGCGCCGCGGACAGAGCCACGACTGCGGCCGCAGCGATCAGCCGACGCGGGGGTCTCCAGGGCGGTCGGTCCGGGCCACTGCTGAGCACATCCCCCATGTCTGCAGTCTGCCCCACAGGTTCCGGGCCGTACAGACAGCGGCGCCGTGGTTGCGTCCGGGGAAGGGCCTGGTCAGCCGGCGCCTTCGGGGAACAGGGCAGAAGGGCTCGTCTGCCGCAGCAGACTCGCCCAAATGCAATGAAGTCCTAGGCGTTGGCCTGGCGGCGCCAGGCCGTCTTCCGCGGAGCGGCATGGTGCACGGGCTCAGCCGAACGGGCAGTCTGCCGACGCCACAGCCACAGGGACGTCATGGACAGCAGAGCGGTGAAGACCGCGAGGAACACCACCGATGTCCACATCTGTCGGCTTCCAGGGTCGTTCCATCCCGTCGACGCAGCCGAAGCAGCCCACAAGACGGCTCCCGCGACGTAAAAGGTGCGGATCCTGCGCAGCTGCCGCAGGGCTCGTACGGATTCAGCGTGATCAGTTTCCGGTGCCATGTCGACGCAGGTACCCCGATACGCGTCCTCCATCAGCCCTCGGCGAAGCCCCCTGGAGGAGGCGGCGCGGGCGGGGCCGCTCGCGCAGGCCTGGGGCTCCGGGGCCTGGCAGCAGCCGCCTTCGCCGTGGACAGGACGCCGCGCAGCGCCATTTCATCAGCAAATAAACTCTTGCACGCAAACATGTGGGCATGTGTCTGATGAGGAAGCCATATTTGGGCCATCGCGGACGAGGGTGTAACACGGCAGCGCCTGCTGGACGCAGGAGTAGACAGAAGCGGGGCGGCGAACCGGGCTTACATTTCCGCGTCCGGAACGAGCGTGCCGACAGGACAACGCGTCAGATCGGATTTCTTGTGAGCAACATCGACCCGGCTCCCGGATATCAGACGTACCACCAGCCCTCGGGCCCGGAACGCCCCGTACGCCAGCGGGACACCGCACGACGCACGGCCCTGACGGTCTGCACGATCGCCGACATTGCGGCAGGTTTGCTTGGCCTGTGGATCCTGCTGTTCCTGCTCGATGCGAACCGGGCGAATGTATTCGTCGAGTTCGTGCGAGGAACGGCGGACTTGCTGGCCTGGTGGTCGCAGGACATTTTCACGATGGACACAGAAGGCCTACGCGTTGTCCTTAATTACGGTCTCCCGGCCGTCATGTATTTGCTGATCGGTCATGGGATCGCCGCACGGCTCAACCGAGCCTGACGGCACACCGGGCCTTCACAAAAGTCCGCCCTGAACAGTTGCAACCAGCGCCTTCACACACGGACGGTGAGGGCTGCCGAGGGCGGATACCTCAGACCCTGACGTCGTGCGGCCTGACCGGTGTCGCTCTGTTCCGCGGCACTTCTGGCCCAAGCCTTGACCCGCTGGGCGGGGAGGTACAGTCTCCAGTAATGCGCATTAGGTAATACGCATTAGTGAGAGAGAAGCCACTGTGGAACCCAGGAAGCGGCCCGGACGTACGCCCGCTCCGGCCGGACGTACGTCGCGGCCCCGGCAGGCCGAGGTGGCCCGGCTCGCGGGAGTGTCGCAGGCGACCGTGTCCCTGGTGCTCTCTCCGAAGCCGGACGGCAAGGGGCCCGTCATCTCCGAGGAGACCCGCCGGCGGGTCCTGGAGGCGGCCCGCAGTCTCGGCTACGTGCCCGACCCGGCCGCCCGGCGGCTGGCAGCGGCCCGCAACAACCTCCTCGGCGTCTTCAGCTTCACCGCCACGTTCCCCACCGATGTGCAGCACTCGTACTACCCCTTCCTGGTCGGCGTGGAGCGCGAGGCGGCGGCGCTCGGCTACGACCTGGTGCTGTTCACCGGGTCGAGCACCGGCGGCGCGGGGGCCGCGGTTCCCGACGCCCTGAGCCGGGTCCGGCTCGCGGACGGCTGTCTGTTCATGGGCCGGCACACACCCAGGGCGGAGCTCAAGCGGCTGGTCGATGACGGCTTCCCGGTCGTGCACCTGGGCCGCCGCGAGGAGTTGGAGGGTGTGGCATGGGTGGGCGTGGACTATGTCGAGGCCACCCGTGACGTCGTGGGCCATCTGGCCGATTTGGGGCACCGGCGGATCGTCCTCGTCCGCGAGGACGACGACGCGCCCGCCTCGGCGGACCGTCAGCGCGGCTTCCTGGAAGGGCTGGAAGCGGCAGGTCTGCCCTCCGGGCCCACGGCCGTCTTCCGGTCGGCGGATCCGCAGCGGGACCTCACGCCCGAACGGCTGCGTGCTTGGGCCGACGAGGGGGTGACGGCCTTCGTCGCGGAGGAGACCGACACCGGGGCGGCCTGGCGGGGCCTGCTCTCCGCCGTGCGCGAGGCGGGCCTCGACTGCCCCGCTCAGGTGTCCCTCGCCCTGCTCGGCAGCCCGCCCTCCGATCTGGCGAGCGAGCCCGTACCGACCGGATTCGACATCCCCCGGCCGCAGTTGGGCGCCGCGGCCGTACGTCTGCTGGCCGCGCTCGTCGCGGGCGAGGAAGCTCGGGAGCCGCTCGTCGGCTGTGTCTTCCGCCCGGGCCCGACGACCGGACCGCCGCCTGCCCGTCCCTGAGCACCACCCGGTCCAAATCGGCCTCACCCCCATGAACCTGATCCAGCGGGCAAGGAGAAGCGTGATAACCGAAGCAGACATCCTCGTCGTGGGCGGCGGTCTCGGTGGCGTGGCCGCGGCACTCGCCGCCTGCCGGGCGGGACGCAGTGTCGTGCTCACCGAGGAGACGGACTGGATCGGCGGCCAGCTCACCAGTCAGGCCGTACCGCCCGACGAGCACCCGTGGGTGGAGCAGTTCGGCACGACCGCCTCGTACCGGCGGCTGCGTGAGGAGATCCGGCGGTACTACCGCCACTGGTACCCGCTGCGGGCCGAGGCCCTGGCGCTCACCGACCTCAACCCGGGGGCGGGCCGCGTCAGCAAGCTCTGCCACGAGCCGAGGGTCGCCCTCGCCGTCCTGGAGGGCATGCTCGCGCCCCACCGTGCGGCGGGCCGGCTGACGGTACTCACCGAGCACCGGCCGGTCTCCGCCGAGTCGGACAACGACGTCTTACGGTCGGTGACCCTGAAGGACCTCCGCGACGGAACGCGTCGCACCCTCACCGCGCGCTACGTCCTGGACGCCACCGAGACGGGCGAACTCCTCCATCTCGCGGGCGTCGAGCACGCGAACGGGGCCGAGGCGCGCGCCGAGTTCGACGAGCCGCACGCCCCGGACGAGGCCCAGCCCGACAACCAGCAGGGCATCACGGTCTGCTTCGCGCTCTCCCACCACGAGGGCCAGGACCACACGATCGACCGCCCGCAGGACTACGACTTCTGGCGCACGTACCGGCCCCCGTTCTGGCCCGGCCCGCTGCTCGGCTTCGAGGCGCCCGACCCGCGCACGCTGGAGCCGGTGCCGCGGACCTTCGCACCGAATCCCGATCTCGACCCGCTCGGTGTCTCCGCCGACCAGAGCGCCGACGCCGGCGACAAGGAACTGTGGGGCTTTCGCCGCATCCTCGCCCGCAAGCTGCACACGCCGGGCGCCTTCGATTCCGACATCACCCTCGTCAACTGGCCGCTCAACGACTACTGGCTCAAGCCGTACATCGGCCAGGAGGCCGAAGCGCTGCGTGAGGCACGGCAGTTGTCGCTGTCACTGCTGTACTGGCTGCAGACCGAGGCGCCGCGCCCGGACGGCGGCACCGGCTTCCCGGGTCTGCGGATCCGCCCGGACGTGACCGGCACGGCGGACGGCCTGGCCAAGGCGGCGTACGTCCGCGAGTCCCGCCGTATCAAGGCCGTCACCACGGTCACCGAGCACGACGTGGCGATCGACATCGTCGGCCCGCACGGCGGCACCCGGCACCGGGACTCCGTCGGCGTGGGCGGGTACCGCATCGACCTGCATCCCTCGACCGGCGGCGACAACTACGTCGACATCGGCTCGGTGCCCTTCGAGATCCCCCTTGGGGCGCTGGTGCCGCGGCGGGTCCGCAACCTGCTGCCCGCGGGCAAGAACATCGGCACCACGCACATCACCAACGGCTGCTACCGGCTCCACCCGGTGGAGTGGAACGTCGGCGAGGTCGCCGGCGCACTGGCCGCGCACTGCCTGGCCGAGGAAGTCGAGCCGCACCAGGTGCAGGCCGAGGACAAGCGGTTCGAGGACTTCGCGCGGCTGCTCGACCGCGACGGAGTGCAACGCCACTGGCCGGACGTACGCGGCTACTGAGGACGCCTACGCGGCTGCTGAACGCCCCCGCACACGGACGGTACGGACGGTAAGGAGGTGCCCCGACATGAACCCTGACATGAACACACCCCGCATTCGCGTCGGCATCGACGTGGGCGGAACCTTCACCGACGCGGTGGCCGTGGATGCCACGACCCTCGAACTCCTGGGGCAGGTCAAGGTCCCCACCAGCCACCACCACGAGGACGGCGTCGCACACGGCATCGTCGAGGCGCTCGACCGGCTCCTTGAACAGACCGGCTGTGCCCCGACCGACGTCGCCTTCCTGGCGCACGGCACGACCCAGGCCACCAACGCCCTCCTGGAGGGCGACGTGGCGACCGTCGGACTGATCGGCATCGGGACCGGCCCCTCAGCGGTGTTCACCCGGCGCCTCGCCTCGTTCGGCAAGCTCGAACTCGCCCCCGGCAGAAGACTCCCACTGGCCTACGCGCACGTCACCGACCCCCAGGACGCGTCGGCCGTCCGCCGTGCCGTCGAGCAACTGAAGGACGAAGGGGCCCAGGTCCTCGTCGCCAGCCAGCCGTTCAGCGTCGACCGCCCCGAGGGCGAGCAGGCCGTCCTGGACGCGGCACGGCCGTACGGACTGCCGATGACCGCCGCGCACGAGATCACCTCGCTGTACGGGCTGCACAAGCGCACCCGCACCGCCGTGGTCAACGCGGCGATCCTGCCCCGCATGCTGGCCACCGCCGGCCTCGTCGACGCCTCCATCACCAAGGCGGGCGTGACCGCGCCCCTGATGGTGATGCGCTGCGACGGCGGCGTGATGGCCCTCGACGAGATGCGCCGCCGGCCGCTCCTCACGGTCCTGTCGGGGCCGGCCGCCGGAGTCGCGGGCGCTCTGATGCAGGAGCGGGTGAGCGAGGGCGCGTTCCTGGAGACCGGGGGCACGTCGACCGACATCAGCGTCGTACGCCGCGGCAAGGTCGCCGTCCGGCACGCCACCATCCTCGGCAAGACCTCGTATCTGAACGCCCTCGACGTGCGCACGGTCGGCGTGGGCGGCGGCTCCATGGTGCGGATCGGCGACGGCCGGGTGACGGGCGTGGGACCGCGCAGCGCCCACATCGCGGGACTGCCGTACGCCTGCTTCGCCTCCCCCGACCAACTGCGCGACGCGCGTGTCGACACCGTCCGGCCCATGGACGGCGACCCCGCCGACTACGCCGTGATCGACGCGGCGGGCGGGCGGTTCGCCCTCACCATGACCTGTGCCGCCAACGCCCTCGGCAGGGTCCCGGAGGGGGACTTCGCCCGCTGCGACCCGTCGAGTGCGCGCGCCGCGATCGCGCCGCTGGCCGCCGTGCTCGGCACCGACGTCGCGACCGCGGCCACGCGGATCCTCGACGCGGGCGTCGCCCAGGTGAAGACGGTGGTGGACGCCATGATCCGCGACTACCGCCTCGACAAGGACACGGCTGTCCTCGTCGGCGGAGGCGGCGGTGCCGCGACCGTCACCCCGCACCTCGCCCACACCAGCGGCATGGAGGGCCGGATCGCCCGCCACAACGAGGTCATCAGCCCCATCGGCGTCGCCCTCGCGCTCGTACGGGAACAGGTCGAGCGGATCGTGCCCGGCGCCTCGCAGGAGCAGATCCTCGCCGTCCGCGCCGAGGCGGAGCGGGCGGTCGTCGCCCAGGGCGCCGCCGCCGAAGGCGTCGAGGTCGAGGTCACCGTCGACCCGCAGACCAGCACCGTGCGCGCGGTCGCGACCGGCGCCAGCGAACTGCGCACCCAGGACCGGTCCCACCGCGCCGACGACACCGAGCGACTCCGTGCCGCGGCGGCCAGTCTCAGGACCGACCCCGCGGACGTCCACGTCCTGGCGGGCACCGCCGCCCACACCGTGTACGGCACGCAGACGCACCGCCGCCTGCGGCCGACCCGTCGGCCCGTACGGATCGTCGACATGGACGGCGTCGTACGCCACCACGCCGCCGACGCCCGCGTGGAGACCACCACCGTGGCCGGCGCCCCGGAGGTGCTCGCCCGGCTGGTGGGCGAGTCCACCTCGTACGGCGACGGCGGGGTACGCGCTCCCGCCCTGCGGCTGCTGCTCGGCTCCCGCATCGCCGACCTGTCCGGCGTCCTCGATCCTCAGCCTCTGCTCGCTCTGGCCCACAGCGAGTTGCGGGCCCGCGCGGCCGACGAGCCGGTGGTCGCGGTCCTGGAGGTTCGGTCATGACTGAACTCGCCTTCCAGGATCGGGAGTCGACGGATCTCGCGTCCATCGACGACATCGAATGGGCCGTCCGGCTGCTGGCCGCCACGCCCACCCACGAGGGCCGCGACCGCGAGCTGCTGCGCCAATGGGCCCGTAGAGCCGACGAGTTCGGGTCCCGGCTGGCCCCCGTCCCGTCCACCGCGCGCGTGGTCGAGCGGGACGACGGCCTGGAGCGGATGCTGCTCGCCCGCTACACGTCACGGCCCCCGACGGTCGAGCTCTACACCGACACGCTCACCCTCGCCGAGGAGCTGGTCGACGCCCGCGGCTGGCGTGCCTGGTACCCGCCGGGCTCGGTGCGCGCGGCCGCGCTCGCCCACGAGGCCGTGCACGCCCACCTGCACCACGGCCCGGCGAAGGCCGCGCTCAAGCAGGCGCTCGGCCACACCGTGCTGCGCCTCGGACGCCACCGCGTGGCCGGCCATGTCGCCGGTGCCGAAGAGGTCGCCGCCCACGCCTACGCCAGAACCGTCTGCGAGCTCGGCCGCAGCCCCCTGCTCCTCACCGCCGCGCTGCGTGCGGCGCTCGCCCGGCCCGGGACTCCCGCTCCGAGAAGAGAGAACTGACCCATGGGTGTCGTGATCCTCCTCGTCATGGCCGTCGGCGTCGGCCTGATGCTCACCCGCAGGCTCCCCACCGCCTTCGCGCTGGTGCTGCTCGCCGTCGTCATCGCCTTCCTCGCCGGGGCACCGCTCACCGGCGAGAACAGCGTGCTGGACACCGTGCTCCAGGAAGGCGCGCCGACCCTGGCCGCCACCATGATCGCGATCATTCTGGGCTCCTGGCTGGGCAAGCTCCTCGACGAGACCGGTATCGCGGGCACGCTCGTCCGCAAGATCGTCGAGTTCGGCGGTGACCGCCCGACCGTGGTGGCCCTCGGCGTCCTCGCCGTGTCCGCCCTCGTCGGTACGGTGACCGGCTCGGCACCCGCCGCCATGCTCGCCGGCATCATCGGCATCCCCGCCATGATCGCCGTCGGTGTGCCCAAGGTGACCGCCGCGGGCACGGTGCTGATGGGCATCGCCGTGGGCATCCCCTTCGAGCTGCCGGTGTGGCAGTTCTTCTCCACCGCGCTGGATCTGCCGATCCCGACCGTACGCGGCTTCATGGTGAAGCTCTTCCCGTTCGCCCTGGTCGCCGCCCTGGCCTTTGTCCTCGTCGAGACACGACGGCGTGGCACCGAGCACGCCTGGTCTCTCAAGTCCGTTGATACGAAGCCTCGTTCACGACGCCAGGAGCTGGGCGACGCGCCCTGGTACGCGCTGCTCGCCCCCGCCGTCCCGCTCGTCCTCGCCCTGGGCTTCGAACTCGCCATCATTCCCTCGCTGTTGGCGGGCGTCCTGTACGCGCTGGTCACCACGACCCGGCCCGGCGAGATGAACAAGCGGCTGCTGCGCACCCTGTACGGCGGCTTCGAGGTGGCCGCCCCGCCGATCGCCCTGTTCATCGCCATCGGCATCCTGCTCGCGGCCGTGAAACTGCCGGGCGCCGTGGACGCGCTCGAACCGCTCGTCAAGGCCGTCAGTCCGCAGAACCCGGTGCTGTTCGTCCTCGTCTTCACGCTCCTCGTCCCGCTGTGCCTCTACCGCGGCCCCCTCAACGTGTTCGGGCTCGGCGCGGGCATCGCCGGCGTCCTCATCGCCACCGGCATCTACCCGGCGGCCGCCGTCCTCGGCATGGCCACCTCGTACAACCAGGTCTTCGGCGTCGCCGACCCCACCAGCACACAGACCGTGTGGAGCGCGCAGTACGCGGGCGTCACTCCGCAACAGGTCATGGTGCGCACGCTGCCGTACGTCTGGGTGGTCGCCCTCGGCGGCCTGTGCGTCACGGCCGCCACCTACCTCTGAGTCCTTCCGTCATTGGAGCCCCCCATGCACGACCACCACCTCGACCGGCGTCTCTTCCTGCGCGCCGGCGCCGCCACCGGAGCCGCTCTCGCCGTCGGGACGACCGTGGGTGCCGAGCCCGCGGCCGCGGCGCCCGGCGGATTCCCCGACTACACCTACGTCCGCACCCTGTTGCAGGCCTCCCAGCTGAAGTACAACCCCACCAACGAGATCATCTTTCCCTGCGTCCGGGGCGTCTACGACAAGCTGAGCTCCCCCCTCGGCCGCTACTACCTGTACTACGCGCCGCACGACCCGCCCGGTGGGATCTGCCTGGCGTACGGCGACTCGCTGGAGGGTCCGTTCACGGAGTACCCGTCGAACCCGATCGTCTCCAACAAGTGGTCAGGGCACTACTCCGTCACCCATGTCTCGTCGCCCCATGTGCTGTGGAACCAGGACGAGAAGGAGTTCTGGCTGTACTTCCACGGAGAGAACACCACGACCCGCCTCGCCCGCTCGGCCGACGGGATCCACTTCACGTACGACAAGGTCGTGCTGTCGGCGTCCATGCTCCCGGCAGGCACCAACGAGACGTCGTACGCCCGGGTCTTCCGCCACGACCTGCCCTCACGCGGCGCCCGTTACGTGATGGTCTTCATGCTCAACAACACCACCAACCACCGTGACATCCACTGGGGTTGGTCCGCCGACGGCCGCACCTGGACCTACGACCAGGAGCCGCTGATCCGGCACGGCGACGTCGGCGCCGTCAACGTCGGCGGCCCGCACCTTCTCCACCGCAACAACAGCACCTACGTCGTCTACAACAAGGACAAGAGCAGCGGCGGCGACATCATGATCACCGAAGTCGGCAACGACTTCAGCAAGCGCAACCACCTCGGTGTCTTCTACAACTCGCGCAGCGCGGCGCCGGAGAACGGGCGCTCCGCGTCGCCTTCCTTCGGCACCGATGGCGGCGTCCCGTACATGATCTACGAGGCGGGAGAGCGGCTCGCGGGAGCCATCGCGGTGGCCCGCGGCTGACCGGCAGCGGGTCGACACCCCGGTGACGACCGTGCCGCAAGGCGGCGCGTCGACGAACCGCCGTCCACAGCTGATGTGTTGCTGTGTCACGTCCGTGCCACAGCGGTGTCCTGGAGGAAAGACGGACGTGACCTGAGCGCTCCAGAACACCTCATAGTTAGTGAAAGCGCGGGAGACCAGCGGAAACGCCGCCGGCTCCGCGCTGCCCCCACCCCCGGAAGGAACCTCCCCGTGATGAACCGCCACCTGCGCAAGGCTGTTGTCGCCACTGCCGCGATCACTGCCGGGCTGCTGATGACGGCGTGCCAGAACGGCACCGACGACAGCTCGTCCGACAAGAGCGGAACGGGCTCTGCGGCAGTCGCGGAGAACGCGTCGGGCTCCAAGAACGCGAAGGGCGTCAGCGGTACGTTCAACAACGGCAAGGTCACCTACCTCGCCCCGGGCAAGTACATCGTGTCCGTGCAGGGCAAGGACGACCAGCAGTTCCTGGTCGCCGACGACACCAAGGTCTACGGCGTCGGCACGATATGCGGCGAGGCGGGGTCCAAGGTGGACGCGCCGTGCACGCTGGACCAGCTGGAGGCGGCCGCCAAGAAGGCTGCCGTGGGCGCCGACGTGGAGATGAAGAACGGTGTCGCGACCCTGGTGACCGAGCGGCGTGCCGCCCAGCAGGGCTCCGGGTCCGGGACGGGGTCCGGGTCCTCCGGCTCGTCCTCCGGCTCCGGCTCGTCGTCCGGCTCCGGCACCGGCTCCTCCTCCGGCTCCGGCACCGGCACGGGCACGGGCACCGGCGAGGGCGTCAACGAGGGCAAGGGTGTCAACGGTACCTGGTTCGGCAACGTCTCCTACCTGGCGCCGGGCAAGTACACGGTCTCCGACTCGAAGGGCACCGAGCAGCAGTTCCTCGTCGCCGAGGACACCAAGATCGTGGGCTACGACGACATCTGCGACGCCGTGAACACGGGCCCGGGCGGCGAGGGCGGCGCCGAGTGCACCGAGGCCGACCTGGAGAAGGCCGCCAAGAAGGGCTTCAGCGCCGAGGTCGTGATCAGCAACGGCATCGCGACCTCCATCACCGACGACCACTGAGCCGCACCCCCACGGCGAGCCGGTGGACGGCCCCTGCGCCTTGCTGCGGGCCTCCACCGCCTCGGAGGTGACCCGGCCTTAGGCCGGCCGGAATGCGCGTACCGCGAGGGCCCAGGTCAGCGACCTGGGCCCTCTTGTTGTGTACCAGGTCCACCAGAGACCGCGCCCCAAGTCGGCGGGCGAGCAACATGTCCGTGAAGGCGCAGCGGTCCTCCCAGGGCGGGGCTCGGTCGGTAGGTTGGGCGCATGCCTTCTGCACTTGTTGTTGGTTACGACCCGCAAGCGATACCCGGCGTCGACGGGAAGGCT
Organism: Streptomyces sp. NPDC002888; assembly: GCF_042888465.1. NCBI lineage: Bacteria > Bacillati > Actinomycetota > Actinomycetes > Kitasatosporales > Streptomycetaceae > Streptomyces > Streptomyces sp. NPDC002888. Next base: position 197,448 of record NZ_JBIAPU010000002.1, on the reverse strand, counting down.
CTTCGCGCGGCTCTCGATGCGGAGTTGGCCCGGTTTGGCGAGCACGGCATGGATGCGGCCATGACGCTGATCGTGTTCGACGAATCGGCCGAGTCCACCCTCGTCACGTCGCTGGCCAAGCGCCCATGGGATGTAGTGGTCGTCGGCGGTGGGATCCGCAAGGCGGAGCAGCTGCTTCCGCTGTTCGAGCAGGTCGTGAACCTGATCCGCCGCCATGCACCCCAGGCCGCCATCGCGTTCAACACCAGTGGCGGGGACAGCGTTGAGGCGGCACAGCGGTGGCTGTGAATTCTGTCGACACGCGCCAAGGTGGCGTCAGGCGGGCTGCGGGGCGAGCGTTGCCGGAGCGGCCGCGACCTTGCGGGTCTCGCGCATTATCAGCAGGCCGTTGACCACCATCAGTGTCGCGGTCAGGCCATGGACGCCGAGCGCGGTGGCCACGGAACCGTGGTGGGCCAGCACGTTGGCCATGTCGCCGTACGCGGCGAGGGCCTCCACCAGCAGCACCCAGCCCAGCGCCCGGCGGTGACCCGTCACCAGCAGGATGCCCAGGACCAGGGCCAGGACGACGTCGCGGATTCCCTTGATGATCAGGAAGCCGTCGCCGTCGCCGGGCGGCCAGCTCGGCAGGCCGTAGCCCGGCGCCGTCGTCTCCGGGCTCAGGATGTACTCCGTCCCGAACCAGAGGATGAAGAGGATGAAGGCGCCGGCCAGGACGGTGTTGATCTTCTTCAGCGACATTGTTCTTCTCCTTGCGAGTCTTCGTCGGCTTGGTGAGCTCGTGGAGCTTGCTGAGTCGTGTGGGGCCTGATCAGGCCGCGCGGACGGCTGATCGAGGGGCGTGGTTCGTCGGGATCGCAGTTGTGGGATCTGAGCGGCAGCTGCATTCCCGGATGTCGGGATTTCGGTGGCCAGCTGCCGCCCGGGGAGTGGGGATTGTGCGCCACCGGCGCGGCGTCGGCCCGCGGGGTCGGCCCGCGGGGTCAGTAATCCGAAGCCCTGTCGGGCTCACCCCGACGGGGCGAAAGCTGTCGATACAACGGTGCGAATCAGTGCTGTCGGGGCGCCTTTGGTATCAGGTGAGGGCGGCGACCAGCAGGGTGAAGGCGGCGATGATGACGGCGACGCGGACGTAGTGGAAGCGTTCCCAGCGGTTCAGCTGCTGCTTCCAGTCGGCGGGCCGGTTGTCAGGGGTCCACGTCTTGTTCCGGTTGTTGATCGGGACGAGCAGCAGAATCGACATGATCACGCTGAGGATCAGCAGCGCGGCGGCGGTGACGACGAGGCCGGCGCCGGGGTGGTGCCATCCGGCGATGGCCCAGGCCGCGCTCAGGACGAGCGAGCCGATGTACCAGAACGGCATCACGGCACCGAGCATCCGGCCCCCGTGCGCATGGCCGAGTTGGCCACTGTCCTCGGGGAGTGCGTTGAGGATCCGGTTCATGACGAAGACGACGGAGAACTCCACCCCCACCATCACGCCGACGACCACGGTGGTGACGACCTCAAGTGCATCGAGCATGATGACCCCTTCGGGAATCTAGCGTTGCTAGGCGATGAGGCAACGCTAGTACTACTGCCGCTCGGTTGTCTAGCGGTGCTAGGATCGAATCATGTCGGTACAGGAACGCAAGCAGCGCGAACGGGCGGAGCGCGAGCGCCTCATCGTGGCGACAGCCCGCGAACTCGCCGAGCAGCAGGGCTGGGACGCAGTCACCACCCGCCGGCTCGCCGAGCGCATCGAATACAGCCAGCCCGTCCTCTACAGCCACTTCCGCGGCAAACGCGAGATCATCGGCGCCGTCGCCCTGGAGGGCGCCGCCGAACTGGCCACAGCGGTGCGGGCCGCGACCTCCGCCGCGGACGGCCCGCGCGCCCGGGTCGCCGCGCTCGCCCGTACCTACCTCGACTTCGCCGCACGCCACCCGGCGGTCTACGACGCCCTGTTCCAGCTCGACGGCGGCCTGGCGTACGCGCAGGAGGACACCCCGGAACCTCTCAAGGACGCCTTCGCCGCCCTGCTGGAGAGCCTGGGCGAGGTCGCCGGGGACGGCGTCGCCCCGGGGCTGTTCACCGAGACGTTCTGGGCGTCCCTGCACGGCCTGGCGACCCTGACCCGCGCGGGCCGCCTGCTGCCCGAGGACGCCGAGCCGAGGGTGGAGCTGCTGGTGGACCGGCTCGCCGTGGTCCGATACAAGCCCTGACGCCGCGTCATTCGCCGGTGCCCTCGTCGTCCTCGTCGAGGTGGACGGTCGCCGATGGGACAACCCTTCGACCAAGGCACCCAGCACATCAACGGCGACCGCCGGATCACGCATCTCTCAACTGTCTGGAGGCTGGTCGCGCTCTCCGTCAGGAGGCGGGTTCGTCGCGTCGAAGGCTGCGGAACACCGCGGAGGTGGTCCAGCCGCGCAGCGTGGCGTGGATCGTCGATCGGAATGCGGTCTCCGCTGTGGGGGCGTCGAAGGCCCCGGCGAGTTCGAGTGTCACAAGCCCATGCAGAGTCACCCAGACCGAGACGGCGATCGCCGTCGCTTCGCCGTCGAGGACGGACTCTGCCACGGCACGATCGATCGCCGCGATGAGCGGCCGGACAGGGTCACTGGTACCGACCGCCCCTGACGGCTTGAAGGATTGCACCCCACCGAACAGCACCGAGTACAGGTGGCTGTGTTCGCGTCCCCATCGTCGGTATGCGGCGGCCAGTGCGTAGATGTCGGCGAGGGGATCCTCGGAGGTCGGCACCACCGTCACGGCCTGGAACAGGCTGGCGACGGCTCTGTCGCGTACCGCTCCGATCAGTCCTTTCTTGTCGCCGAACAGGGAGTACACCGCCGCCGTTGATGTCTCGGCGGCCGTGGCCACGGCGCGGACTGTGACCGACTCCTGCGGACGGGTGGCGAGCAGCTCGGTCGCGCACTCCACGAGTCGCACTTTGACGGTCGCGTCGTTTGTTCTGGGCCTACCCATGACACAAAGCCTACCTCCTTTGATAACGTCGTTTTGAAACGTTGTTTGGAAACTTCGGAGGTCCGCGATGCCCACGTTCGCCATACGCCTTGCCCGCCTCACCGGACGCTTACTGCTGACCCTGGCCGCCGTCGCGACGCTGGTCGTCGTCTTTCTCGTTGCGATCGTCCTCACGGACGGGGCAGGCTCGGGGCTCGGCGCATGGCTGACGGCCCTTGGAATCGGGACTGCCGCCGCACTGTGGCGGGGCCGGCGTCGTACCCGGGCGGCGCGGCTCGTGCCGTTCCTGCCGGTGGTTGTCGCGGCAGCGTTGACGGCGTCGGTCTGCATCCCGACCGCGCCCACGGCCCGGCAGTACCCGCCTGCCCTGCCGTTCGTGGCCACGCAGCACTGGAGCCTGGCCACAGGCAGCCGGGTCGCGGTGTACCACTACCCGCCCGCGAACACCGGCGCCCGACACCCCGTTCCGTTCGTGTACCTCAACGGCGGACCGGTCCGCGGCATCTCGACGCTCGACCACCGGTTCCTGCAACTTCTGGCGCGACAGGGCTACGACGTCTACGCCTACGAGCAGGCCGGCGGCGGACGAAGTGACCTGCTTCCCATGGACCAGTACACGGTCTCCAGGTCGGTGCGTGACCTCGGCGCCTTCATCGACCGCCTGGGCAGGGGCAGGGTCGACATCCTCGGATTCTCCTCGGGGGCGCTCGTGCTCACCCGGGCCCTGGCGGACCCGCGTGTCGCCGCACGCCTGCACCGGGCGATCATCGCCGAGCCCGGCCCCATGGACGGCCCGACTGCGCGGATCGCCGGGCACAAGGGTCGGTCATCCGCGCGCGGCCTCGCGCCGGCGATGACCGGACCGCGGTCGACGCATGTCCCCCGGTACGCCGTCGCATTCGGCCTCATGCGGCTCGGGCTCCTCACCCCCGACACCGGGCTGGTCGGACAGGCCGAAGGGGACAACGCATTCACCGCCGCCGACCTCGGCAGCGACACCGCATCCGCCTACTGCGCCCGCGATGCGCACCGCATCCCGACCGAGGACACCGCACAGAACTTCTCCTTCAGCCCCGCCGCCAGCCTCCGCGTCCAGCAGACGGTGCAGGACTCACCTTCCATCTCCCCGGAACTGAGGCGCTCCCGGACTCCCACGATGCTGATGATCGCCGAGTGCTCCTCCCAGGTCCGTCAATGGGCGACCGCAATCCTTGCCGATGACCCCGCCATCCAGCGCACGCAGTACATGCCCGGAGTCGGGCACCACATGTGGAACGGTCTGGACGACAACGACGACCGAGCCGCCGCCGTCATCACCGCGTTCCTTCAGGACAGGCCGGCACCCGTGCCGAACTACCCGACCCGCGACGACATCCCCGCCTTCCTGCGCGCCCGCGAGTGAAGAGCCTGCAGCCCGTGATCCTCCGCCTGGTTCAGACCTTCAGCCGGTGTTCTCCGCCACCCTGAACCATTCGGTGCCGCCGACCAGGAACTCATAGAGGGGACGGCCCTGGCTGCCGCTGGTGCGGAACGGTTTTCCGTGGTCGTCGATCCGTGTGGTTCCCTGACGACCGCCGCTGGACCACTGCAACTCCACGTACCAGTGCACATCGTGGGCACTGGCATGGGCGGTGATGTACAGCACCTCGGGATCGGACTGGCTGACCTTGTAGGGGACACCGCGCTGACCGGCCTTCGGCACGATGGTGGGGTGGCCGGCGTCGAGGTCCGTGTCGAACGACCTCGTCTCCACGCCTCCGCCGCAGCCCGACGACCCCAGGTATGCGTTCCAGGCCGGGGGCGCGCTCGAGTCGACCACACGGACGTGCAGGGACTCGATGACGACGGTTTCGTCCCCGGTGCCCTGGACGGTCAGCGCCACCCGCTGCGCGCCGGCGGCGATGGCGCCGTGCGACTTCACCCAGCCCGGCAGGTCCTGCCCCATCACCGGCGGCGAGACTTCGCTGGGAGGCCGGTTGATCAGGTACTTCCCCTCGCACTGCGGGTCGTCCCAGGCATAGGTGCGGGTGCTCACCGTGAGCGGCACCGCATCGCCGGCGCGGCCCGTGTCAGGACTGTGCGCCGACGAGTCGGTGCTGCGTGCCGACGTCTTGGCGTCGGACGTTCCGGGGGCCGGGGAGCGGCTCGGACGCCCGGAGGGGGACGTGGACGCCGATGGGTGCGTCGGGGAGGAGGCGGAGGACTGTTGTCCGGAGGAAGGCACGGTGCCGGCCGGCCGGCCACTGTCCGCCAGGTCCGTCCCCCCGCCCTTCAGGTCGACCGTGAGCGCGGTGGACACGGCGACGACGACGGCGGTGCTCGCCGCGATCAGGGCCCACCGCCTGCGGGCGGTCCGGATGAGCGTCGGCGTGCGGCGAGCGAGGACAACCGCCTTTGGCGACGGCTCGGCGACGGCCCCGGGAGGGTCCCCGGGCTCGCTCATGGATGTGGGCGCAGTCGCGGACGCGGTCGGCGGCGCGGGTGCGGGCGGGGGCACGGTGTCCGACCCGGCCTCCGGCTGGGGTTGGTCTGCCCGCCGGGCGCGTTCCCGTGCCGCGTCCGCCAGGACCCAGCGCCGGTGTAACTCGACCAGTTCCTCGGGAGTCGCCCTGCACACCCGGCCGAAGCGCGAGACGGCGGCGTTGTCGGCCGGCACCCCATCCCCCTTGCAGTACCGGTGCAGCGTCGAGGTGCTCATGTGCGCCCGCTTCGCCAGCGCCTCGTAACTCAGCCCGGATCGCTGCTTCAACTCGCGCAGCAGCGCCGCGAAATCAGCAATCTCCTCAGCCGCCCCCACCAGTACTCCATTCCGTTCGACATCCCACGAAGGTCACGTTCCCCCAGGTCAGAGCCGGTTCGCGCATCCCAGCGTCCCGAAACTCCCGATGGAATGGCAGATGGGACGCCGCATGGCACAGGCTTGGGCCATCCAAGCACGGCGCCTCGCCGGACACGGTGATCGGCCCCGCTCAACTCCGCTTGCACGGCCCGCGCTTCCGGCGCGCCCACTCTTGCCTGACGTTCAGAGAAAGCAGTTCATTCATGCGTAGCGCCACCCGTTTCGTCTCCCGCACAGCCGCCTCCTCCATGGTCGTCGCCGCCGCCCTCGCGCTCGTCGGCATCCAGGCCGCCGGGCAGACCGCCTCCGCCGCCACGAAGGAGGCCTCGGTCGTCACCTGCACCACGGCGAACACCAAGCTGACCGTCACCGAGGCGACCCGCCCGATCAACCACCTGCTGCTCAAGGCCACCAACACGGGCACCAAGCCCTGCTTCGCCTACAACGCCCCCCACCTGAGGGCCGGTGCCGACGCCCAGGCCGTCCTGCCGTGGGCCGAGGAGACCACGCCGCAGTCCGTGGTGACGCTCGAGCCGGGTCAGTCCGCGTACGCGGGCATCACGACGTTCTCCCCCGACGGCGAAGGGGGCAGCAACGAGACGACCCTGGGCGTGATCTTCGCCGACAGGAACGCCAACCCGACCAGCGCGGAGAAGACCCTGAAGCTGCCGAACGGCGGTGTCTTCTTCAACAGCGCCGCCGTCGTCACCTACTGGCAGGACAACCCGGCGGACGCCCTCGCCTGGTAGCCGCCCTGGCGTCCACTCAGCAGACAGAGGAAGACCGTGGAAGGGGTGGGCGCGACGGGCGCCCACCCCTTCCACGTAGATGGAGTTGTCCGCGAACTCCCCCGGGATTGTCCGTGATCGGTAACGGACGCATCCCGTGGGCGCCGCCCCTCGTCCTGCCAGGTGGTCGGAGGGTGACCGGGCATCGGCGAGTAACTGCGTGAGAGCGGGGCGGACATGGCACGGCACGGTGGCGGGCGGGGCTGGTACGGCAAGGTGGTCGGGGCGGCGCTCGGGGTGACGATGCTCGCCGCAGGTGCCTCGGTGTGGACCGCGCAGGCCGGTGACGTGGGCGGCTCGTCGCCGAAGGCGACCGCGTCGGCCAAGCCGGGCAGTAACGCCAAGCCGGTCGCGGTGACCATCGCGCACGCCTCGGACAAGGGAGCGCGCGGCGTCAACATCACCATCGACGACGGTCCCGACCCCATGTGGACCCCCCAAGTGCTCGACGTGCTGCGGGAGTACGGGGTGAAGGCCACGTTCTGCATGGTGGGGACGCAGGCGCAGGCCCACCCTGACCTCGTGAAGAAGGTGGTCGCGGCCGGGCACCGGCTGTGCGACCACTCGGTGTCGCACGACACCACCATGGACAAGAAGTCCCAGGCCTACCAGTCGCGGCAGATCCTCGACGCCGAACGCATGATCACCGAGGCGTCCGGGGGCGTACGGCCGATGTACTACCGGGCGCCCGGCGGCGCCTTCACCCCCTACAGCCGCAAGCTGGCCGCTTCCCGGGGCATGCGCCCGCTGGGCTGGAACGTGGACTCCAAGGACTTCGAGCGGCCGGGCACGGACGCCATGGTCGCCACCGTCGAGCGGGAGCTGCCGAACGGGCCGACGCTCCTCTTCCACGACGCGGGCGGCGACCGTTCCCAGACCGTCGAGGCCCTGCGCCGGATCCTCCCCTGGCTCAAGGAGCAGGGCTACTCCTGCGGCTTCCCGGTGCGCTGAAGCCCTGAGGAGGCCGTTCAGGATTTCCCGTACTCGTCGTGGCGGCGCAGCCAGTGAGTCTGCTCGCCCTCCTCGTGGCGGCCCGACGAGGTCCGGTCGAGGAGGCCGTAGTAGGCCATGGCCGGCTCGAGGCCGCGCGCGGTGGTGACGTACGTCCGGTAGACGGTGTCGTCGTAGAGCGCGTAGGCGCTCAGCCCGGGCCCTTCGGTGACGTATCCGAGTACGTCCGTGCCCGTCGCCTCGGCCATCTGGCTCACGGTCGGCGGGATGTCGCCCTCGAGAAACGGCCTCAGCTCGTCCTCGGTGTACAGGAAGCCGAGGTCCCGGTGGAAGTCGCTGCCGACCGTGGAGACCCAGCCGAAGCTCCAGCCCATCCGCTCCCGATAGGCGAGGAGCTTGTCCAGCGGTGCCCGCGAGGAGCAGATCAGCGTCACGTCCCGGGCCCTGAGATGGACCGCGTTGGGGTCGAGGTTGTCCGCGATCGAGGAGCAGACCGGGCATCCGGCCTCGTACGGCGGGCCGAACATGAAGTGGTAGACGAGCAGCTGGGAACACCCGTCGAAGAGGTCCGCGAGCGCCCTGGTGCCGTTCTCGGTCTCGAAGCCGTAGTCCTTCTCGACCGGCACCCAGGGCAGCTCCCGCCGCTTCCGCGCGAGCTCGTCGCTGCGTCGGGTGAGCGCCTTCTCCTCCGCGAGGAGCTCCTGTCGGGCTGCCTCGAATTGCTCTTGCGTGCCGACTCTGTGCTCGGGCATTGCCATTCCCTCCTGGTGTGGGAGCGGAACACCGCCTCGCGACGGGCGGTCGCCTGCAGCGGCTGCCGACAGTTGCCTGCACCGACGTGCCGGGCCGGCCTCGTGTCCCACGCTACGCGCGCGGCGGCGGGCCCTCGACCGGGCGAGGAGCCTCGCCTCACGAGACAGTGCGAGGTATCCAGCCCGCAGGCAGACCCGTTTCAGCGGCCCGAGCTGCTGCAGTCCCGCGAGCAGGAACGCGGTCGCGCCGATCCAGCGGCCCGCGTCGGGGTGGCTGTCGACCAGACGTCCGGTCGCGGCCAGCACCCCGTAGGGCCAGCAGCCCGAACCCGGCCCAGGCGAGCAGGTAGCCGCCGACGAACTCGGCGACGCGCAGGGAGCGGGCGCGGCCCGTGGCGTTCCGGCGGATCGCCTGTACCCAGGTCAGGGCGACGGGCGCCAGCGACGGCAGCATCATCGCCGCCGTCATGACCACCCACAGGAGAAGGAAGAGCGGGAGCGCCAGGCTCATCGTTGCGGGCTCCATCCCCATGTCATGGGACTGGATGTCATGGGACCGGGCGACGGTGAGCAGCCACGCCAGGGCGGCGATCGCCGTGAGGAAGGTCCAGCCCAGGGCCAGATCGCGCCTCGGCAGGAGGACCCCGGGCCGGGTGGGCACCGGAGGGGCGAGCCGGAGATGCGGCATGGCGTGCCTCGCAAGGATGCTCGCAGCTGCGGAACGCGGCGAGAAGCGCAGTGCACCCCGAAGACCAGCAGATCACAGAATCGGTGGTCTCAAAACCGGAGGCCGGGAAGCGGCCGGTCGGGCGCCTCGGCACGAGGAGCCGCCGCCCCCGCGCATCCCTTCTCGTTGGCGCGTCGCGTGGTGAAAGAGGACCCTGGGTTCAGGGGCGCATGAGGGAGAGACACTTCATGGCAGAGACCAGCACAGACCACAAGGCCCACACGCCGTTCTTTTCCCGCCCCGGCGTCCGCCGCCTCGCACCGTTCGCTGTGATCACCGCGATCGCTCTGATCTTCATCTTCGAGAACCGCCAGAGCGTCGAGATCCGCCTTCTCATCCCGGAGGTGACCATGCCGCTGTGGGGTGCCCTTCTGATCGCCTGGGGCCTCGGCATGATTGCCTGCGTCTTTACTCTGCGTCGACGCCCGAACCGGCATTCACGACGGACAAAGTGAGGGCCGTTGCAATGGCCTTGAATCCAATGCAACAACTCCGGCCCTCACTCGTTGCAATGAATTGAACGTGAACGCACTGGCCGACGGAGAGCGGTGCGGGCCGGGAGGACGGTGGCCGTCGTGCCGAGGAGCAGGCAGCCGGTCACCGCGCCCGCGAGCCAGGGCCAGGCCACCGACAACTCCACCGGCACGCCCAGTTATTCGCGCAGGCCGTGGACCGTGCCGAACAGGGCGGGGGCGGCCACCGCCAGGCCGAGGGCGGCGCCCAGGGTGACGAGGCAGCACGTCTCCGCCGCGAGGGTCAGCAGGATCTGGCGCGGTGTCGCACCGGAAAGGCGCAGGACGCGGAAGTCCTGCACGCGGCCCGCGGTGGCCGTCAGCAGTGTGGAGGCGACGGCGATCGCGGTGTAGCCCGCCGACACGGCGACCAGGATCAGGGTGAAGAGCCGTACCAGCCGGTCCTCCTCGGCGTCGTCCGAGGCCGCGTACGCCGCCACCGAGGTCTCGTCGGCGCGGAGTTGCGAAGGGATCCGCGTGGGGCCGGGGGTCGTGCGGAAGGCGATGTCGGCCAGTGCCGACGGGTCGTGGGCGCGTACCGGGTCACGGGGGAGGAAGACCTGGTACGGCATCGAGTCGTCCACCACGGAGGTCACGCGGAAGCGTCGCGTACGGCCGTCCCCGAAGGTGAGGTCAGCGGTACGGCCTTCCTGCCAGCCGTGCGCGGCGGCAACCGCGGCGGTGACGACGGCGGTGTTCGCGCGGGGCGCCTTCGCGGCGTACACCTGCTCGAAACCGGGCGCCACCCCCGCCGCGGACAAGGCCACCTTGCCGTCACCGCCGTAGACGGTCGTCGACAGCAGCGCCACGCCCTCGACCCGGGAGACCACGGCGTCCGACAGGCCCGGTGTCCCCCGTGGCACGACCGCCGCCTCGGCCCGTACGGCCGCGGCCTGCCGGGCGGTGTCGGCGCTCTGGGTGGTCTGAACGGCGCTGGTGATCAGTACGGCGAAAGCGACGGTCGCCAGCACCGGGGCGACGGTGGCGGAGGTGAACTGATCCGTGGCATCCATCCGCAGATCCTGACCGAACGTGGACTGCCCGCCGCCGTAAGGGACATCGCCGGGCGCTGCCCGATCCCGGCGGACCTGGACATCGACCTGTCCGGCCGGCTGCCGGCCGCCGTCGAGCAGACGGCGTACTTCGTGACCGCCGAGGCGCTCACCAACATCGCCCGGCACAGCGGTGCCGACCGCTGCCGCGTCACCGCCCGCTGCCGGGACGGCGTGCTCCGCCTCGACATCGTGGACAACGGCTCCGGCGACGCCGACCCCGCGCGCGGTACGGGCCTCGTCGGCCTCGCCGACCGGATCGCCGCCGCCGACGGCAGAATGCTCCTGTCCAGCCCGCACGGCGGGCCCACCCTCCTGAGAGCGGAGATCCCGTGCGGCAGTCCCTCCGCATAGTGATCGCGGAGGACGCGGTCCTCCTGCGCGAAGGTCTCGTCCATCTGCTCCAGCGCTTCGGCCACCAGGTCATCGCCGGCGTGGGCGACGGCCCCTCTCTCCTCGCCGCCGCCCGGGAACACCGGCCGGACCTGGTGATCACCGACGTCCGTATGCCGCCCGGCCAGACGGACGAGGGGCTGCGCACGGCCCGCCTGCTCCAGTCCGAGCAACCCGGACTTGCGGTCCTCGTCCTCAGCCAGTACGTGGAGCAGACCTTCGCCGAGGAACTCCTGGACGACCGCCGAGGCAGTACCGGAATGGGCTACCTGCTCAAGGAACGCATCGGCGACGTGGAGGAGTTCGCCGACGCCGTCACCCGTGTCGCCGCCGGAGCGACGGTCGTCGACCCCGAGGTCGTACGCCAGTTGCTCGCCCGCCGCCGCGACCCGATCGACCGGCTCACCCCGCGCGAACGCGAGGTCCTCGCCCTCATGGCCGAGGGCCGCTCCAACGCGGCGATCGCCCGTCGGCTCGTCGTCACGGAGGCCGCCGTCGCCAAGCACATCGCGAGCATCCTCATGAAGCTCGACCTTCCCCCGGCGGCCCCCGACGACCACCGACGCGTCCTGGCGGTACTGGCCTATCTGCGCGCCTGAGCCCCTCAAAGGGGCTTTGCAGGCCTTACGGAGCTACCGTGTGCGCGTCGAGCAGGCGATATGCGTCTCCGTGGGTGATCACTCGGCCGGCGGCGGGCGGTGGGATGCCTGAGTGGTCGGCCGGGACACGCCCCCGCAGGGCGACCAGGTGGCCCATTTCCTCACCCCCATGGACCGGGCCTGGGACGATGTCGTGCACACCTGCGCCAACCAGCGCCTGTTCTGCTCCACCGACTGCGTCGACACCTGGCTGCAGCAGACGGGCCAAGAGCGCGGCTACGTCATGGATCTGATCTTTCTGGGGACTGCCCGACTGAGGTCTGAATCCGCCTACTGCGATCGTCCGATCCAGCGGAAGCCGCATCCGCACCGCCGGCACCGAGGAGGACTGACGCAGCCTCCCCCGCACCCCCGTCTCAGTCGACGAGCAGGTCTTCTCCTGCGCACCCCTGACCGCTGTCAGACGGACGGGTTGACGATGACCTTGGCCGAGTTGTTCTTGGTGTTCGGGTCGAAGGTGCCGGACGTGTCGGAGTGAGGGTGGGCGATGACGTGGCCCGTCGCGTCGGGGACGACCCGGTCGATGCGCAGCTGGAACGGGAAGCCGACCTTCAGGTCCGGCTTGGCCCACAGCGGAAGGGTGCAGGCGTAGTGGCCGATGGCCGGGTCGTCGCCGGACGTCCAGGCGGTGTGGCAGGTGTCGGGCACGGACGTGGCGGTGGTGCCCTCCGGGAGGTAGTAGTCGATCACGGCGACCGGGTCGCCGGAGGCGACGTTGCCGACCCAGGCCGGGCCGCGGTTGACGAAGCGGAAGCCGGCGGTGACGGTGTCGCCGGCCGCGCCGCTCACCTTGGTGCCGTGCACCGCGAAGTCGGCGGTGTTGTCGGCATTGACGTGCCAGGAGCGGCCGTTGTCCGAGCGGTCGAGGTCGGTGGCGTCGCCGCCGGGCTCGACCTCGTAGTCGAACCGCTCGTACAGCGCGTGGTCGGTGACGGCGAGCCGCAGCGGCTCCGGCAGCTCCACGGTGGCGCCGGGCGCGACGTCGGTGTCGAAGGAGCAGGTCACGTCCGTCATGGGCGTGTACTCGCCGTTGGGGTCCGGCTCGGTGTAGGTGCACTGCGGGTAGCGGGTGGTGACGTCGAGGCCGTACGTCGCCCACATCTTCACGCTGAAGCCGTGGGCGGTCTCGTTGCCGGTGTTGGTGACGGAGAACGGCACGGTGAGGCTGGTGCCGAGCGCGACGTCGCTGACGTCCTGCGGGGCGCTGATGCCGAGGTCCGGGCCCGAGCCGACGGTGACGAAGGTCTCCGCGGAGCCCTCCGGGGCGGTGAGCGTGCCGTCGGGTCCGCCGGTGGCCTCGGCGGAGTACTCGATCGCACCCTGCGCTCCCACGGCGCCGGCGGCGGCCCGCACCTTCAGCTGCACCTGCGCGCTGTAGCGGGTCGGCACGTCCCCGGTATCGCACACGGCGACGGTGCCCGCATCGTTCGGCGTGCAGTTGTCGGGCCAGGCCACGTCGGCGACCCCGGCGAGCCCGGAGACGTCGACGGTCAGCCGCCCGTCGGCCACGGTGAAGTTGTCGTTGTCGTGGTAGAGGCCGAGCGCCAGCGACCGGTACTGCGCCGCACCGCCGTCCGGAGCGACAGTGACCGTCTGCTCGTACGGCGCCTGGATCCACAGCTGATCGCTCTGCGCCTCGTCGTCGGCGAAGGCGACCCCACTCCCGAGACCGGCGACGACCAACGCCCCCACGGCTCCGGCACATGCCCCGCGACGCAGCACACGCCCGACGGAGACAGAACTCATGACATCCCCCAAATGGGACAGAAGAGACCCCGGCACAGTGACCGGCACCGGGCGCGAATTGGACGACCTGCGGAGACGAAGGGTTGTAGGTGAGGGGCGCGTGACGCGTGGTTCTTACCGTTTTCTTGATCACTCGCGTAGGCGGCCGGAAGCCCCTCATGTGGCCTTCGTCTCGCTCGCGGGGTCTTGGCGCGTTCGCCGGCATCGCCTCCGCCGGTGACGACGGCAGCCGCGTACAAGCGTCGAAGGAGGTCACAGGGCTGCGACCGGAAAAGCTCGACGGCAACACTGCGGACCGGGAGAGCAATATCTGTCTTTGCGAAGTGAGAAATCGACGCGGCACACAAGGAATATTCCCGAGGCCGCAGACGGCACGGAATTGTTCACCGCGCAGGGTCGATCACGGCGTGCTACCGTCGACACCAGTTGCAGGTGTGGTTGCCAGAAGGTTTTTCCGACGGCTGATCATCACGGCGACACGGAATCCGCACAGGGCGTATTCCTGACACCGTCTCCGAAGGAGAAACAAAATGGCTACTGGCACCGTCAAGTGGTTCAACGCGGAAAAGGGCTTCGGCTTCATCGAGCAGGACGGCGGCGGCCCCGACGTCTTCGCCCACTACTCGAACATCGCCGCCCAGGGCTTCCGTGAGCTGCTGGAAGGCCAGAAGGTGTCGTTCGACATCGCGCAGGGCCAGAAGGGCCCGACGGCCGAGAACATCGTCGTCGCCTGACACCGGCGCTCACGCGTACTTCGCAGCTGGGGCCCGCACCTTGGGGTGCGGGCCCCAGCTCGCTTCTTTTTCAGGGCGATTCAACCCTGTCATTTCCGGCTCGTTCTCGCGATTCTCTGCGCCGTTCACTTTGCTGCGGAAATTCCTTGATGCGTGGCCACGTCGAGGAAGGTTCCACATGAGTCGTGCGCGCACAACTCGCACATTTGGCCGCTTCGGAGGAAGCGCCGGCGCCGGCCGCTCCGGTGTTCCGCGCCGTCCGGGCGGTTACGGAAGCCGACTGGCCGCGCAGGCCGAGTTCGCGCTGCCGAAGACGATCACGCCCGCGCTGCCGGCCGTCGAGTCGTTCGCCGAACTCGCCCTGCCGGCGCGGTTGCTGGCCGCACTCGGTCACGAAGGCGTGACCGTACCCTTCCCCATCCAGGCGGCGACCCTGCCGAACTCCCTGGCCGGCCGTGACGTACTCGGCCGTGGCCGCACCGGTTCGGGCAAGACCCTCGCCTTCGGCCTCGCCGTGCTGGCCCGTACGGCGGGCCGGCGTGCCGAACCTCGACAGCCGCTGGCCCTCGTTCTCGTCCCCACCCGTGAACTCGCCCAGCAGGTCACCGATGCGCTCACCCCGTACGCCCGCGCCGTACGGCTGCGGCTCGCCACCGTGGTCGGCGGAATGTCGATCGGCAGGCAGGCGGGTGCGCTGCGGAGCGGAGCCGAGGTCGTCGTCGCCACACCGGGGCGGCTCAAGGACCTCATCGACCGGGGCGACTGCCGACTGCGGGACGTCGCCGTCACCGTCCTGGACGAGGCCGACCAGATGACCGACATGGGTTTCATGCCCCAGGTCACCGCCCTGCTCGACCAGGTGCGCGGCGACGGGCAGCGGATGCTCTTCTCGGCCACCCTGGACCGCAACGTCGACCTGCTGGTACGCCGCTACCTGATCGACCCCGTGGTCCACTCCGTCGACCCGTCGGCCGGTGCGGTCACCACGATGGAGCACCACGTACTCCACGTCCATGACGCGGACAAGCACCGGACGACGACCGAGATCGCGGCGCGGGACGGCAAGGTGATCATGTTCCTGGACACGAAGCACGCGGTGGACCGGCTGACCAAACACCTGCTCGGCAGCGGCGTACGCGCCGCCGCCCTGCACGGCGGCAGGTCCCAGTCACAGCGCACCCGGACGCTGGCGCAGTTCAAGGACGGCCACGTCTCGGTCCTGGTGGCCACCAACGTCGCGGCCCGCGGCATCCACGTCGACAACCTCGACCTGGTCGTCAACGTCGATCCGCCCAGCGACCCCAAGGACTACCTGCACCGCGGCGGCCGTACGGCCCGCGCCGGCGAGTCCGGCAGCGTCGTCACCCTCGTGACCCCCGACCAGCGCCGCGACATGAACCGGCTGATGGCTCTGGCCGGCATCACCCCGCGCATCACCCCGGTCCGGTCGGGCGAGGCGGAGCTGAGCCGCATCACCGGCGCCCGAACTCCTTCCGGTGTCCCGGTCGTCATCACCGCCGCGCCGGCCGTGGAACGCCCCCGCCGCGCGTCTTCGCCGTCCCGGGACCGCCGGGGACGCACCGGCCAGGGCCGGCCCGTCGGCGCAGCGGTGCGCCGCGGGGCGCAGCGACGGCCCGACTTCGGCTCGGCTGCCTAGGGCCTCATCAGGGCCGCAGTGGTCTCCCTGAGGCCGCAGTGGATCACAAAGCCGGCCAACCCTTACCGCAGGAGGCACCTTTGCAGTCGGCTCAGACGCAGTACCGCGTGGCGGACCCCGCCCTCATGACCATGGTCGACGACATCGAAGCGTGCGGACCTCGGGTCTGTGACGACATGACCGTCGAGGTGGCTCTGGCCGTCATGGCGGGTGCCCGTGTCGAGTACCTGACCGTGTGCGACGGGGACGACCAGAGCACAGGCTCGATCACCCTGGTCCGGCTCGCCGCTCTCCGCGGCAGTTCCACGTACACGGACCGGATCCGTCTGCGGGACGTCCTGGACGGATCGCTGTCCTCGCCCGGCGCCCGACCCGGCGGCGTCGCTGAGTACGGCCGAACTCCGGGCGTACTCGCCCGCGCCCACTGATCCGCCTCGCCCCGGACAGTCCGTTCTCCTTCTCCCTGTGAGTTCTCCCCTGTGAGGCATCATGCGCTGTGTCATCGCCCGGTACCCGTTCGACCTGACCAAGACGGGGGTGCTGGCCTCGCTGAAGGGCGTCAAGCCCGAGCTCGTCACGGGTGAGTCCGTGACCATCGGCCGCCGCCGCTACCCCGTCAAACAGGTGGGCCAGGTCATCACGCGGCTGGACCGCCGTGACTTCTCCGGCGGCGAGGTCACCCGGGCCATGGCGCGCCTCGGCTTCACCTGCCACGACCGCCCCGAGGCCGCGCCCGTGGGCGTTCCCGCTCCGCTCCGGACCGCGTCGGCACTGCTCGGCGGCACCGGCCCCGTGGAGGTGTGAGGACGGGCGGGAAACCGCCTTCAGGATCTTGGTGGGGGCCCTGCCGACGCGAGTCGGCAGGGCCCCCACCGCTGTGTCGCCGTCCGCGGGCGGAAGACGTCGGAGAACGGGGCCACTGTCGCAGGCGGCAGGATTCCTCTTCCGCCAGAGAGGTGAGATCTGTCTTTGCCGGAGTAGATTTTTGTTCCTGTCGTGGCTATGCTTCATCTCGTAGACACGGTCGAACGAGACCCGGCAGACACGAACTGGCGGGTGGCTGTACACGAAGTTCGCAGGTCAGTGCGGCTGTCGAGTTCCGGAGCCAAGGTGTTCCCAGAACGGTGACGGGACTGGGAGCCGCACTGGGCGGCTCGCATGTCGAGGAGCTGCCAACAGCAGTACCGGTTCAGTCAGTGATGGGTTCAGAGAGGAACGGAGGAGCAGACGCCATCAGGATCGCCCGGCCCGAGAAGCTCTCGGCCCGGGTGCCGCAAAGACCCCGGATTGGATGGTGGTCCCCGGTCACGCAGTCGCGATCCCCGCACCCCCTTTGTCGGGCCGGGTAGCGGAAACAGAAGGTCGGCACAGCAGTAGGGCCGACAGATGGTGTTGAATTTCCTTCGGGGCCCTGGTGCCGTACGGCACCAGGGCCCCTCGACGTGTTGTACAACGAGGTGACATGACAACGGATAACCCTCTTAGCGATCGTCTGGACGACGACGACTACCCCGCGTACACGATGGGCCGGGCAGCCGAGATGATCGGCACCACGCCAGGCTTTCTCCGAGCCCTCGGTGAGGCCCGTCTGATCACTCCGCTCCGCTCGGAGGGAGGACATCGCCGGTACTCCCGCTACCAACTGCGGATCGCCGCTCGCGCGCGCGAACTCGTCGACAGGGGGACTCCGATCGAGGCTGCCTGCCGCATCGTCATCCTTGAGGACCAGCTCGAGGAAGCTCAGCGCATCAACGCCGAGTACCGCCGTGCCGCGAACGAGGCGGCCGGCAGTTCCGGCTGATCGCGTCGCCATCGGAATGACCGCTTCGGCTCCGAGGTTCTCGACGTGCGCGGTGTTGTGCGCTGCCGCCGCCTCGCTGGCGAACGCGCGGCGCCGACCGGTGCCGCGAGCCGCACGGCGAACCCGCCCGGCATTCTGCTGGCTAACCTTCAGGCATGACCACCGAGTTGGCCCTGCTCTCCCAAGTCGCCTATCGGGGGCGGGAGATCACCGCGCCCAGGCTGCGCGGGCTGTTGGCTCTGCTCGCCGGGGAGCTGCGCACCGGCTGCAGCGCCGGTCGGCTGGTGGAGGGCCTGTGGCCGGACGAGCTGCCGGAGCGGCCGGGCAAGGCGGTGCAGGTCCTGGTGTCGAGGCTCAGGGCGCAGCTGGGTGCCGAGCTGATCGTGAGCACGCCGACGGGGTACCGGCTGGCGCTGGACGAGGCGCAGGTCGACAGTTCCGCGCTGCTGCTGTACGAGGCGGCGAGCGCCGAATGCGCGCGGGCCGGGGATCACGAAGGCGTCCTGGCGCAGGCCGAGGCGGGCCTGGCTCTGTGGGACGGGAGCGTGGGCGCCGGTGCGGACGAGGACCTGCACGATCCGGTGGTGGCGCTGCGCGCCGATCGGGTCCGGGCCCTGCGGTCGCTGGTCCGCTCCCGGGCGCTCGCGCTCGCCCGGGTGGGGCGGCGGGAGGAGGCGGCGGCGCCGCTGGCCGGGCTGGCCCGGGAGCTGCCGCGGGACGAGGAGGTACTGGCGGAGCTGCTGCGGTGTGAGGCCGCGACCGCCGGGCGGGCTGCGGCGCTGACCCGGTACGACGCCTATCGCCGCAGGCTGCGGGACGAGCTGGGGACCGATCCGGGGCCCGGACTCCGGTCCGTTCACCAGGAGTTGCTGCGCGCGGATGTGCCGCACGTCCGCCACGGTGTGCCGCACGAGCCGAACCCGCTGCTGGGGCGGGACGCCGACGTCGGCGCCGTGGCCGGGCTGCTGCGCGAGGTGCGGGTGGTCACGGTCGTCGGTCCCGGCGGGCTGGGCAAGACCCGTCTCTCCCACGCGGTGAGCCGGGCGGCCGAGCAGCCCGTGGTGCATTTCGTCACCCTGGCCGGTGTCCTCACCGATGACGACGTCGCCGGTGAAGTGGCCTCGGCCGTCGGTGCCGGGGAGAGCGGGCGGTTCACCGCGGGCGGGGATGTGGTGAGCGGCATCGTCGCCGCGCTGGGCACCGGGCCCGTGTTGCTGGTGCTGGACAACTGCGAACAGGTGATCCCCGGCGCGGCGGATCTCGTACAGGCACTGGTGTCACGGTCGAAGGAGCTGCGGGTCCTGGCCACCAGCCGGGCTCCGCTGGGGCTGACCTCGGAGTCGGTGTACGCCCTGCCGGAGCTTTCGCCGGCGACGTCGGTCGAGCTCTTCGGGCAGCGGGCGCGGGCCGCCAGGCCCGGCGTGGAACTGCCCGCCGACAAGGTGGCCGAGATCTGCCGCCACCTGGAC
Organism: Streptomyces sp. NPDC002888; assembly: GCF_042888465.1. Lineage (NCBI taxonomy): Bacteria > Bacillati > Actinomycetota > Actinomycetes > Kitasatosporales > Streptomycetaceae > Streptomyces > Streptomyces sp. NPDC002888. The sequence goes on along the minus strand of NZ_JBIAPU010000002.1, from coordinate 178,398 downwards.
GGGCTGCCGCTGGCCGTCGAACTCGCCGCGGCACGGGTCCGGGTGCTGTCCGTGGACGACATCTCGCGCCGGCTCCGGGACCGCTTCGCGCTGCTGCGCGGCGGCGCCCGCGACGCGCCCGAGCGGCATCGCACACTGCAGGCCGTGGTCGAGTGGAGCTGGAATCTGCTGGAGCCCGACGGGCGGGCGGCGATGCGCGCGTTGTCGGTGTTCCCCGGAGGGTTCACCGAGGACGCGGCGCAGTGCGTACTCGGCGAGCGGGCGGACGCGCTGACGCTGCTGGAGCAGCTGGCGGGCCAGTCCCTGGTCAAGGTGGGCGAAAGTCCTTCCGGGGGTCCTTCCGGAGGTCCTTCCGGAGGTCCTTCCGGAGGTCCTTCCGGGGTGCGCTTCCACATGCTGGAGACGCTGCGGGAGTTCAGTGCCGCGCGGCGCGCCGAGGCCGGTGAGGAGGAGGCGGTGACCGTCCGGTTCCTTCTCTGGGCACGGGACTTCGGGCGGGCGCACCACGACGTGCTGTTCGGCGGCGGCCCGCTGCGCCCGTGGATCCGCATCCGGGCCGAGCAGGACAACCTTGTCCTGGCCCTGCGGTACGCGCTGGCCCGCGCCGACGGGCCCACCACCGCGGCTCTCACCGCCGCGCTGGGCTCGTTGTGGGCCACCGGCTCCAACTACGCCCGACTCGCCGCCCTCGCCGACGAGACCGGTGGGCCGCTGTCCCATTTCCGGCCCGACCCCGGGAAACCCGAGAACGCCGTGGACATCGAGACGGCCCGCAGCGCGGCGACGGTGTGCACGGCCAGCCTTTTCATGGGCCGCGGCCCCTCCGCCGTACGCCATCTCGTCACGCTGCGCCGACTGCCGCCCGCCCCGCCGGACACGCTGGCGCGGGCGCTGGCCATCGTGCTGTGCGCCTTCCCGGAGATGCACCCGCCGCAGTACACGCGGCTGCAGGAACTCTGCGACGCCGACGCGCCGATGCTGGCGGGCATGGCGGCGGGCGTCGCCAGTTACCTGTGGGAAGCCGAGCACGAGACGGAGCGCGCGCTGGCGTGCGCCCGCCGGATGCTCGACGCGCTGGGGCCGCTCGAGAATCCGGCCATGCGGCTGCTCAGTCATGGGCGGATCAGCGAGTTGTGCCTGAAGTCCGGGCAGGGCGCGGAGGCGTACGACCATCTGCGGGCCGCGCTGAGCGCACTCGACGAGACCGGCGACTGGTCGGACTCGATCGGCGTCCGCTGGGGGCTGGTGCTCGCCTGTCTGCAGCGCGGGGAGGTCGACGAGGCGGAGCACTGGCTGGGACTCGCGGCCCTGGATCAGCAGCCGGAGTCCGCCGAGACCTTCGGCTCCGATCTGCCGGCCCGCGCGGAGGTCGCACTGGCCCGCGGGCTGACCGAGGTCGGGCTCGGACTGTGGCGCCAGGCGGTGGAGCGGGTACGGGAGGGCAGCCTGCTCTATGCCGACGATCCGTTCGTGGATCCGTGGTCACTGCAGATTCAGTCGGCCGCGCTGGCGGCGCACGCGCAGCACGACCGACTCGAGCCGGTGGCCGGGCTGGCCGAGCAGCTGCGGGAACGGCTCCTCGGGATGCTGTGCGGCTCCTCGGGCGACGACTCTCCGGCGGAACTGCCGGTGTACGGCACGGTGTTGCTGGCGCTCGGCTTCACCGGGCTGGCCGGGGGCGACCCGGCGGCCGTACGGCTGGTGGCACTGGCGGAGCGGATGCCGGCGGTACGGGAGTTCCCCACCCTGTCCTTGGCCCGGTCCCGGCAGGCTGCCGAGAACGCCGACAGGGCGGCCTACGACGACGCGAGGTCGGCGTACGCCACCCTGAAACGGGAGGAGCTGCGGGCGGCCGCACTGCGCGAGCTCAGTGCCGCGGCTCGCGGTTGAACCGCGCCTTGGACCACAGGTAGCCCAGCAGCGTCAGCCCCAGGCACCAGGCGACGGCCAGCACCGCGTTCTTGGTGCCGATCTCGCTGCCCAGCAGCAGCCCGCGCAGGGTCTCGATGGCCGGCGAGAACGGCTGGTACTCGGCGAAATAGCGGAACCAGCCCGGCATGGCGTCCACCGGCACGAAAGCGCTGGACAGGAACGGCAGCATCACCAGCGGCGTCCCGATGTTGCTGGCCCCCTCGGCGTTGGGGCTGACCAGGCCGATGCCGACCGCGAGCCAGGTCATCGCGAGGCTGACCAGAGCCATCAGAGCGGCCGCCGCGATCCACTCCACCGGCGACGCGTCGGGCCGGAAGCCGATGGCCAGTCCGATGCCCAGGACCAGCACCAGAGCCATCAGCGTCTGGAGCACGCTGCCGATCACGTGGCCGATCAGTACGGAGGCGCGGGAGATCGCCATGGTGCGGAACCGGGCCATGATGCCCTCGGTCATGTCGGTGCACACGGCCACCGCGGTGCCGAGCGAGGTCATGGCCACCGTCAGGAGAAGGATGCCGGGGACGATGTAGGCGACGTAGTCGGCACGGTCCGCGGGGCCGCCGGTGATGCCGGCGCTCATCACGTTGCCGAAGACGTAGACGAACAGCAGCAGCAGGATGACCGGGGTGAGCAGGAGGTTCAGAGTGAGGGAGGGGTAGCGGCGGGCGTGCAGGAGGTTGCGCCGCAGCATGGTCAGGTTGTCGCGGTAGGCGTGCGAGGCGGCGCTCATCGGACGGTCTCCTTGGCGTTGTCGGTGTCGTTGGCGGCGGTGTCGTCGGCGGCGGTGTCGTCGGCGGCGGTGTCGTCGGCGGCGGTGTCGTCGGCGGCGGGGACGGGGCTGCCGGTCAGGGCGAAGAACACGTCGTCCAGGTCCGGGGTGTGCACGGACAGTTCGTCGGCCTCGATGCCGGCGGCGTCCAGCCAGTCGAGGATGGCGCGCAGCTCGCGCTGGCTTCCGTCGCTGGGGATCTGCAGGGTGAGCGCCTCGTCGTCGCGGGTCGTCTCGCGCAGTGCGGTCGCCGCATGAGCGTGCGCCGCCGGGTCGGAGAAGCGCAGCCGTACGTGGCCGCCGGGGACGAGCCGCTTGAGTTCCTCGGCGCTGCCCTGGGCGACGAGTCTGCCGCCGTTGAGCACCGCGATACGGTCGGCGAGCTGGTCGGCCTCCTCCAGGTACTGGGTGGTCAGGAAGACGGTGGTGCCGCCGGAGACCAGCTCGCGGATGATCTGCCACATGGTGTGGCGGGAGCGCGGGTCGAGGCCGGTGGTCGGCTCGTCGAGGAAGATGATCCGCGGGTCGCCGACCAGGGTCATGGCGATGTCGAGACGGCGCTTCATGCCGCCGGAATAGGTGGAGGCGGGCTTCTTCGCGGCCTCCACCAGGTCGAAGCGCTCCAGCAGTCCGGCGGTCACCCGTCGGCCCTCGGCGCGGGGGAGGTGGTGCAGGTCGGCCATCAGGAGCATGTTCTCCTCGCCGGTGATCAGGCCGTCCACGGCGGAGAACTGACCGGTGACACCGATGGCGGCCCGAACGGCCTGGGCCTCGGCGGCGACGTCGTGTCCGGCGATCCGCGCCTGTCCGCCGTCGGTGGAGATCAGCGTCGACAGGATGTTGACCACCGTGGTCTTGCCCGCGCCGTTCGGCCCGAGGAGGGAGAAGATCGTGCCGGCGGGCACCTGGATGTCTATGCCGTCGAGGACCCTCTTGTCCCCGTAGGACTTCCGCAGCCCGGTGGCCGCGATCGCGGCTTCGTGATTCGTCGTCGTCATGGCGCAGAGCTTGCGGGCGGGGCGGTTCAGAACGGTTTCAACGCGATTTCAGCCCTCCGGACGAAGCTTCAGAGCGTTGAAACTTGCAGTTCAGGCGCTATGGGATCGGTCTGTGGCAGGACGAGCGCCGGTGGGGAGCCGGACGGTGAACGTGGTCGATCCGGGGCTGCTGTCGAGTGTGACGCTTCCGCCGTGGGCCTCCGCCACCGCCGCCACGATCGACAGACCGAGGCCGGTGCCGGTGCCACCGCCCGCGCCCTCGGTGCGACGGCGGTCCGCGCCCTCGGTGCGGCGGCGGTCCGCGCGCGTGAAGCGTTCGAAGACCTTGGGCAACGGTCCACCGCCGGGGTCGCGGACCGCCGCATCCACCACGAGTCCTTCGAGCTGTGAGGCGTCTTGCACACGTTGAGGAAGAACCGCCCGCTGCGCCGCATCGTGCTGGCGAGCGCCGCGACCGTCTCCGGGATGGTGCTGCTGCTGTCGCTGAAGCCGCACACCACGCCGACCGTCGCCGGCTTGGCCGCCTCTCCCGCGCCGTCCAGCAGCTCGAGCACGTCGAATGGAGCAACCGGATCGAGCGGCTCTGCCACGGGCACCCAGACCCTCACCGGAGACTCGGTCCAGACCCGCTACGGCCCCGTCCAGGTCCGCGTCACCCTGAAGGACGGAAAACTCACCGACGTCACCGCCCTCACCTACCCCCACCAGCGAGGGCTACCGCCAGTCACTCCAGTCGGCACTGGACTCCGCGAGCCACTGACGCCTGCCATTCTTTCGGCGACGTCCCAAGCACCCCACGAGCCCTCGACCTGTGCTACGTTGATGCAAAGTGGCAATTTTGGTTACCAGAGGCTTCTGAGTGCTCTTCGACCTTCGTCGACGAGCACTCTTTTTGGTTTCCAGGGCTTACCGGGACTTTTCAGAACTTCCCGTCGGGTCACCTCGTTGCCGCGAAGCCGGGTCCGCAAGGTGCGGACTCCGGTCACTGCTCAAGGGAGAATCAGCATGGCATCCGGCACCGTGAAGTGGTTCAACGCGGAAAAGGGCTTCGGCTTCATCGAGCAGGAGGGTGGCGGCCCGGACGTGTTCGCCCACTACTCGAACATCGCCACCTCCGGCTTCCGTGAGCTGCAGGAGGGCCAGAAGGTGACGTTCGACGTCACGCAGGGCCAGAAGGGCCCGCAGGCCGAGAACATCGTTCCTGCCTGACGCCTACGCGTACGCATGTGCCGGGGCCCGCACCTTCGGGGTGCGGGCCTCGGCTCATGTGCGACAGGTGCCGCATCGAGGAAGGTCCCGCATGAACCGCCCAGCTCGCACGAACAGCAACTCCTCCCGCACCCGTACGGACAAGGGCTCCGCCGGTTCCGGCCGGGGCAACCGCGTCCGCTCGCAAGGGACGGGCCAGGGCCGCCAGGGTGCTCCTTCCCGTTCGGCCAAAACCGGCACCTCCAAGACTCGGCGTGGCGGAGGCGGAGGCCGCGCCGCCGCGTCCGGCGGGGAGTTCGCGCTGCCGGTCACCGTCACACCGGCGCTGCCACCGGTCGAGGCGTTCACCGAACTCGACCTGCCCGAGCGGCTGCTGGCCACCCTCCTCGCCGAAGGGGTGAGCGTCCCCTTCCCGATCCAGGCCGCGACGCTTCCGAACTCGCTGGCCGGCCGGGACGTCCTGGGCCGGGGGCGCACGGGTTCGGGCAAGACCCTCGCCTTCGGCCTCGCCCTGCTGGCCCGCACCGCAGGGCAGCGGGCCGAGCCCCGGCAACCGCTGGCACTCGTCCTCGTACCCACCCGGGAACTGGCCCAGCAGGTCACCGACGCTCTCACCCCCTACGCCCGCGCGCTGCGCCTGCGGCTCGCCACCGTGGTCGGCGGCCTGTCGATCGGCCGTCAGGCGAGCGCTCTGCGCGGCGGGGCCGAGGTCGTCGTCGCGACGCCCGGCCGGCTCAAGGACCTCATCGACCGGGACGACTGCCGCCTGGACCGCGTCGCCATCACCGTCCTGGACGAGGCCGACCAGATGGCCGACATGGGCTTCATGCCGCAGGTGACCGCCCTGCTCGACCAGGTGCGCCCCGACGGCCAGCGGCTGCTGTTCTCGGCCACCCTGGACCGCAACATCGACCGGCTGGTGCGCAACTACCTGCACGACCCCGTGGTCCACTCGGTCGACCCGACGGCGGGCGCCGTCACCACGATGGAGCACCACGTGCTGCACGTGGAGGACGACGACAAGCACGCCACCACGACCGAGATCGCCGCCCGTGACGGACGGGTGATCATGTTCCTGGACAGCAAGCACGCGGCGGACCGGCTGGCCAAGAAGCTGCTGGCCGTCGGGGTGCGCGCCGCCGCCCTGCACGGCGGCAAGTCGCAGTCCCAGCGCACCCGGGCGCTGACCCAGTTCAAGGACGGTCACATCACGGCCCTGGTCGCCACCAACGTCGCGGCCCGCGGCATCCACGTGGACGACCTCGATCTCGTCGTCAACGTCGACCCGCCCGGCGACCCCAAGGACTACCTGCACCGTGGCGGCCGCACCGCCCGCGCCGGCGAGTCCGGCACCGTCGTCACCCTGGTCCTGCCTCACCAGCGCCGCGAGGTGACCACGCTGATGACCGACGCCGGCATCACCCCGACGACCACCAGGGTCCGCTCGGGCGGGGCCGAACTGAACCGGATCACCGGCTCCCAGGCTCCGTCGGGCGTGCCCGTCGTCCTCACTCCGCCTGTCACCGAGGACCGCTCCGAGCGCACGGGTCCCGCTCGGCGCGGACGCCGCGGCCGACCGGGCCAGGGCCGCCGCCGTTCCCCGGCCAAGGGAGACGGCCGCTGAAACATGCGCACCGCGTGTGCGCGCGGCCGCGACGATCACTTCCCGAGCTGAGCCCCGAGGTCAGCCGCTCTTCTCCGGCTCCGGCGCGGTGACGGCCGCCGGGCCGTCGCGGAGCATGGCCTTGTAGAGGGCCTCGTGCTCGGGCGGGGCGGGCAGGGGGCCGCGGGCGGGGCCTCCAGGGACTGGATCATCAGGGCGACCACGCGTCGCCAGGCCTCGGGGGCGGCGTCGCCGGTGGCGTTGACGACGCCGGCGTTGGCCATGTGGATCAGCACCAGGTCCGAGGGGTCGAAGTCCTCGCGCAGGCGGCCCGCGGCCTTGGCGCGGTCGATGAGCTGCACCATGGCCTCGTACGCCTCGTTGCGGCGCTGCTCCAGGTCCTTGGCGGTGGGGAATGTCATGGTCAGGACGTCGGCGAAGCCGTAGTCGGCGGCCTGCATCGCGCAGGCCGCCTCGATGTAGCCGGTGAAACCGCGCCAGGGGTCCGGGTCGTCCAGGGCGACCGCGACCGCGTCGGCGTAGGCGTCCATCCGGTCGGCGAAGACGGCGGCGACCAGCTCCTCCTTCGTGGGGAAGCGTCGGAACATGGTGGCGATCCCCACCCCCGCCTCACGGGCCACGGACGCCATGGAAGCGCTCAGGCCGTCGCGCCCGAACACCATGCGCGCGGCGGCGATGATCCGCTCACGGTTGCGCTCGGCGTCGCTGCGCAGCGGCTGGGCGGCGGGGCCGTCGGGGCGCTGTGGGCCAGGGGTCATGGCGCCCACCCTAACAATCGGAGCGCTCTATCCATTTTGGTGCTACTGTCGACGGCGTGAACCGGATAGCCCTATCCGGATCATGAACCGGATAGGCCTATCCGAATCGAGTGCCCGAGACGTACGTTTTACGAAAGGATCGCTGTGACCAGCATCGCCATCGTCGGAGCCGGCCCCCAGATGGGCCTGGCCATCGCCCGCACCTTCGGCTCCCAGAGCTTCGACGTCGCCCTGATCTCCCGTAACCGCGAGAAGCTCGACGGTGTCGTCGGCAAGCTCGCCGCCGAGGGCATCACCGCCGCCGCGTTCCCTGCGAACGTGCTCGACCGCGCCGGGCTCACCCAGGCGCTCAAGGACGCGTCCGCCCGGTTCGGCGGGATCGATGTCCTGGAGTACTCCCCGGTGGGGACGTTCGGAATCACCGCGCTGACCGCTCCGGCCGAGACCGAACCGTCGCATGTCGAGTTCGAGATGAACTTCCAGCTCTACGGGGCCATCGCCGCCACGAAGGCGGTGCTGCCCGCGATGCGCGAGGCCGGCGCGGGCACCCTGCTCTACACCACCGGCGCCGGCTCGATCTGGCCCGACCCGCGGGTCGCCAACGTCAACGCCGCCGCCGCGGCGCTGCGCAACTGGGTGATGAACCTGCACAAGGAGCTGGCCGACGCCGGCACCGGTATCCAGGCCGCCCACGTCGGCATCGACTCGTCGATCGGCGTCTCCGTCATCCCCGGCGTGGAGGCGGCCCAGCCCGAGCAGATCGCCCCCCTCTACTGGGAGCTGCACACGACCAAGCGCGACGAGGCCGAGCTCGTCTTCCGCCTCGGGGACGAGGGCTCCCCCCGCCCCTGAACACCGCACCGGCTCCGCCGACTCGGCCCCCTCGCCGAACCCTGATCGCGCCGCGGCTCGCTCTGCCGCGGCGCGGCGCTGATGTACAGCACGCCCGACGGCAATACGAAGGCAGGCCGAGGCCGGCTGAGCCGGCCTCGGCCGGGGACCGTCAGGGGTTTTCGATGGTGATGAAGGGGTCCCACTGGAAGTACCCCTTCAATTGCCGGTGGCGGTCCAGGATCTGGAAGTAGAAGTGGTACGTGACCTTACCGACGCTCCTGACGGCCGCCCGCCAGTAATGATCCTGGTAGTTCTGCGTCACGAACTCCGGGCTGCCCTCGGTCCCCTCCCTGGGCATCGGGAAGACGCCGTCGATCACCTCGATCTCCGGCGCCCTGAGGAGCTTGTGGTCGCTGCTGCTGACGTACCTGTACAGCAATGCCTTGTACTCGGTGTTGAACGACAGCGTCGTCTCCCGCCACTTGATGGCGTCCCCGGGTTCGGCCCGGAGGTTCAACTCGGCCCCCGACGACATGTCGACGATGTGATCGTGGCGCGTGGTCATGTAGATCAGGCTTTGATCGACGTACGTCGGCGCGTCGGGGTTCCTCGACGCGTTGGGGTTCTGCTCGACGATCGTGGCCGCGTCGAACGCGATCATTACGTTGATATCAGCCATTTCCCTGCTCCTTTTCTTCTTCTTTGGGCACCTTGTACGCCATCGCTCGCGGGTAGTCGTGCCGGTGGAGGCGGACGCGCACGAGCAGCGGTCCGGCGTTGACCGGGTCGGTCGGGTCGGTGAGGCGGGCCAGCAGGGTGTCCAGCTCGGAGGTGTCGGCGATGCTGACCCCGTTCGCCGGCGTCTTCTTGCCGGCGAAGACGGCCGCGAGGCGGTCGTAGTGCCAGGGGTGGAGGACGTTGTAGAAGTCCGCGCCGTCCGGGTCGGCGGCACCGGCGGAGCCCCGCTCGGCGTAGAAGGACGGGTGCACCAGCATCTGCTCGATGCCGTAGAAGTGTCCGTTGTCCATGACGAACACCACCGACCGCAGCCCGAGCCTGGTGTGGGTGGAGATCTCCTGACAGGTCTCCTGGAAGGCGCCGTCGCCGACGAACACCATCGGGCGGGCGTGCCCGCGCTCGGGGGCGAGCGCGGCGCCGGTGGCCGCGCCGACCGACCAGCCGATGGACAGCCAGCTGACCTGCGACAGGAATCCGCCCGCGGGCAGGGACAGGTTCATCGAGCCGATGAGGGAGAACGCGGCGTCGGAGACGACCGTCCAGTCCTGCCGGGTCTCGTGGCCCAGGAAGTGGTTGATCCGGTCGAACACGCCGTCGTACGTGAGCCGTTCGGCGTGCCGGGACGGCGAGCCGCTGGTGCGCAGCGAGGCGCGGTGGTGCTCCACGTCGGCGGGGAGGTCGCCGAGTGCTCCGTGGTGGGCGTGGGCCTCGGCGTAGTAGTCGGCGGTCAGGCCTCCGGAGCCGTAGGCCTTCACCAGCGCGTCCTGGAGGGCGGGCAGCAGTTGTTCGAGCTGGACGTCGGGGAAGTAGGAGGTGCCGACGCTGACGCCGCCGTTCGCGGCCATCACCCAGTCGCCGCCGACGCACTGCTCGCCGCCGAGGTTCTTCGAGGTGGACCAGGCGCCGAGGCCGATCCGGCAGGTGGCCCAGTCCTTGAAGATCCGGTGCACGTCAGGATGGCTGGCGTGGCCGTTGTAGACGCCGTGGAACTGCGGCAGGTCCTCGTCCACGACGGCCTTCGCGCCGACGGTGGTGCAGAACGGCACTCCGGTGCCCTCCACCAGGTCGGTGAGCCGCCCGCCGAGGCCGAACCGGTCGATCTCCTCGCCGGCCCACACGATCGGTCGGGGCCTGCCGTCCGGGCCGGGGTGCTCCTCGACCAGGGTGAGGATCGCGTTCACGGCGTGGTCCAGCATGGGCTGGTTGCGCTCGCTGAACGGCCGCTCGCGACGGACGATCGGCACCTCGGGCTCGGGGCAGGGCTCGTCCCACAGGTCCTCCATGACCTCCAGGTAGACCGGCCTGCGCTCGGAGAGGCACGCGGTGAGCGCGGCGTCGATCTGGCCGGGGGCGAGGCCCGGGTTGGAGATGACCTGGGCGTCCACGGTGACCTGCCGGTAGGCGTCCAGGTTGCTCTCCGGGCGGGGGCTCATGTGTGAGGTGAGCAGCCCGAGGGCGCGGTAGTTCTGCCACTGCTCGTAGGGCGGGGAGGCGTTGATGGCGACCAGCGGGACCTGCTCGACATAGGCGCCGCCGCAGGCGTTCAGCAGGTTGAACGCGCCGACGCTGTAGGTGACCGCGGCCGCGCCGATGCCGTGGATGCGGGCGTAGGCGTCGGCGGCCTGGCCCGCGCCGCCCTCGGTGGGGGTGCCGACCCACTCGATGTCGCCCTCGGTGCGCAGGGTGGTCAGGAACGGGCCGAGGTGGTTGCCGGGGACGCCGAACAGGTGGGTGATGCCCAACTCGGCCAGCCGCAGGGCGAGGTAGCGGGCGACCGTGCACGCGCGGGTGACCGCGGTCACGAGCTCTCCTCCTCCCGGTTCGGGCCCGGGCTGGTGACCGGCGGGGCCTGGTGGACGGCGACGGCGGCGCGGACGGCGCTCTCCAGGGCGCCCTCGATCCAGGCGTGCTTGAGGGAGGTGTGCTCCCCGGCGAAGTGCACGGGGCCTTCGGGCCGGGAGACGTCCAGGTGGAAGCTGGTCATCTGGTGCGCGGTGTAGATGGCGGCCTCGCCGAAGGCGTACGGGTCGCGGGCCCAGCTCTTGGTGGCGCCCCGTCCGGTGAAGAACACCTCGATGCGACGGCCGTGCAGCGCTTGGAGGTTGCGCAGGGCGTAGACGTAGCGCTCGGCGCTGCGCATGGAGTCCCAGCGCGCGGCGTCGTCGGACCAGCAGTACGAGGCGAGCACGACTCCTCCGGTGCTGCCCTCGACGCGGTGCGAGGGGTAGTACATGAACCGGTTGGGGTTGTCGGCGACGGAGCCCCCTCCGAAGCAGTGGGTGGCGGGGCGGACGGCGGGGCCGCGCAGCGGCAGGGTGCTGTTGAGCTGCCGCATCTCCTCGGTGACGGTGCTGTCCTTGACGGCGGCACCGAGCAGCCCGGAGGCCGCCGGGGCGGCCCCCGCCTCGGCGGTCGAGAGGGTCATACCGGTGCCGTCCTCACCGCCCAGCCGGTAGTACTCGTAGAGCCCCGGCGCGATGCGGTCGAGCTCGCCCCGCCAGTCGTCCTCGGTGAACTCCCACCACCGGTGGCTGAACTCCAGCAGCACCTTGGTGGCCTGGTCGTAGTGGGTCTCGATGATGGCGCGGCGCTTCTTGTACGACATCGAGGGGACGATCTCCGCGAAGCGCAGGGCGGAGAACGGGACGGTGACGATCGCCAGGTCCGCGGTCCACAGGCGCGGCGGGGCCTGCGGGTCGTTCTCGGCGACGGTCTGCACGGCCACGCCCCACCCGTCGGGTCCGACGGCGCCGGTGCCCTCGGGGTCGGCGTCGCGGCTGGGGTCGTGGTACTCGAGGCGGATCATGCGGTGGCCGAGCCGCACCTCGTCGCGCAGGCCCTGATGGAGGGCGTCCGGCAGGCGCCAGCTGCCGCCGGGAATCTCCCAGTAGCGGACGGTGGGGTTGATGTCGCTGCGGCTCAGGAAGCTGTGGAAGAAGGAGAGATGCAGCCGTGAGGACATGTTCTCGAGGGTTCCGACGGCCTCGACCGCCTCGTCGCTGAGCCCGGCGTGGTCGCGCAGGAAGCCGCCCATCGAGTAGCCGTCGAAGTCGCGGATCACTCGGGCCCAGCCCTCGACCCACTCGTCGAACGGCTTGTTGACGCGCCGGCCGTCGACGACGTCGGAGTAGTAGTCGCGCACGCTCTCCAGTGCCTCGTCGACCATCTTCACGACGGGGGCGCGGACCTCGTCGTCGGTGAGGTGGAAGCCCTCGTTGATCCGTTCGGGGGTGGTGGTGTAGTCGGCACGCCGCACCTGGACACGGTTGGTGCGGATCCAGGAGTTGCCGCGCTTGTCGGGTTCGCGGAAGTCGGGGCTGTCGTCGCCGTAGGTCCAGGTGCGGCCGGTGAAGGAGCTGTACGTCACCGGGGGCACGGAGACCTCGGGGCCGCTGCCGGTGGAGGGGTCGACGTCCACGTTGTAGAACTGGCGGCGGCCGAGCCCGAGTTTGTCGATGAGGGCGAGGGCGAGCGGGTGGAAGTCGGGCAGCCGCATGGCGCCCGCCTCGGCGTATTGGGCGGGGTCGTCGAAGGGCTGGTGGTGCTTGGTGGCGCGGAAGGTCTTGATGCGTCCGCCGACACGGCTGGCGTTGGCCTCGAGAATGGTGACGTCATGGCCGGCGTCCTTGAGCAGGCGGCCGGCGACGAGGCCGGTGATGCCGGCGCCGATGACGAGGATCTTTTTGCGCGGGTGGTGCGTGGGGCCGAGGCGGCCCGTGTCGATCAGGGTGTGGAGATAGCCGAGCTTGAGGTCCTTGTCGTCCGGCCCGACGAGGAGGAGTTCGCGGGCGAGCTTGAGACACGTCTGCCAACGGGCACGGTTGGCGGAGTTGTCCCGAGGAATGTCGGTCATAGCTTGCGATCGTAGATATGGAGAAACGATTTGTGGGTTTCTCCGGCAGATAAAGTCCAAAAAAAGCCGATCGCACTTCCTGACGGAATTTCGACTTGCTCGACATTTCCTTATGAGGGCTTGAGTTGCGTCAGGGACGGAAGAGAAAGGGCTACGGAGTCGAATCCACGATTCCTCCACGGAATGCGGAAATCCTGTGCTGTCGATGACAGCGGTCTCGCCAGCCGACCGGAGCGGGGAGGGCGTGAGGACGGTGATATCCGTCCAGCCATTCACGAACAACCGCTCGGCGCATGCACTTCCGGCCGCTGGGCGTCGGCGTCAGCCCCGGACATCACCGACGGAGGGCAGTTCGGTGGCCCACCCCGTTGATGGGGCGGGCCACAGTCCTATGGAGCGGGGTAGTAGGTCACGACGGTGCCGGGGCACGCTTCCGCGAGTTGGGTGAGTGCTTCGAGTTCGACGGCGTCGATGGTGAGTCCCCAGCGGAGCTTGGTGGCGATCCACTCCGAGGTGTACCGGCACGTGACGTCGACGGCCGTGGGCAGCCACTCGGCCGGGTCCTGGTCGGCCTTGCTGCGGTTCGAGGCAGCGGAGACAGCGACGAGGGAGGTCTGGACACCGAGGTCGTTGGCGTACGCCTCACGCCGCTGCGCGGTCCATTGCGATGCCCCGGAGTCCCAGGCCTCGGCAAGCGGCACCATGTGGTCGACGTCCAGGGCGGAGGCCGGGGTTACCCACTTGGCGTCGTAGTACGACCACCAGGACCCTCCCGACAGCTTGCAGCCGGGGAGAACATCGGGCGGGACGACCGCCTCGGAGATGAGCACCTCCGCTCGGGTGTTGCAGCCGTCGGTGGGGTTCTGGCCCGCGTTCCAGTGCTTGAAGCTCGTGCGCTGGTAGCCGTCCCTCACCTCCGCCGCGAGCGGGAGGGCGTCGACGGCAGCCGCCATCGGGAGCGCGTACGTCTCGAAGGAACGATCCTGCGCATGAGCCGGCGTGGGTGCCGCGAGGGGCACGATGAGGAGCGCGGCCGCAATCGCGGCACGCCCGAGATTCTTGATCATGCATCGCAGACTCGACTGCGTGCACCTGATCCGAAGGGTTCGACTCGAACTAAAGAGCCATGTGGGCGCTTGAGTTCACTGGACAGGTGTGCCACGGGTCACCCGCCCGGGGGAGCGTCTGTACCGGAGCGGTCACCGCCGGCCCACCTTGATCCGGTGCGCTTGCCATGCCCGCCGAGGCCGCCGACACCGGCACCGCTGCCGCCAGGGCCGCGCCGGTCACGTGCTCGTGGAGCGCAGGCCCTTGTCAGGGGTGGAGAACAGGCGGCGGGCCGACGCGTCGAGTGCCGCGAACCCTTCGACGATCTGGGCGGCCACGCGCCAGTCACCGTCCTGGGGCTGCCGACGCAGACGCCAGCCGTGGAACGCTTCCCCGGTGTACGTCTCGCTCCGGGCCGCCGCGTCCTCGCGCCCGCGGAGGAAGAAGCGCAGCCGGGTACGGGCGGTGAGGGCTTCGGGCCCCTCCCGGCGGACGTCGAGTATCTGCAGGATCTCGTGTGATTCGTCGAAGAAGACCGAGCGTGCCTGAAGGAAGTCGCGCAGCCCCGCCTTCCCCCGCCACATGTGTCCGCCCTCGAATCCGGTCTCGAAGTCTTCGGTGAGGATGCCGGCGTACATCTCGTCGGGTGGGGCGTGGGCCTGCAGCAGAGTGAAGTACCGCTCGATCGTGTCGATGAGGACCGGCTCGAGAGCTGCGGGGACAGACATACGAGCTCCCTTCGGCGGAAACCCACGTTTCAGCCTTGCACGGCTCGGCGGCCCCTGCGATCCGGACGGCCCCGCCGAACGGCGACCGGCTCCCCGTGTCGATCCGCCTTTTCAGGACCAGGCTTCCAACGGGTGAATCCAGCAGTGCGGTGAGTGGCAGCCGGTCCCACAGCGGGAAGGGCATTCTGCGTACCGGACAAGCGATGGGCAGGGAGCGTCCCGATGCCGAAGTTCCTCATCCAGGCGACCTACACGCCCGAGGGCGCCAAGGGGCTGCTCAAGGAGGGCGCGGGTGGCCGCCGCGCCGCCGTCGACCAGGTCGTCACCGACCTCGGCGGCAAGGTCGAAGCCATGTACTTCGCCTTCGGGGAGGACGACATCGTCCTCATCATCGACTTCCCCGACCAAGTCTCCATGGCCGCCGTCAGCCTCGCCGTCAAGGCGAGCGGCGCCCTCCACACCCGGGCCACTCCCCTCGTCACCCTCGACGAGATCGACGAGGCCGCGCGCCGGCAGTTCACCTTCCGCGCCCCCGGCACGTAGGCCGAAGGGGGAGGTCGGGTGTAGCGGCCGAAGGCGTCGGCCACTCGGCCCACCACCCCCACCAACCGAGTGGGGAGGCATGCGGAGTCCCACTGTGTCGCCGCGTGGACCGGCAACGACCGGGCGCCCTCCCGTCGAGGGCGCCCGTTGGGCTCTGCGAGTCAGGCCGACACCTTGACCGCCGAGACCTCCAGGGCCGGCTGCCGCACGACGCGGCGGCGCCGGGTCGGCATGAGCAGCGGGTTGGCGACGCTCCAGGCCGCGCCCTTGCAGATCAGCTCCTTGTAGAAGGCGGCGAGCCGTCCTGTCAGGGCCGCGCGTACGGCGCGGTCGTCGGCGGTGACGTACTGGATCAGGCCTTCGCTGCGGCCCAGCGAGATGCACTGGTTGAAGTAGCGCAACGGCACGTTCGGGAGCTTCCCGCCGGTCAGGCGCGCCGCGATGGCGTCGGCGGCCTGCCACGCGGTGGGGACGCCCGAGGCGCACGACATCCGCAGCGGCTTGTCGGCGGGGCCCGTCACCATGGCCGCGTCGCCGATGGCGTACACGTCCGGGTGCGAGACCGAGCGCATGGTCCGGTCGACCACGATCTGGCCGGTGTCGGTGGCCTGCAGGGTGGTGGCCTTCGCGATCGGGTGGACGGCGAAGCCGGTGGTCCACACGGTGACCGCGGCCGGGATGGACGTGCCGTCGGCGGTGGCGACGCGGTCGGCCTCGACACCGGTGACGGCGGCGTGCTCGTGCACCGTGATGCCGAGCTTGTCGGAGACCTTCCGCAGGTGCCGGCGGCCCTTGGGCGAGAGCCAGTCGCCGAGACCGCCGCGGGCGGCGAGGGCGACGTCGAGGTCCGGGCGGGCCTCGGCGATCTCGGTCGCGGCCTCCACGCCGGTCAGGCCGCCGCCCACCACGACCACGGGCTGTCCGGCGTCCAGGGCAGCCAGGCGCTCGCGCAGCCGCAGCGCTCCGGGGCGACTGGCGATCTCGTGGGCGTGCTCGGCGGTGCCGGGGACGCCCTGGTCGTTCCAGCCGCTGCCGAGGGCGTACACGAGGGTGTCGTACTCCAGCTCCTCGGCCGCCGGCTCCTCGGCGCCGGTCGCGCCGATGACGGCGACGATCTTGCGGTCGACGTCGACGCCGGTGACCTTCGCGAGCTTCAGTTCGACGCCGGTGCCCGCGAACATCTCACTGAAGGGCCGGGGCTTGAGGTCCTGGCCGACCGCGAGCTGGTGCATCCGGACGCGCTCGACGAAGTCGGGCTCGGCGTTGACGAGGGTGATGGTGACGTCTTCGCGGTGCAGCCGCCTGGCGAGACGCCCGGCGGCGATGGCTCCGGTGTAGCCGGCTCCGAGGACGATGATGCGCTGCATTTCTCGCTCCTGTCTTCAGCGGGTTCGCCTCTTGAACCGGGCAGCCCGCCGTTTCCTGACAGGAACGGGATGTGAAGCACGTCACATCAGCGTCGACAGCGTCAGAACGCGTGGAGCAGGGGTTCGCCGTGGTCGGAGGCCGCCCACCGCTCGGTCGCGCGTTCGAGCTTGTCGGGGTTGACCTGGTTGCGGAACGCGGCGATGCCCTCGTCGGTGATCTCCAGGCACATGACGCCGATGACCCGGCCGTCGACAACCACCACGAGGGCGGGGGCGCCGTTGGCGGTCGTGGCGTAGATGTCGGGCGAGCCGCCGACCAAGGCGCGCTTGGCCTCGCTGGGCTTGAACAGGCCCCGCATGAACTTCGCGACGGCGAGGGCGCCCTCGAACGCCTTGGAGCGGGCCGGGATCTTCCCGCCGCCGTCGCCGATCGCGATGGCGTCCTGGGTGAGCAGCCGCACGAGCGGCTCGGTCCGGCCGCTGGTGGCGGCCGCGAGGAACTCCTCGACGATCCGCTGGGCGGCGGCCTCGTCGATCTCCGTGCGGGCCTTGCCCTGCGCGACATGCTTCTTGGCGCGATGGAAGATCTGCTGGCTGGCGGCCTCGCTGATGTCGAGGATCTCGGCGACCTCCCGGTGCGGGTAGTCGAAGGCCTCCCGCAGCACGTACACCGCCCGCTCGTTGGGGGAAAGGCGCTCCAGTACGGCGAGGACCGCGTACGACACCGATTCGCGCTGTTCGGCGGTGTCGGCCGGGCCGAGCATCGGGTCCCCGGCGAGCAGCGGCTCGGGGAGCCATTGGCCCACGTAGGTCTCGCGCCGCGCGCGGGCCGAGGTGAGCTGGTTGAGGCACAGGTTGGTGAGAACCTTCGTCAGCCAGGCCTCGGGGACCTCGATGTGGTCGCCGTCGGCGGCCTGCCAGCGCAGAAACGTCTCCTGCACGGCGTCCTCGGCCTCGCTCGCGGAGCCGAGGAGGCGGTAGGCGATGGCCTCCAGGCGGGGCCTGGACGCCTCGAACCGGTCCACGTCGTTCATGGTCAGGGCCATGGCCCGGATCCTAGCCCGCACGGCGCGCGACGGCCGCAGCATTGCGGCCCTGCGCCGCAGGCCCAAGTGCACGGAGAGCACTCGGGATGGGGCCGAAGTGGCGAGCGAGCGATGCGCAAGAATGGCCGCATGGCTGACGGCGGGGATTTCTGGGACGGCCTGGCGGGGCGCATCGCGGCCTTCGATCGGAACAAGGTCGCACAGGCCGCCGACGCGGCAGAGGCGGAGCGGCGGCGGGTCGTGGAGGAATTCCCGCTGGCGACCTGGGCCGAGCTGCCCCTGGAGCGGTACGCACTGGGACAGGCGGCCTACCACTGGGGCCCGGCACCCTCCTTCTGCCGTCTGCTGGAGTACGGCACCAACACCGTCGGCAGCATCCGCGGCGGCAGCGCGGCAAAGCACATCGTGTACCAGCACCGAACCGGTGAGTGGCGGATCGTGCCAACCGCGTTGCGTGGACTCGGCGTACGCGAGGCGTGGGCGCAGGTGCGCGCCGAGTTCGTCGCCGCGTTCACGGCAGCGGCTGACGGCCTGTTCGACCGTATCGACGACCTCGAGTCGCTGTCGTACGGCCAGGCGCTGACCACCAAGGCGCTGGCGGTCTATTTCCCCGGCGACTTCATGCCGATCTTCTCCGCCTCTCACGTCCGGCACTTCACCGCGTTGCTGGGTGGCCGACCGCACCAGCAGTTCTCGGGCATACGAACCTGGCGCGCCAACCGTGAACTGCTCGCCCTTGTACAAGAGGTGCAGGCGTTCGAGGGCTGGCTCCCGCACGAGGTGATGGAGTTCCTTTACGCATTCCACGATCCCCGACCGAAGGACCGGGTGATCTGGAAGATCGCGCCGGGAGAGCGCGCCAGTCTCTGGGACGACTGCCTCGCGAACCGCCGGATCCGGATCGGCTGGGACGAGGTCGGCAGCCTCGGACAGTACGAGAGCGACCAGGAACTCAAGGAAGCGCTGAACCAGTACTGGCCGCACAGCGTGGGCGGAAATCTGCGGCTCGCCCGCCAGTTGATCGCGTTTCGCGACCTGGAGCCCGGCGATCTGATCGTGGCCAACCGGGGCAAGTCCGAAGTGCTGGCGGTGGGCACCGTCGCCGATGGCTATTCCTACGATGCGCGTACGGAGAGCCATCGGCACATCGTGGGAGTGGACTGGGACACGTCCTACGCCCAGGTCTTCGACTCTCCGCGGCACGCCTGGCAGCAGACTCTCGCCAAGGTTCCCGCCACGCTGTGGAGGGAGATCCGCAATCAGCGCAGAGCGGCAGCTGCCCTCACGGAAGTCGTTGAGCCGGGGGCCGCGACGGACGCCGAACTCCCCGATGCCGTACGCAAGGTGCGGGACCTGCTCGACCACAAGGGGCAGGTCGTGCTGCAGGGCCCGCCCGGCACCGGCAAGACGCGGTTGGCACTCAGCGTGGCGCTCGCCCTGGCGGGCCGCGGTGATCGGATCGACGCCGCACCGGAAGAACGGGCGTCGGCGCTGGCCGAGTTGTCGAAGGCGCCCGACGGCGCGGAAGCGGCGCGCCTCACCGTGGTGACCTTCCACCCGTCCTACGGGTACGAGGACTTCATCGAGGGCTTCAAGCCGGACGTGGCAGCGGCCGGTGCGGGGCTCCACCTGACGATGACGGACGGGTTGTTCCGCCGTGTCTGCGCAGCTGCCGAGGCAGCCCCCGACGAGACCTTCCTGATCGTCGTGGACGAGATCAACCGCGGTGATCTGCCGCGCATTCTGGGCGAGCTGATCACTCTCCTGGAACTCGACAAACGTGGCTCCGTCTCCGTCACCCTGCCCACCAGTGGCCGACAGCAGACCGTGCCTCGGAACGTGCGCATCATCGGCACCATGAATTCCGCCGACCGCAGCGTGGGGCACATCGACGCCGCGATCAGGCGCAGGTTCGCCTTCCTCGACGTACCACCGGATCTCGATGTGCTGGACGGTGAGGTCGAAGGACTCGGCCTCGCCGACTTCCTGGAGGGTCTGAACGCGAAGCTCGATGAAAGCTTCGGGCCGGATCATCTGCTCGGCCAGGCCTATCTGCTCGCCGGCGACCGGCCTCTGGTCACCGCCGAGCAGCTCTCCCATGCCTTCCACCACGAGATCGTGCCGCTCGTGTCGGACTACTGCCTGGGCCGGACCGATCTGCTGCGCAATGTGCTCGGCAAGCTGGTCGACGACCGGACCGGTCGGGTCGTGCAGACCAATCCGCAGGACCTGCCGGGCATGCTGGCCGACGAGTTCGCGGGTACGGAATCCGTGGGCGAGGAGCGCACGGGCGACGCGGGAACGGCCCGCTGGGACGGGGAGTAGGCGCGTGCCCCGGATCACCGACCGGCACGAAGTGATCCTCAGGGAGTACGAGTCCGTCGCCGTTCCGCGCTCCAGGCTGCACGGGGGCGACCTCGACACACTTCGTTCCGGCACGGCCGTTCACGTGGCCGAAACCCGCGACGGCTACGTCCTCAAGGCGCGGACCTCTACGGGCGTGCTCCAACTCGACCGGATACGGCTGGTCCTGCGCCCCAAGTTCCCGATACCCGGGAAACGGCTGATCGACTGGCTCTGCTACGCCAACGGCCGGCACGAGCCCGACGAGACCCTGCGCAACTGGCCCATCGGCCAGGACGGATACGCCGGGCTGGTGCCCGCCGCCCTGCTCCACGAATGCCGCCTGCTGCTGCGCCGCGGCCTGCGCAGAGACTACGTACGCCGCCCGCGGGTCGACACGGCCCTGCGCGGCCGGCTCGACGTGGAGGCGCAGGCGACCCGGTGCTACGGCGCGGTCGACCGACTCCATCTGCAGACCTTCGAGTACGAGAACGGCGGCTGGGAGAACCTGGTGTGCGGAGCCGCGCTCTCCGTCGCCGCCCACCGGTCCACCGACCCGCAACAGACCCGGTGGCTCCTCGACACCGCAGCGCGGTTCCCCTCACCGCGCCGGCCGCTGGATGCGGTCTCCTTGCTCGCGCGAGGGCAGTACACACGGTTGAACGCCCACTACCGGGCCGCTCATGCCTGGGCTCGGATGGTGCTCGGCGGCGGTGGCGTGCGGGACCTGCTGGATCCGTACGGCTTCGGAGCGAAGAGCCTGCTGCTCAATCTGGACGTTCTGTGGGAGAACGTCGTCCGCCGGATGGCGCTCGACGCGGCCGTGGCTTCGGGCGGCAGAGGGGCGGGACTGAACGAGGGGGCGATCCGCACCTACGGAGGGCTGACGGCCACCACCCCGCCGTTCAAGCCCGACGTGCTGCTGGCCTTCCCTCCGCGGGCCGGGGGGTCGGCCGCGCCTCGCTTCCTCGCCGTGGACGCGAAGTACAAGAACTACGGGGCGAGGAACGTCTCCTCCGCCGACCGTCACCAACTCCTCACCTACATCGCCGGCTACACCGACCCGGAGCACCCGCTCGCCCTCGTGGTCCATCCCGCACCGGACGGTTCACCCACCGAGCGCGACCTGCGCATCGAGGGACCGCACGGCCGCCTGGGGCTGATCAAGGTGCTGGGCCTCGACACCCACGCCGTCCCCTGGGACGCCGCCGCACCACTGCGCGGAGCGATCTCCGCATTCGCCGCTTCCACCGCCCCGCCGTGACGGGGAGCGGTGAGTGCGCTCGTCGTATGCCCGGCCGCGACTGCCGCGCCTTTTGCCTGCAGCGGGATTGACCCCCGCCTTCCCGGCCCGTACGTTCCCCGGAAGTAAACGGTTACTACCCAAATTCTGTGCGCCCCCTGAAGGACATGAAGGAGAGGTCCCTTCACGATGAGAGCTGCAGGAGAGCAGGCGGAGCCGACGCTGTCGCGCCGCGGAATACTCAAGGGTGTGGCCACCACCGCCGGGTTGGCAGTGGTGGGGCTCGGTGCCACGGGACCGGCCCACGCGGCGGATGCACCCGCCCTCGCGGGAGACGCCCAGGTCAGTGCTACCGCGCGCATGGGCGGTTCGTCCATCACCATGTCGGTGGCGAACGGCACGCTCCAGTGGTCCGCCCGGCGCGACGGCCGGACCGTGATCGAGACCTCGGCCCTGGGGCTCAGGCTGGGCGACGGAACCGTCCTCGGCAGCGACGTGACGGTGACCCGGAACGGACGCTGCACCGTTCACGACACCTGGTCCCCGGTGTACGGGCGCAACGCCATCGTCACCGACCACTACCAGGAGCAACGCTGGGAGCTGCGGGACACCGTCTCGGGCACCCGTTTCGGTGTCCAGATCCGCGCCTACAAGACCGGCGTCGCCCTCCGCTACGTCCTGCTCGGCGAAGGCACCGCCACCATCGCCGACGAGCTGACGACGTTCGCCTTCCCCGACAACACCACCGTCTACAGCGCCCGCGACGAGGACGCCTACCTCCCGGTCGCACCCGAGGCGATCCCGTCCACCGGGACGTCGACCACGGACCAGGGCCCGCTGACCGACCTGCCGCTGACCGCCGACCTCTCGGGCGGACTCATCGCCTGCGTCTGCGAGTCCTCCCGCCTGAACTTCCCCCGCCTGATGCTCGGTTCGGTCCCCGGGCAGCCGGGCGCCCTCTCTGCCTTCCTGATGGAGCACACCGCCCGCGGCACCGGCCCGGTCGAGACGACCACCACGGTCGAGACACCGTTCGCCACGCCGTGGCGCGCGGTGGTGATCGGGTCCACGCACGCCGAACTGGTCGACCACGCCGAGCTGGTGCTCAACCTGGCCCCGCCGGTCGCCCTCTCCGACACCTCGTGGATCAAGCCGGGCAAGGTCTTCCGCTGCGAGCTCTCCACCGCCGCCGGCATCGCGGGCGCCGACTTCGCCGTGGCCCGCGGCATCGACTACATCGAGTACGACGCCGGCTGGTACGGCCCCGAGTTCACCACCGTCGACGCGACGACCCCGATCGCCGCCATCGACATGCCGTCGGTCATCTCGTACGCCACCGGCAAGGGCATCGGCGTCTTCCTCTACGTCAACCGGCTCGCGCTGTCCGACGCGGACTCCCTGTTCGGCCTCTACAAGGGCTGGGGCGTCGCGGGCATGAAGCTCGGCTTCATCAACGACGGCACCCAGGCGATGACCGACCAGATCACCGAGTGGGCCCGCACGGCCGCCAAGTACGAGCTTCTGATCGACATGCACGACGACGTACGGCCCTTCGGCTACGAGCGCACGTACCCGAACTACATCAGCCTGGAAGGCGTGCGGGGCAACGAGCAGTTCCCGACCGCCACCCACAACGTGACGCTGCCGTTCGCCCGCAACATCGGCGGCCCGCTGGACTACACCATCTGCTACGGGCAGTCGCGCAACAAGACGACCAACGCGCACCAGATGGCGATGGCCGCCGTGTACTACCAGCCCCTCAACTTCCTTTTCTGGTACGACAAGCCGTCCAAGTACGCCAACACCGCGGGCTGGCCCGGACTGCCCTGGTTCAACGCCGTCCCCACCACCTGGGACGAGAGCAGGACCCTGGCCGGGTCGATCGGCGAGTACGTGGCCGTCGCCCGCCGGAGCGGTTCCACCTGGTACCTCGGGGCCATGACCAACGAGGCGGCCCGGACGCTGTCGCTGCCGCTGTCGTTCCTGGACAGCGGCACCTACACGGCGACTGTCCACGCCGACGGCACGCCGGGCGACAGCCCGTACCGGACGCCGGTCGTGGTGAGCACCCAGACCGTCACGTCGGCGACCGTGCTGGACGTGGCCATGGCCGCCTCGGGCGGCCAGGCGATCATCCTCGAGCCGAGCTGACCCGACGTTCGAGCACGGGAACAAGTGAACCCCCAGGTCATTGACCTGGGGGTTCACTGTTGTCCACGCCGGTTCGGATCCAGTAGGTCCGACCGGCCCGAGTGTCCTCACGCGTGCGGATGGAGGACGACCTTGGTGTAGCCCTCGACACGCTTGTCGAACTTCTCGTACGCCGACGGCGCCTGGTCGAGGGGCAGTTCGTGCGAGACGACGAAGCTCGGCTGCGCACGTCCCTCGATGATCAGGTCACGCAGGTGCCGGTTGTAGCGCTTGACGTTGCACTGGCCGGTACCCAGACGCAGGCCCTTTTCGAACAGGCGTCCGATGGAGACCATCAGCATGCCCTTCTTGGCCGACTCGTCCGGTCCACCGGGGTCGCGCGGGACGTACAGGCCCGGGATACCCAGGGCACCTGTCGGCCGGACCGTCTCGACCAGCGAGTTCAGGACGGTCGCCGGCTCCTCGCGCTCCTCGCCGCGCGCCATGGCCTGGTAGCCGACGGCGTCGATGCCCTTGTCCGTGCCCTGACCGGCCGTCTGCTCCTTGATCTGCTCCACCGGGTTGCCCTCGGTGAAGTTGATCGGGATGGCGCCGATCTCCTGGGCCTTCTGCAGCCGCTCGGTCACCCGGTCGACCACGAAGACCTTGCTCGCGCCGCGCACCATCGCCGAGTAGGCGGCCATCAGCCCGACCGGGCCGCCACCGTAGACGGCGACGCTGTCACCGGGGCGCACGTCGGCCAGCTCGTTGCCGTGGTAGCCGGTGGGGAAGATGTCCGCGAGAAGGACGAAGTCGGTCTCCTTCTCGGTGCCCTCCGGGAGCTTCAGGCAGTTGAAGTCGGCGTAGGGCACCCGTACGAACTCGGCCTGGCCACCCGTATAGGGGCCCATGGCGACGTAGCCGTACGCGCCGCCGGCGAACCCCGGGTTCACGGTCAGGCAGAAGCCCGTGAATCCGGCCGTACAGTTCTTGCAGAAGCCGCAGGCCACGTTGAAGGGCATGACGACCCGGTCGCCGCGGCTGAGGGACGTCACCCCCTCACCGGTCTGCTCGACGACGCCGAGGTTCTCGTGGCCGAAGACGATCCCCGGCTCGGCGGCGGTCCGGCCCTCATACATGTGCAGGTCGGAGCCGCATATGGCGGTGGACGTGACACGTACGATCACGTCGTTCGGGTGTTGGATCCTGGGGTCCTCCACTTGCTCGACCGCTACTTCGAACGGTCCCTTGTACACGACGGCCCTCATGGTCGAGCACCTCCACTCAACGCACTCACTCGGTCACGCATGGAAACGATGACTCCGGGGAGCTCTCTGCGTCCCTCGGGAAGGAGTCTCGATCCGCGCAGCTCGTCCAGCCTTTTGTGTGTTCCCTCACTGTCCAGACTGGTCCACGATGAGATGATTTGCATCTAGGGAATGCAAAGTTCCACTTGTGTGCAATGCGGAAAGGATCAGGAATCTTGACACGACGTCTCGGCGTGCTGCTCGTCCCGGTCTCCGGGCTGTCCGGCACCAGCTATCCGGTGGGGACCCAGGTGGCCATACGGGGCACCGGAGCGTCCGTCGACGGCTTCGTCGACGGCGACTGGCTGCCGCTCGCCTGGTGGGAATTCGCGGACACCCAGCCGGACGACACACCCCGCGTGTGACCTGAGAACCCGCGCGCTCCGGCCCGCTCGGGGGATCAGGCCTGCCCCGCCTGGCACCGCGGGCACCACACCGTGCCGCGGCCCCCCACACGGGAGCGGCGCAGATGGCTGCCGCAGCGGGGGCAGGTCGGGTCGGGGTCGTCGCGGTGACCGGTGAGCCACGCGTCGCGCGGCGGGACGCATCCGGCGGTGACCGCGGAACGCAGTGTGCGGCGCATCTGGGTGTACAGGCGGCGACGGTCGGCCCCGGTGAGATCGCTCGCCCGGCCGGTGGGGCGCAGCCGGGCCCGCCACAGGATCTCGTCGGCCAGCAGATTGCCGAGTCCGGCCAGGACGGACTGATCGGTGAGGACGGTCTTGACACCGCCGCGGCGGGCGGAGAGCGCGGCCTCGAACTCCTCGCGGTCCACGGCCAGCGCATCGGGACCCTGGCGGTCCAGCAGCCGCGCCGCCTCGGCGTCGTCGTGGGCCAGCCAGAGGCCCTGGAGCTTGCGCTGGTCGCGGTAGCGGAGCTGCCGGTCGGCGCCCACCGTGAACAGGACGCGGTCGTGGGGTGCGTAATCGTCGTCGGGGCGGGCGCAGACCAGTTGGCCGGTCATGCCGAAGTGCAGCATGAGGGTGGGGCCGCCGGTGCGGGCGAGCAGCCACTTCCCGCGCCGCTCCGGCTCGGTGAAACGCCGGCCCTCCAGAGCTTCCCGCAGCCGCCGCGCGCTCACCCCGTGCAGTACGCCGGCGTCGCGCACGTCGACCCGTCGGATGACCCTGCCCCGCGCACAGGACGTGAGCACCTTCCGGAATCCCTCGACGTCCGGCAGCTCAGGCATGCGGTACGTCCTCTCACGGGCCGCGGCCCCTCAAACCATGGTGACTCCCGGGCAGCGACGACGCAGTACGCGCCTCAAGGCCCACGCCCACGAGCGCCGTCGCACCGCGCCGTCAGCTGGTGAAGTCGTGGTCGCGGGTCTCCGGGAGGGCCAGCAGGCACAGGAGGCTCAGCAGGCAGAGGGCGCCGCTGTAGAAGCCGAGGACGAGCGGTGACTCCCAGTGACTGTTCAGCCAGGTGGCGACCAGTGGAGCGAAGCCGCCGCCGAGGGTGTTGGCGAGGATGAAGGCCGCGGAGGCGCCGGTGTAGCGCAGGCGGGCCGGGAAGAGTTCGGGGAGGAAGGCCGCCACCGGGGAGAACATCAGCGCGAGCAGCATGAGGCCGATCGTGTAGGCGCCGGTGATCACCCAGATGTCGCGTGAGCTCAGCGAGGCGTACATGGGGATCGCCCAGACCACGCAGCCGACGGCTCCGGTCAGCATCACCGGGCGGCGGCCGATCCGGTCCGCGAGCCTGGCGACGGGCAGGGTGATGGCGATTCCGGCCGCCGCGCCGACGCTCGCCGCGGTCAGCATCGTGTTCTGCGGGATGCCGAGTTCCTTCGGCCCGTACGACAGGCTGTAGACGATCGTCAGGTAGTAGACGGCCGAGCCGCCCATCGCCGCTCCGACGCCGAGGAGCAGCCGGCCGGGGTACCGGGTCAGGAGCGCACCGAGCGGGAAGCGGGGGACGGACGCCGGCGCCTTCGGTCTCGCGCCCACCGCCTGCGCCTGTGGCGTGCCGCCCGCCGCCTGCGTCTGCGTCGTGCCGCCCGTCGCCGACGTGAACACCGGGGACTCGGAGACCGTCGACCGCACCCACAGGCCGACCACGACCAGCACGGTGCTGAGCAGGAACGGGATGCGCCAGGCCCAGTCCGTGAAGGCGTCCCGGCCCGCGAGGTTCAGGGTCGGCAGGATGACCGCGCTGGACAGCAGGAAGCCGAGCGAGGGGCCGGCCTGCGGGATGGACGCGAACAGCGCGCGGCGTCCGGGCGGCGCGTGCTCCGCGGCGAGCAGCACCGCCCCGCCCCACTCGCCGCCCATGCTCACGCCCTGCAGCAGACGGAGCGTCACCAGCAGTACGGGGGCGAGGAGTCCGGCGGTCTCGTAGGTCGGAAGCAGACCCACGCCGACCGTCGCCACGCCCATCAGCAGGAGGGAGACCACCAGCGCCCGGCGGCGGCCGAGACGGTCACCGATCGTCCCGAACAGCGCGACGCCCAGGGGACGGGAGAGGAAGGCCGCGGCGAAGGTGAGGAACGCGGCCAGGGAGGAGACGGTGGCGTTGCCGGAGGGGAAGAAGGCGGGTCCGAGGACCAGCGCGCTGGCGGTGCCGTACACCGCGAAGTCGTAGTACTCGATCGTCGTGCCGACCAGGCTCGCGACGGCGATCCGCGACGCCGCCGGCGGTGGTGGTGCTGACACGGCCGGTCCGGGGCCGACGATCTCGGGAACGGTCTTGAACGGTAATTCGGGCATGGGGAGTCACTTCCCGTACAGGCATGGGGAGGGGAGCGGTCTCGTCACCCTAAGCGCGGAAATTGAATTTCGACAAGGAAGCAGTCACGCAAAGAATAAGCACCCATTTACCCTCGGTAATGGTAACAAAGCGTCAGATGCGAATACCTCGCCATTTGCCGCCCAACAACCCACGAACAGCACCCTTCGACGGCGTCAACCCAGCCATACCTGTCGAATCGCTGTCAATATTCATACCGGGGGCAGCATAAAAATTTAGCGGTGATGACGCCTTGCCAACGGTCGATCACGCACGAAAAGCTGAAGCGGAACTGAACTTGAAAGTTCTACGACCATCGTTTTTCGGACATGGAGACCGCGACAGGAAAGGCGCCTTACCCATGCTGAAAACTGGCAAGCTATTACGCTTGAGAAGACTTTCACTGGCGGGTGACGGCCGATATCTCCTCGTCCCGCTCGACCACAGCGTTTCCGACGGCCCGATCGTCCCCGCCGGCAAGTGGGACGACCTGTTGCGCGCCCTGGTGGACGGCGGGGCCGACGGGATCATCGTCCACAAGGGACGCGCCCGCGCCTTCGCTCCGGACATCCTCAAGAGCTGCGCGCTGGTGGTGCACCTGAGCGCCAGCACCGCCTGCTCCGGTGACGTGCACGCCAAGGTGCTGGTCGCCGATGTCGAGGAGGCGCTGAGACTCGGCGCGGACGCGGTCAGCGTGCACGTGAACATCGGCTCGGACACCGAGGCCCAGCAGCTCGCCGACCTGGGGGCGGTGGCCCGCTCCTGCGACGCGTGGGGCATGCCGCTGATCGCGATGATCTACCCCCGGGGCCCCCGGATCGAGGATCCGCGCGACCCCGCCCTCCTCGCCCATCTGACCAATGTCGCCGCCGACCTGGGCGCGGACCTGGTGAAGACCTCCGTAGCGCTGCCGCTGGACCGGATGGCCGAGGTGGTGGCGGGCAGTCCCATCCCCGTCCTCGCCGCCGGCGGTCCGCCGGACGGCTCCGACCTCGTCGAGTACGGCACCGCGGTCATGGCCACCGGCTGCCGGGGGCTGGCCATCGGCCGCAGGATCTTCTCGTCCCCCTCCCCCGCCCCGCTGGTGTCCCGGCTCTGGTCGGTCGTGCACGGCGGCGACGAGCCCTCGAATGACATGAGCATGGCTAGCAGCACGACTACCGGCACGCCCAACTACTCGACAATCGTGGCAGGAGTCGCATGAGGTTCGCGTGGATCGATCTCCGGGGAGTCCCCAAGCCGCAGCTCCAGGCGGTGGTGGACGCGGCCGTGCACACCCGGATGGCAGGAGTGCTGGCCATCGATGCCGGGTTGCTCGGGTCACTGCCGCCGACCGTCACGCGGGTGCTGGTCACCGACCCCGCGAAGAAGCCCGGTGCCAAGGAGGCGAAGGGCGCGGAGGGGAAAGGCACGGCGGGGAAGGGTACGGAAGGCAAGGCCACGGAGGCCAAGCCCGCCACCGACGACTCGTCCTCCGCCGGCACCGGAGTCGACGTCCTGCTGCGCACGTTCTCCACCCAGGACGAGCTGGACGCCCTGGCCGCCCTCCACCGCGCCGCCGGCACCGGCACGCCCGTCGCCGGCTTCGTCGACGTGCGGGACGACCGCACCCTGCACCTGTCGTGCGCGGGCGCGATGGCGCTGCCGTACACCGTCATCCACTTCGCCGATCCGACCAAGATCCCGCTGGAGATCGTGCTCGCCGCGGCCGAGTCCGCCGAGGGCAAGCTGGTGACCGTCGTCGGCGACTTGGAGGAGGCCGCGATCGTCTTCGACGTCCTCGAACGCGGCTCGGACGGCATCCTGTTCACACCCCGCAGCGCCGACGACGTGTTCGCGCTGGCCCGGCTGCTGGAGGCCACCACACCCCAGCTGACGCTGTCCACGCTGACCGTGGAGAGCATCCGGCACGTCGGGCTCGGCGACCGGGTCTGCGTCGACACCTGCTCCCACTTCGAGGAGGACGAGGGCATCCTCGTCGGCTCGTACTCCTCCGGGTTCGTGCTGTGCTGCAGCGAGACCCACCCCCTGCCGTACATGCCGACCAGGCCGTTCCGCGTCAACGCCGGCGCCCTGCACTCGTACACGCTCGGCCCCGACAACCGCACCAACTACCTGAGCGAGGTGGGCTCCGGCAGCGCCCTGCTGGCGGTCGGCGCCGACGGGCGCACCCGGCGGGTGGTGGTGGGCCGCGCCAAACTGGAGTCCCGGCCACTCCTGGAGATCCGCACCCACGCCGAGGACGGCCGACTGGTCAGCCTGACCGTGCAGGACGACTGGCACGTACGGGTGCTCGGCCCGGGCGGCAAGGTCCTCAACGTCACCGAACTGCAGACGGGCGACGAGTTGCTCGGCTACCTGGCGACGGACAAGCGCCATGTCGGCCTGCCCATCGGCGAGTTCTGCAAGGAGGTCTGAGACCTCATGGGCCAACGGGCAGCGGATACGACCGCGGATACGGCGGCGGGCACGGCAAGGGACACGGACGACGGGGCGTACTCCCTCGTCCAGCGACTCCTCGACGCGCAGGACGACCGTCTCCCCTATCTGACACACCGGCAGGAGACCGTGACTCGGGGCGAGTTGCGGGAGAGAGTCGCCAAGCAGGCCGCCGTCCTCGCCGGGCACGGCATCGGGCCGGGCAGCACCGTGGGGCTGCGGACACCCCCCAGCTTCACCCAGGTCGAGGTGCTGCTCGCGCTGTGGCGGCTCGACGCCCAGGTGCTGCTCTTCGACTACCGGCTCAAACCGGCCGAGGTGGCGGGGCTCTGCGCGACCTGCCGGCCACAGTTCATGATCAGCGCGGGGACCAACGTCCGGGCGACGTTCGGCTTCCGTTCCGAGTACGAGGTCGTCACCGAGCGCCCCGGTACCGGGCGGCCGGCCGCCACCGGGCACCGGCTGGTCCAGTTCAGCTCGGGCTCCACCGGGCGGCCGAAGGTGATCGGCAGGACCGCCCGGTCGCTCGCGGCGGAGGTGGACCGGTTCGCCGGGATCCCCGGCATGCCCGGCGAGGGCGACCGGCTGCTGCTGCTCAGCTCGACGGCACACAGCTTCGGCCTGATCGCCGGGCTGCTGCACTCGCTCGCCGCCGGTGTCTCCGTGGTCTTCGCCCCCCGGATCTCCGCCGGCGACCTCCTGCGGACCGCGGTCGAGCACCGGATCACCGCCCTGTTCGGGGTGCCCCTGCACTACGAACTGCTCGCCGCCGCCCTCGATCCCCCCACGCTGCCCGAACTACGGGTCGCGGTGTCCGGCGGCGAGCTGATGCCCCCGCGGGTCGCGGCACGGTTCGCCGAACGGTACGGCGTTCCCGTCGGCGAGTCCTACGGCACCACGGAGACCGGTGTGGTCGCCATGGACGCCGGCGGCACCCTGCGCCCGTCGGTCGGCCGGGCCGCTCCGGGTGTGGTGCTGCGGGAGCACCGGGGCGAACTGGACGTCGCCCTCGCGCAGTCGCCGTACCTCTTCGACTCGGGCGGCACCCAGTACGCGGACGGCTGGCTGCACACCCGCGACCGGGCCACGGTGGACGGCACCGGGGCCGTGCTGGTGCACGGCCGCGCGGACTCCGTCGTCGTGATCGGCGGCCTCAAGGTCGACCTCGTCGAGGTCGAGAACGTGCTCCGCGAGCATCCGGGGGTCGAGCAGGCGGTCCTGGTCCACGAGGACGTGACCGAGGCGTACGTCGCGGTGGCCGCCGGCGACGGCCGGCCGACCGCGGAGGAACTGCTGCGCTGGTGCCGGGAGCGGCTGGCCGACTACAAGCTGCCGCGCGTGATCCGGCTGCTGGAGACCCTGCCCCGCACGTCCAACGGGAAGCTGCTGCGCCAGGCGGCGGCACTGCAGGCGGCGGCGACGGACTGAACTTCCCTGCATGCACTCCCCTGCGTGCACTCCTCTGCATGAACTCCCCTGCATGCACTGTCGGCCTTTCACATGGAGATACTGATCATGAGTACGTCGACCCTGGAAGACGAGATCCGCGAGTTCGTCCTGACCGCGGTCATCGACGAGATGAACCTCCTGACGAGCCGCGACGGCATCACCGACGAGAGCCCGGTGACCGTCGGCGGGCTGGAGGTGGACTCGCTGAGCCTGATCGAGCTCACACTGCGGCTCGAGTCGCGGTTCGGCGTGGAGATACCGGACACCGACATCGAGCCCCTGGCCACCCTGACCCTCGGCGGACTCGTCGCCGACGTCGTCCGACGCGGTGCGAAGGCATGAGCGCGGAAGCGACGGCGCCCCTCACCACCGACACGGTCCGGGAGCTGCTGTCGGACCGGAAGATCTTCCCGGGGCTGCCGGACGACCTCGACGAGGACGCCGAACTCGTCCTGGACTCCCTCGGGTTGGTGTGGCTCCTGCACCTGGTGGAGGAGCGCTACGGCCTCGTCGTGAAGCCCAGCGACGAGGACATCTCCGGTTTGGTCTCGCTCCGGCGGCTCACGGACTACCTGCGGGCCGCGGAGCAGGGCCCGGCCGAGGGGGGCGGCCGCGATGAGCGGTGACGTCACGGTGACCGGATTCGGCGTACGCACCGCGTTCGGCACCGGGGCCGAGGCCCTACGGCGCGGGGTCTTCGCCGGAGTCCCCTCGTTCACGCCCACCACGAGGTTCGACACCGGCCCGTACCGTACGCCGATGGCGGCCGCCGCCCCCGACGGACCCGACGCGGTCGAGGACTGGGCCCTGCGCCCCGCGCTCGCCCGGTGCGGTGCGCAGGCCCTCGACATGGCGGGCTTGCGCCCGGGCGGCGAGGCGGCGGTTTTGCTCGGTATCGCCGGCGACCAGACCAGCGTCACGCGGTACTGGCGCGGCACAGGGGACTCCTCCCCGGCGGGGGCCGAGGACCGGGTCGCCGACGCCGTACCCGCGCGGCTCGCCGAGGTGCTGGCCGACGGGCTCGGGCTGAGCGGGCCGCGGCTGACCTTCACCAACGCCTGTGTCGCCTCCGCCGCCGCGATCATCCATGCCTGCCGGCTGATCTCCTCCGGGCGGACCGACGTGGCGGTCTGTGCGGGCGGCTACCTCGTGGAGGAGGAGACCTTCGGGAAGTTCGACTCCGGGCGGGCGCTGTCCCAGGACGGCATGGTGCGCCCGTTCAGCGCCGACCGCAGCGGACTGCTGCTGGGCGACGGGGTGGCGGTCGTCGTGCTCGAGTCCGCCGAGCACGCCCGGCACCGCGGTGCCCGGCCGCTGGCGTCCGTCGTCGGCTGGGGCGCGGCCACGGACGCCCACCACATCGCCCAGCCGCACCCCGAGGGCGCCGGTCTCGCCCACGCGACACGGCAGGCGATGCGGCTCGCCGGCGACCCGGACGGCACGACCCTCGGCTATGTCAACGCCCACGGCACCGGCACCCGCTACAACGACGGGGCCGAGACCCGCGGGCTGCGGGCCGCCTTCCCCGGGCGGGCGGAGTCGATCCCGGTCAGCTCCACCAAGAGCACCACCGGCCACCTCCTGGAGGCGGCGGGCGTCGTGGAGTTCGTGATCACTTTGCTGGCCCTGACGGACGGCGTACTCCCGCCGACCGCCGGGTTCACCGCACCGGACCCGGAGTGCGACCTCGACTACGTGCCGAACCGGCCGCGCCAGGCCGACCTGCGCCGGGCCCTCACCGTCAACGCCGCCTTCGGGGGCGCCAACACCGCACTCGTCCTGGAGCGGCCATGACGACCACCGGGAACGCATCGAACAAGGACAACCCCGAGAAGACGGTGCTGCGTTCCGCCCTCGGTGTCCTCGCCGCCGCCACCGCCACCCACGGCACCGGCCGGGACGACGACATCCCGCTGCCGAAGCTGCCCGGCTTCCTGTGGTCCGCCTTCAGTCCGCTGGCGTTCGAGGTGAGCAGCCGGTGCCTGACCGAGCGGCCCGATGGGGGCACCTCCCGCTCGAGCGAAGCCGAGAGTGGGGGAGGCTCCCGCACCGCTGTGGCGCTGGCGAGCCTGATGGGTGACACCACCACCGCGGACCTGGCCAGCCGGCGCATGGTGTCCGGGGAGGTCCACAACCCGATCCTGTTCATGCAGGCCACCCCCAACTCCGTACTGGGCCACATGAGCCGGGAGTTCGGGATCACCGGGCAGACGTTCAGCCTCTCCTCCCTCGACGACCCGGTGACCGAGCTGCTCGCCATGGCGGATCTGCTGCTGGAGGACCCGGAGCTGGACCGCGTCCTGGTGCTGGGCGTGGAGCTGGGCGGGAGCGAGCGGCTGGCCGCCGCGTACCGGGAACTGGCCGCCGACAGCGGCCGCCCGGTCCCGGAGCTCCCGGAGTCCGCCGGCCTCGCGGCGGCGGTGCTGCTCGGCCGCCCCGACGCCGGGGCACCGGTGACGGTCCGGTCGGCCGAGACGCCGTACGACACCGGTCACGGCGCGCCTGACACCCGTGACGGCGGCGCTGCCTGGCATCACGGAAGCATCCAGGGCCTGTTCGAGCTGGCCGCCACCCACCGGCGGCTGCTGCGGGACGGCGGCAGCCACCTCCTGGTGACAAAACCCCGGGCACGGCGCGGCCCCACCGCGTTCACCCTCACCGCCGGCCCGGACGCGACCGCGCGAGACCACGCCGCGAGGAACGAGACGGAGACCCATGCTCATCAGTAGGCAGGAGCGGGCACGGATCTGCTCCGACACCGAACTGGGCGCCGGCAACGTGCTGGAGCGCCTGCGGGCGTACGGCCGTCCGCTCGACGAACCCGTGCTGCGGACGGCCGGCGACTGGCGGGCGCCGGACGGCAGCCGCCCCGAGGTGCTGACGCTCGGCCGGCTGCGCGAGGCGGTCGAGACGTACGCGGGCCGGTACGCAGCCCAGGGGGTGCGGCCCCGCGATCCGGTCGCCGTCCACACCTCCTCCAGCGCCGAGTTCGCCGTGAACTTCCTGGCACTGACGTCCCTCGGCGCGATCCCGTCGTTCGTCAACGGCAACCTGGCGCCGGAGACCGCCCGGGAGTACGTACGCCGGCAGGGCGCGGTCGGCGCCTTCACGGACGAGGCGCACCAGGACGTGCTGTCCGGGCTCGGCTTCCGCGTCACCGCCGACGACATCCGGCCCGAGCACCGCGCGTCGCTGCCGCCGTCGTACCCGTACCGGCACGATGCCACCGACCCGGTGCTCATCTCGCACTCCTCCGGCACCACCGGAATGCCCAAGGGCGTGCCGCACACCCACCGCACGCTGATGTACGCGCAGTTGCACCGGCTGCGCTACTCCACCGGCACCGACATGGAGCGCACCCTGGTGGCGCTGCCGGGCGCGCACAACGCCATGGTCGCGACGCTGCTGTACTGCCTCCTCCTGCGCACCGACATCAAGCTGCTCTCCAGCCGGCGCGGCACCGACGTGCTCGACGCCGTCGAGGAGTTCCGGCCGACCACCGTGCTGGCCTTCGCCGGCACCTTCGGCGAGATGGCCGCCGAGGACCTGACACGCCGGGACCTGTCGAGCGTGCAGGCGTGGTTCAACACCGGGGACGCGGCGCACGAGGCGCACATCCGGGCGCTCGTCCGGCACGGGAGCCGCATCGAGATCCGCCGGGACCTCAGCCGAACGCATGTCGAGGGCTCGGTCTTCGTGGACGGGCTCGGCTCGTCGGAGGCCGGCTACTCCGTCTTCCACAACCGGCACACCAAGGACACCTCGGCCTACTCGCGCTGCGTCGGCAGGCCGATCGGCTTCGCCGAGGCCGCCGTGCTCGCCGAGGACGGCACCCCGCTGCCGCCCGGGCGGATCGGCCGCCTCGGCCTGAAGTCGCCGACGCTCACACCCGGTTACTGGAACGACTCGCTGACCTGGAACCGGATGCGGCTCGGCGGCTACTGGCTCACCGGCGACCTCGCCCACCAGGACGAGGACGGCAACTTCTACCACCTCGACCGGGCCCCGGACGCCATCCGCACCCGCGCCGGGATCGTCTTCAGCACCCGTACCGAGGAACTCCTGCTGGCCGAGCTGCCCGCGCTGGCCGACTGCACGGTGGTCGGGGTCGCCCCGGACGGCGTACGGGCCGACTGGGACGGCGACGGGGAGGCCGAGGCGTACGCACTGCTCCAACTCGCCGACGAAAAGGGCGAGGAGAGAGAGGGGAGAGAGGGGAGAGAGGACAGCAGCGAGGGTGACGAGGTGTGGACCGGGCGCGTCAACGGTGTTCTGGCGGCCGCGGGATTCCCGCCGGTGGCCCGCGCCCTGCGGATGAAGCCCGACGACGTGGCCAGGGGCGCCACCGGCAAGGTCCTCAAACGAGTGATGCGCGACAGGTTCGCCGCCAAGGAGCAGCAGGCATGAGCACGAGCAGCGACGCCGACGGCGTCAACCACCGCGCCCGGGCAGGTGAGGCGTACCGGCTGTGGTGGCAGCACGACGCCAACTGGTACCAGGGGGTGGCCGCGCGGTACGGGCAGGACGTCGCGAACGAGATCAACGCCGAGGCGCTGCGCAAGGTCGCCCTGCACGTGGGGCAGCGCGTCGGCCGCCTGTCCGGCCCGCTCCCCGACACCGGTGACACCCGCAAGGACCTGGAGGAACTGCGCCGCCGCTACGACGACTGCGGCGACCGGATGTTCCCGCCGGAACTGCGCAACGCCTCCACCGAGGTCGAGGACGACGACACCATCGTGCTCACGCTGAAGCGGAACTTCGCCATCACCATGGTGCGGATGGCCGGTTCGCTGGAGGGCTACCGCTGCCCGTGCACCGACATCCACGCGGGCTGGTCCGAGGGCCTCGGCGTGACCCTCGCGGAGAACAGGGCCGAGAGCTGCCTGCGCGACGGCGACACGGCGTGCCGCCTGCTGATGCGGGTCGCTCCGGGCAGAGGGGACTGAGCCGTGCGGGTACTGGTCGCCGGAGCCACCGGAGTGGTCGGACGTCCTCTGGTGGGCGCACTGCGGGCGCGGGGCCACGAGGTGAGCGCGCTGGTGCGGGAGGAGTCGCGGGCCCCGGAGGCGGACGAGGTCGTGGTCGCCGACGCCCTCGACCGTGAGGCCGTGCTGGCGGCGGTGACGACCGCCCGGCCCGAGGTGGTCGTCCACCAGCTGTCGGCGTTGCGCCTGCTGCGCGACGACCCGCCGGAAGCCTTCGCGCGGACCGCGCGGCTGCGCACCGAGGGCACCGCCCACCTGGTCGAGGCGGCCCGCGCGGCCGGTGCCCGGCGGCTGGTCGCGCAGTCCATCGCCTTCGCCGCCGCCCCGGCCGGGCCCTGGATCCTCGACGAGGACGCGCCGCTGTACGTGGACGCCCCGGACCCCGGCTGGGCCGCCACCGTACGGGCCGTCGCCGAGCTGGAGCGTCAGGTGACGGGCCGCGCCCTCGCGGGTCTGGTGCTGCGCTACGGCACCCTGTACGGCCCCGGCACCGCGTACGCCCGCACCGGCGGGACCGCACAGCGCGTGCTGGCCGGGAAGCTCCCGCTGCCCGAGGGCGGGGCCGGGATCACGTCGTTCCTGCATGTCGAGGACGCCGTCGGGGCGACCGTGGCCGCCGTCGAGTCGGAGGCCACCGGCAGCTTCCACATCACGGACGACGAGCCCGCCCCGGCCGCGCAGTGGCTGCCGCACTACGCCCGCACGCTCGGCGCCCCACCCCCGCGCACGATTCCGGCGGCCCTCACGCCCCGGCTGCTGGGCTGGTTCATGGCCCACCAACTGACCACGGCCCGCGGGGCGGCGGGCGACCGGGCCCGTACGACGCTGGGCTGGAAGCCGCTGCGGCCGAGCTGGCGCGACGGGCTGGGCCAGGAATGACGAGGGACAACGGGCACCCGACGAGCGTCGGCAACCGTGCCGAAGAGACAACCGCGCCCTCCCGGTCGTGGCCCGTCCTCCTGGTCGTCGTCTGCGCCCAGATGCTGATCTGGCTGGACACCTCGGTCCTCAACGTCGCGGTCACCACGCTGGCCGACCCGGCCGCGGGCCTCGGCGCGAGCCCCGCCGAACTGGAGTGGGTGGCGAGCGCCTACACCCTGGTCTTCGCCGGCACCCTCTTCGCGGGCGGCGCACTCGCCGACCGCTTCGGCCCGCGGACCACGCTCCTCGCCGGTCTGGCCCTGTTCGGCGCCGCCTCCGGCGCGGGCGCGTTCGCGGCAAGCCCGGCCTGGCTGATCGTGGCGCGCGCCTTCATGGGCGCGGGCAGCGCGCTGCTGATGCCCGCGACCCTGTCGGTCATCGTGCAGAGCACCCCGGAGGAGAAACGCACCCGGGCCATCGCGATCTGGAGCTCGTCCAGCGGTCTGGGCGTGGCCGTCGGCCCGGTCGTGGGCGGGGCGCTGCTCAGCCACTTCTGGTGGGGTTCGGTGTTCCTGGTCAACGTGCCGATCGTCGCCCTGTGCCTGGCGGGGGTGGTGGCCGTGGTGCCCGCGCTGAAGGGCCCCGCGCGCAGGGTGCTCGACCTGCCGGGTCTCGCGTGGTCGGTCCTCGGTCTCGGCGGTGTGGTCTACGGGATCATCGAGCTCGGCAGCGGACAGCGCTGGTACGGGGCACACGTCCTGCTGCCCCTCGTCCTGGGCGGCGCGCTGCTCACGGTCTTCGTGGCCGGTCAGCGCAGGTCCCCGGCGCCCAGCCTGGACCTGCGGCTCTTCCGGCAGCCCGGCTTCTCGGCCGGGAGCGTGGTGCTGCTGATCGCGTTCATGGCACTGGCCGGGCACCTCTACTACGCGGCGTTCTATCTCCAGGGGCCCCGCGGGCTCTCCCCCGCCGACGCCGGAACCGTGATGATCGCCGCCGCGGTCGGGATCGTCCTGGGCAGTCAGGCGTCCCCGGCGGTGAGCAGGCTGCTGTCGGCCCGGTGGACGGTCGCGGCCGGGGTCCTGGCCACGGCGGTCACGTACGTCGGCTACCTGTGGTTCGACGGAGGGACCCCGATCCCGGTCGTCGCCGCGCTGCTGTGGGTTCAGGGCTTCGGCATGGGCCTGGTCGGCACCCCGGTCACAGCCGTCATGATGAGCGCCGTGCCGGCGCGGCTCGCGGGCGCCGGATCGGCCGTCAACAGCGTCACCCGGCAGGTGGGCGGCACGCTCGGCGTGGCGATGGCCGGCTCGGTCCTCTCCGCCGTGTACCGGGACCGCATGGCGGACGCCGAACTGCCCACCGCCGCGCGGGGGCTGTCGCCCGACGCGGCGGAGCAGGCACGGTCCTCGGCCGAGGCGGCCCGCTCGCTGGCCGCCTCGCTGCGACTGCCGGAGCTGGCGGCCACGGCCGACCGCGCCTTCCTCGACGCCATGTACGCGGCCACGTTCTGGACCGCCGTACTGGCCTTCGTCGGGTTCGTCGTGGCCGTCGTGGGGCTGCGGGTACGGGACGTCAACAGCGGAAAGGGAGGGAACGGCAGTGGTGGGGACGCGGGAACGGGCGGCGGCCCGGTCGGTCTTCGTGACCGGGGGGAACAGGGGGATCGGGCTGGCCATAGCCCGTCGCTTCGCGACGGCGGGAGACCGGGTCACGGTGACCTACCGCGGTGAGCGGCCACCCGCCGCCGACAACCTCCTCGCCGTACGGTGCGACGTGACGGACAGCCTGCAGGTGGACCGCGCCTTCGAGGAGGCCGAGGCGGCCCACGGCCCGGTCACCGTCCTGGTCGCGGGCGCGGGCGCCGCCAACGACCGGCTGCTGGCGCGGATGAGCGAGGAGGACTTCACCTCCGTCATCGACACCAACCTCACCGGGGCCTTCCGGGTCGCCCGGCGCGCGGTGCGCGGGATGCTCGGGGCAGGTCATGGCCGTATCGTCCTCATCTCCTCCACGGCGGCCCTGCACGGCGCCCCCGGGCAGACCAACTACGCGGCGGCGAAGGCGGGGCTGGTCGGTTTCGCCCGGTCGCTGACCCACGAACTCGGCCCCCGGGACATCACCTGCAACGTGGTGGCTCCCGGCCTGACCGAGACGGACATGAGCCGCGCACTCACCGACCAGCAGCGCCGGACCCTCCTCGACCGCACTCCGGCCGGCCGCCCGGCCCACCCCGACGAGGTCGCCGACGCGGTGGCATTCCTGGCCGGAGCCGGGTATGTGCGGGGCGCGGTGATTCCGGTGGACGGGGGCGCGGGGCTGGGGCATTGAGGGCGCGACAGATGAGAAAAAACTCACCGCACCCGGACGATCGCGTCGTGCTACTGTCGATGCCAGTTGCAGGTGTGGTTCCCAGAAGAGTTTTCCGACGGGTGATCATCACGGCGACCGGAGATCGCACAGGGCGACTCCGTACACCGCCCCGAAGGGGAACAATATGGCTACGGGAACCGTGAAGTGGTTCAACTCGGAAAAGGGCTTCGGCTTCATCGCGCAGGACGGCGGCGGCCCCGACGTCTTCGCCCACTACTCCAACATCGCCACCCAGGGCTTCCGTGAGCTCCAGGAAGGCCAGAAGGTGTCGTTCGACGTCGCGCAGGGTCAGAAGGGCCCGACGGCCGAGAACATCGTTCCCGCCTGACACCCGCGCTGAACGCACAGTTCACAGCCGGGGCCCGCACTTGACGTGCGGGCCCCGGCTCGCTGCGTTTCAGGGCGCCTCAAAAGGATTACGGCCCCATATTCTCGGCTCGTTCTCGCGATATCCCGCAATTCTCGGCGCCGCTCCATGGCTCCGGGAATTCCTTGACATGTAAAAGTCAGCGATGCTCGGGGTTGTCCGCCCCCGGCCGACAGCCGGCGTCCCACTCCGTGCGCTGATTACCGTGGGCCGGAATGCCCCCGGCGCGTTTGAGCATGGCCGCCAGGTGCATGAGGTTCCAGGTCATGAAGGCGGTGTTGCGATTGGTGAAGTCGTTCTCCGGGCCACCCGAACCGGGGTCCAGGTACGACGGGCCGGGCCCCGCCGCGCCGATCCAGCCCGCGTCCGCCTGCGGCGGGACGGTGTAGCCGAGGTGCTGCAGGCTGTAGAGGACGTTCATCGCACAGTGCTTGACCCCGTCCTCGTTGCCGGTGATCAGACACCCTCCGACCCGTCCGTAGTAGGCGTACTGCCCCTGGGGGTTGAGCAGGCTGGAGCAGCTGTACAGACGCTCGATGACCTGCTTGGTGACGGAGCTGTTGTCGCCCAGCCAGATGGGACCGGCCAGCACCAGGATGTCCGCGGCCATCACCTGCTCGTAGAGCGCCGGCCAGGCGTCCGTGGCGAAGCCGTGCTCCGTCATGTCCGGATGGACGCCGGGGGCGATGTCGTGGTCGACGGCACGGATCTCGTCCGTGGTCACTCCCTGCGCATCCATGATCGCGCGGCTCTTGTCGATCAGGCCCTGGGTGTGACTGAGCTGCGGGGACGGTTTGAGCGTGCAGTTGACGTAGAGCGCGGTGAGATCATCAAAGCGGTAGGAAGAGGACATATCCACGTCGGGCAGCGTCTCACGCCGCTCCCGGTCCGTCCTGGTGCCACTCACCCCTACGGCGCACTTCCTGCCGGGGATGCCGTCGCCTGCGCCCCGGTCCAGTCTCCGCACCACTGACCCTTTTACCCCGCTCTGGGAGGTTCCCATGGCCTCGCGACTCAATCCGTACCTCAGCTTCGACGGTGACGCCCGGCAGGCCCTGGAGTTCTACCGGGAGGCCTTCGGCGGCACCCTGACACTCAACACCTACGGCGCCTTCGGCCAACCGGACGCCCCGGAGGCCGACAAGATCATGCACGGCACGCTGCAGACGCCGAGCGGCCTCACCCTCATGGGCGCCGACATCCCACCCGGTACCGAGCACAACCCCGGCAACAACTTCTCCGTGAGCCTGAGCGGCGAGGACGACGCCGAACTGCGCGGCTACTGGGAGAAGCTGTCCAGCGGCGGCTCGGTGTCCGTCCCGCTGGAGAAGCAGATGTGGGGCGACGTGTTCGGCATGTGCACGGACCGCTTCGGCATCCCGTGGATGGTCAACATCAGCCGGCGGCAGGACTGAGGGACCGTGGCCTACCTCTGGTGATCGCGTTCCTCCGGCCAGGGTGAGCGCTGTAGGCCGAGCGGCTCGTCCGGTGCGAGGCGGGACAGTGCTTCCGTCAGGCGGTCGCAGACCTGCTCGATCTCCCGGAGGGTGCGGTTGCGCTCGGTGACGACCGCTGAGAGCAGCAGGGCCGTCAGCGAGACGGTGCCGTTGAAGGCCTGCAGGATGACCATGTCTGAGAGGAGATCACGGCCGGAGAACGGGCCGGTCCTGTCGGCACCCGCGAAGATCGCGCTGACCGAAACGATCAGCACACACGGCGCGGCTCCGGGCAGCTGGAAGCGGAAGGCCGCCCAGATCAGGAAGGGGACGACGAGGAAGAGCAGGTTGAGGGAGCTGCGGGTGGCCAGCACCGAGACCACCGCCGTGCCGCCCAGCAGGGCCACCGCCTCGGCCCAGCGCAGGACGGGTACGCCATGGGGCCATCGGGCGGTGCGCGCGGCCAGCAGCAGCGGCGTGACGATCAGGACCCCCACCGCGTCGCCCGTCCACCACACCGACCAGGTCGGCCAGAAGTCGTGGCCCGTCAGCGCGCCGGAGGCCACCAGGGCCGAGGTGCCGACCGTCGCGCTGATCACCATCCCGAGGAGGGCGCCGAGGAAGACCAGCGCCAGAGCGTCCTGGAGCCGGTCGAGTGCGGTACGGAAGCCCACGCGCCCCAGGAGAAGGCAGGCGCAGAGCGGCGCGAGCGTGTTGCCGACCGTGATGACGAGCACGGGGAGGATCGACGGCCCGAGCGCCAGGTTCACCAGGAACGCGCCGAGGGCGATCCCGGGCCACATGCGACGTCCCCACACCAGCAGGGCGACGACAGCGATGCCGGTGGGCGGCCAGAACGGCGTGACCTGCCCTCGCACCAGCTGTTGTTGCAGCCCGATCTTGGCGGTGGCGTAGTAGGCGACCGCGACGGCGGCCATCCGCAAACCCTCGGTGACGTACGGCGGGAGCCGCTCACTGCGTGCCATCGATCACCGCCGACCACCCGCCGCGCATGCCGCTCACCCTTCGCCCTGCCGCTGCTCGCCGAGCCCTCCGTGACGGAGGACGAGGACGGCGGCGTCGTCGCTGTGGCCGGTGAAGTCCGCCACCTTGATGATCTGCGCGGCGAGCTCGTCCGGGTCGGTGCCGTAGGCGCCGCCGGCCAGTGCGGCCACCCGCGCGAGCCCTTCCTCGATCGGATAGCCCGGGCCTTCCACCACGCCGTCGGTGAACAGGACGAACGCGCCCACGCCGGTCAGCTTTCGGCGGGTCGACACGTAGTTCTCGCCGGCCTGGACGCCGAGCGGCAGTCCGCCGTCGCCCAGCACGATGTCGCACTGGCCGTCGTCCCTGGCCCAGACGGCGGGTACGTGACCCGCGCGGGCGTCGGCGAGCTCGCCCGAGACCGGGTCGTAGCGCAGGAACGAGCAGGTCACGAACAGTCCGGAGTCCATGGCGACGAGCAGGTCATTGGTGCGCCGGAGCACCTCCGCCGGGTCCGTGGTCGCGGTCGCGACGGCCCGCAGACAGGTGCGCACCTGCCCCATGAGAGCCGCCGCCTCGACGTCGTGGCCCTGCACGTCTCCGATCACGAATCCCACCGAGCCGTCCGGCATGAGGAAGCCGTCGTACCAGTCGCCTCCTATGTCCAGCCCGGCCCGCGCGGGCGCGTACCGGCCCGCCACGTGGAGGCAGGGCAGGGCGGGCATCTCGGCGGCGAGGACCTGACGCTGCAGCGCGGCAGCGAGCTCCACGCGGGCCTGCTGGAACTTGATCCGGTCC
The DNA here is from genome assembly GCF_042888465.1 of Streptomyces sp. NPDC002888. Lineage (NCBI taxonomy): Bacteria > Bacillati > Actinomycetota > Actinomycetes > Kitasatosporales > Streptomycetaceae > Streptomyces > Streptomyces sp. NPDC002888. Next base: position 135,513 of record NZ_JBIAPU010000002.1, on the reverse strand, counting down.
AGTATCCGGCCGGTCAGGTCACCCAGGGTCTGCAGCAGATCTTCGGTGCCACTGGATGAAGCGGTACGGCGGCGGGGCATGGCATCACACTCCGGGTTCGTTCGGAGTTGCGCCATATGTCACGGTCTCACCGTACCCCGGTGAGGGGAACCAAAGGGACCGCCAGGCGCTCTCAAGGGACCGCCCAGGAGCTCTCACACGCGAGGCGGTCCGGCGTCCACGACGGCCATGGACAGTTCCAGCGGGTCGAAGTGGATCAGCGACTCCAGCCACCAGGTCATGCCGGCCTCGCCGAGTGCCGTGAGGTCCACGTCCTTGCCCTCCTCCCACACGGGACTCGCGTTGCCGCGCACCGCGATGTCGAACGGCCGGCCGGCGGGAAGCCCGGCGCGGTGCAGCTCCTCGCGCAGGCCGGCGATCTCCTCGGGGCGCAGTTCGTGGTCGCCCGGGTTGGGGAAGATGCCGTCGCAGCCGACGGCACGGCTGATCACCCGTGGACTGCCGGTGGAGCTGGCCATCCAGACCGGGATGGGGTACGGATCGGGCTCCGCGGCGGCCAGGTTCACCTGGTAGTGCGGCCCGGCGTGCCGGACAACCCGCCCTGCCCACATCGCCCGCATCACCTCCAGCCCCTCGGTGAGCATCGCCGCGCGGGTCGCCAGGTCCGCCGCTTCCCCGAAGCTGCTGAAGTCCCCGGACTCGTCGACTCCCACTCCGGTCCCGACGATCAGCCGCCCCCGCGAGAGCCTGCTGACGGTGGACGCCTGGCGGGCGACGATCCAGGGCCGGCGCCGGGCCGGCGGTGTGACCGTCGGGCCGAGCACCAGTCTCTGCGTGGCCTGCGCGATCGCGGCCAACGTGGTCCAGGGATCCGCGATCGGCATCGCCTCACTGACCACGTGATCCCAGAGGAACACCCCGTCCCACCCGGCGGCCTCCGCCCGCACCGCCAGCTCCACCAGCACATTGGGATCACCGAACGGACCGAAGGGCGGAAGATACACCCCGAAGCGGACACTCTCGCTCACAGCAACCTTCTTCCGGGCCTACGAGCCCTCTGTGGTTGACGACTTGAGTCGGACCGTATCGATCGTGCGGTTCCATGTGCCCCCCTGTCGCTGGCATGGGGACGCCTCGGAGGGGCACCCGCACGTGTGACGGAAAGGCAAAGGGCGTGTGGACATTCGGTCCGCACCAATGTCAACCGGGAGTATCCAATGGCGAGTTACGGCAGTTCCTCTGCCGCGTCCTCCGGATCACGCACCAACGGCCTGGCGATCGCGAGCCTGGTCTGCGGGATCGTCGGACTGTTCATCCTGAACATCGTCCTGGGCCCGCTGGCCATCGTCTTCGGCGCCGTCGCCCGGCGCCAGGCGGCAGGCAGGAACGGCGGCGGCATGGCGAAGGCCGGCATCATCCTGGGCATCGTCGACGTGGTGCTCTGGCTCGTGCTCCTCGCCGTCGCCGCGAGCAACGGCGGGTTCAGCTGGTACGTGGGCGGCTGACGGCAGGAACAGGTCAGTCCTCGATGCGAGGGGCGCTGAAGCGGCCACGGTGGCCTCGACGGCGGTAGGCTCCTCGTCCATGTCGCACACTGATGAGCTGCTGGTCGACCTCGCCGCGATGGTGGAGTCGGAGCAGAGCAGTCAGATGTCCCTCACCGTCGTGGTCCCCGGAGCGGTCATCACAGGACGGCTCGCCCCGGAAACCATGTGGAAGCAGCGTGTGGCGGAGGTGCTGCGGGACTCCAGGAAACTGGGGTCCTTCTCCGTCGCGTTCACCGCGCGGGACGGAAGCACCGAGCCACCGGAGCACCCCCGCCCCCGGCCCACACACCTGCACTTCCACCTCGCCCGCATCCTCCAGGGCAACTTCGGCATCCCCGACACGGGCGGGATGTACCGGGTCGCCCTGGCGGACGTGAGCGCGTGGACCGTCGGGGACATCGGCTACACGGACGCGTAACGCGCCACCCTCGGCCGCACCGTCCCCTTCGCCGGCGGGCAGGGCGCGCTGTGCGGTGGAGAGGTCGGTGTACAGCGTGCCCGTCTGCGGTGACGGGCACGCGAACTACCGCCGGGTATTGGAGAGATCAAGCAAAGGGACTCATACAACCGCTCTCCTGATCCCGTTTACCTTCGGATCGGGCTAGATTCCCCCGAACTCAGGTTCTTGACGGGGGTCTTGGCTGCACATCGACCCGAGGGGACAACACGTAGTGAGAACGCAAGACCGCGCCGGGAGATCCGGCTCCAGAGCACGCAGACGCTTCACGCCTCTGCGGATCACCGTGGCCGCGGTGACCGCGCTCGCCATCGCCGGAGCGGGGGCGCTGGCCGCCCACGCGACCCAGCCGGCACCACCCACGGCACCCCCCGTGCCGACCCTGGCGTGGTCGGACTGCCAGGGCGGCTTCGAGTGCGCGAACGCCCAGGTGCCGCTGGACTACCGCGATCCGCAGGGCAAGACCATCACCCTCGCGGTGATACGCAAGAAGGCCGCCGACCAGTCGAAGAAGAAGGGCACTCTCTTCCTCCAGCCGGGCGGGCCGGGCAACTCCGGGGTGGACTTCGTCCGCGGCAACTACGCGGACCTGCCGACCGCCCTGCGCGACTCCTTCGACGTCTTCGGCTACGACGTACGCGGCGTCGGGCGGAGCTCCCAGGTCGAGTGCTGGGACGACCCGACGTACACGCAGGCCGTCACCGCGGCCAAGGGCGTCCCCGGCCCGGACGCCTACGAGCCGGCCGTGCGCCAGGCCGCCGCCTTCGACCAGGCCTGCCAGGACCGCGCGGGCAACCTGGCGCCGTACGTGGGCACACAGTACGTCGCCCGGGACATCGACCTGCTGCGCCAGGCGCTGGGCGAGGAACAACTCACGTACTACGGGCGCTCGTTCGGCTCCTACATCGGCACCGTCTACGCCTCCATGTTCCCGGACCGGGTGCGTGCCCTGGCGCTGGACGGGGCGTACGACCCGAAGCACTACTCCTACCAGCCGTACAAGTACGACCGGCCCCAGTACCTGGCCCTGGACGGCGCGATGAGCCGCTTCCTGGACTGGTGCAAGGCCGACCAGGCGACCTGCGGGTTCGGGGACGGCGATCCGCGCGCCGCGTTCGAGAAGCTCAAGGCCGACCTCGACGCCAACCCGGTGCCGACCGCGGGCGGCGGCCAGGCCAACGGCTACACCCTCGTCTACCGCCTGATGTTCAACATCAACGAGGGCAAGGTCATCTGGCCCTCCTTCGGCGAGGCCCTGCGCAAGGCGCAGCAGCGCGACAACACGTCCTTCCTGCTGCGGCCGCCGTCCCCGGCCAGCTTCGACTTCCTCAACCCGAACGTCGTGGTCGAGTGCGTCGACAAGGACTACCCGAAGGACCCGGCCTTGCTGAAGCGGCAGGTCACGAAGAACGCCAGGCTGGCACCGCTGCTGGGCCCGGCCATGGCGTACGGTCCGCCGACCTACGACCACCAGCACGCCACGGCCTGCGCGCAGTGGACCGGCGAGCACCCCAGCCGCTACGAGGGCTCCTACCGCGCGAAGGGCTCGGCGCCGATCCTCGTCATCGGCAACACCGGCGACCCTGACACCCCGTACCAGGACGCGGTGGCGCTGTCCCACGAGCTCGACAACGGCCGTCTACTCACGTTCAAGGCCGAGGGGCACACCGCCTTCAACCGCAGTGTGTGCGCGACGGACGCGATCACGAGCTACCTGGTCGACCTGAAGGTCCCGGCCCGCGGCACGACCTGCGCGGACGAGACCCAGCCGCCGTCCTCCACGCCCACGGTGGCCCCGTCCGGCACGACGCTCGGCGAACTCCGCAACGGCGTCAGCGACCGCGTCGACCACATGGGCGTCCTGCGCCGCTGACCTCACCCCCCCTCCAGGACGCGAGGCGCCGGGCCCGCCACAGCCCGGCGCCTCGCCGTTTCCCGGGAGCCGGTCCGGGTGCGGGGTCCTGCCCGCTGAGCCAGACTGGATCGAGGCACGGCCTCGTCAAGGTGCGGCTGAGGAGGATCGGCGTGGACGGTGACCGGCCTCCCCCCGGGTGGCTCTTCTCGGGCGCCGAGGACGTATTGCTGTCCGTCCTGACGGACGCGCCCTCAGACGTGGTAGAGCAGGCCCACGAGTACAGGATCCTGCGCAGCATCCTGGACGGGACGCCGGCCGCCGTGGCCGTGATGGACGAGCGGTTGCGCTACCGGTACGTGAACGCCGCCATGGGGCGGATGAGCGGGGTGGAGCCCTCGGCGTTCCATGGGCGGACCATGGCCGAGGTGCTGCCGGGGATCCACCGCTCCGACGAAATCCTGCGCATGGTCCTCAACGACGGTCGTCCCAGAGCGCTTTCCCTCACCGGCACGACGGAGGACAGCTCACCGTTCACCCACCGGCAGTGGAGCGCCGTCTACCACCGCCTCGAGCATGAAGGGCGGCCGCTCGGCCTCTGCGGAGTCGCCGTCGAGGTGAGCGGACTGCGGCAGTACATGGACGACCTGGAGAAGGCCCACCAGCGGCTGGCGATGCTGGACACGGCCGCCACCCGGATCGGCACCACGCTCCAGGTCGACCGGACCTGTGCCGAGCTGGCCGACTTCGTCGTACCGACCCTGGCCGACATGTCGTCCGTGTGGACGCTGGACGACGAGGCCACCGACGCGCCGCCGCCCGCTCCAGGTGTCGTGCGACTGCGCATCACGGCCGCCGCGGGAGGCGACGACATCCTCCGCCGGCTGGGGCTGATCGCCAAGAAGGGCGACTACTTCGACGTCCCACGCGACTCGCACACTCGGCGGTGCATGGACAAGGGCAGCCCCTGGGTGGGGAACCTCCTCACGGACGACGTCCTGCTCAAGGTGGTGCAGACGCGGTTCAACCTGGAGGTGATCCGCACCGCGGAGATCCACTCCGTGCTCCTCGTGCCGCTGCCGACCAAGGGCCATCCGATCGGTGTCGTCTACCTGTTCAGGGCCGGGGGCTCGGCGCCCTTCACGGACGAGGACGTGATCGTGACGCAGGACCTCGCCGCACGGGCCGCCGTCGCCATCGACAACGCCCGCCAGTACACCCTCGAGCACACCATGGCCCTGGAGTTGCAGCGCGCGCTGCTGTCCGAGCCGGGCAGCCCGCATCCGGACATCGAGGTGGCCTGCCGCTATCTGCCGGCGGGGCGGCGTGCCCTGGTCGGCGGCGACTGGTGCGACTCGATCGCCCTGCCGTCGGGCGGCATCCTCCAGGTCATGGGGGACGTGATGGGCCACGGGTTCACGGCGGCCGTCGCCATGAGCCAGTACCGCTCGCTGCTGCGCACCCTGGCCGTCTCCGGCGCCCCCGTCGACCGGATCCTGGCGGAGGCCGACCACCGGGTGGCGAGCATCGGGGTCGACCGGGTGGCCACCTGCCTGCTGGCCCTGATCGACCCCGACTCCGGGACCTGCACCGTCGCCAGCGCGGGACATCCTCCGCCGGTCCTGCTGCACCGTGAGGCCCCGGCCGAACTCGTACCGGTCACGGCGGGCCCGCCACTGGGGACCGACCTGGGAGGGCACGAGGCGGTGACCGTGCCGCTGCCGCCCGGCGAGGTGCTCCTGCTGTACACGGACGGTCTGGTGGAGCAGCGCCACATGGACATCGACGCCTCGCTGCGGCGCCTGACCGACCTCAGCCTCGACGTGGACGCCCCTCTGGAGGACGTCCTCGGCACCGTCCTCGCCCGCCTGGTGTACGGCCCCGCCGAGGACGACGTCACCCTGCTGGCCGCCCGCCTGCGGGCCACCTGACGACCGGGCTGTCAGGAGGCCCCTGCCCGGGCCGCCCGGGCAGGGGCCGCCCGACAGCCCGGGTTCAGCCGGCGGCGCGGGCCGCCCGTACGAACGCCGCGATCAGTGCGGGGTCCTTGACGCCCCGGCTGCGCTCCACGCCGCTGGACACGTCGACGCCCCAGGGGTGGGTGGCGTCGACGGCGTCCCGCACGTTGGCCGGGGTGAGGCCGCCGGCGAGGAGCCACTTCTCGCCGGGGGCGGCCAGGGACTTGCCGGACCAGTCCCAGGCGACGCCGGAGCCCGGGACGGGGGCGTCGAGGAGAAGCATGTCCTCGCCCAGGTCACCGAAGCGCGGGGCGGGTTCGCCGAAGGCGGTGGCGCGGACGAGCGTCCAGCCGCCCGTCGCGAGGGCGTCGTAGTAGCCGCGGTCCTCCGGCCCGTGCAGCTGGACCGCGCGGACCCCGGAGTCGGCGGCCAGGGACCGTACGTCGTGCAGGGGTTCGGCGCGGAAGACGCCGACCGTCAGGACGTGCTCCGGCACCCGACGGGCCAGTCGCGCGGCCGTCGCGGCGTCGACGCGGCGCGGGCTGTCCGAGAAGACGAAGCCGATCGCGTCGGCGCCCGCCTCGACGGCCGTGTCGACGTCCCGGTCGGTCTTCAGGCCACAGACCTTGACGAACAGGGAAGTGCTGGGGCTGGGGCTGGGGTTGCTCACGCCGACGCTCCGATTTGAGTCAAGTTTTTGGTCCAACAACCTTCATGCGTACGCGTTCTTCCGGAACGATGCGGCATGGACCGTGAACTCCGCGGTCCCTACCCCCCTCACGTTCTGAGAGAACTCCATGAGAAGAAGCGCAGCCGTGCTGTGCGGCGCCACCGTCGTACTGGCCGGGACGCTCACCGCCGGCCCCGCCGACGCGAGTGTGTCGCATCCCGCGGGCAACGCATCTGCCCCGCAGGTGACTTGGAAGAAGTGCGCGACGGACGACTACCCGACGCTCCAGTGCGCGTCGCTGAAGGTACCCCTCGACTACGCGAAGCCGTCGGGCCGGCAGATCACCCTGGCCCTGTCGCGCGTCCCGCACACCGCGAGGACGTACCAGGGCCCGCTGCTGGTCAACCCCGGCGGCCCCGGCGGCAGCGGTCTGACGCTCGCCGGTTTCGTCGCCTCCTCGCTGCCCAAGGCGGTGGCGGCGCAGTACGACGTCATAGGCTTTGACCCGCGAGGCGTCGGGGCGAGCAAGCCCGCCCTGGACTGCAAGCCGGGGTACTTCAACCCGGTGCGCCCGCAGTCCGTGCCGAGCACCCCGGCGATCGAGAAGGCCAACCTCGAACGCGCCAAGTCCTTCGCCGCCGCCTGCGGCACGAAGTACAAGAGCGTCCTGCCGTACATCAACACGGTAAACGCCGTGCGGGACATGGACTCGATCCGCAAGGCGCTGAGCGCCAAGAAGATCAACTACTTCGGCTACTCGTACGGCACCTACCTCGGCGCGGTCTACGCCAAGCTCTACCCGGAGCGGGTGCGCCGCCTCGTCCTGGACTCGATCGTCGACCCGACCGGCGTCTGGTACGACGACAACATCGCCCAGGACTACGCCTTCGAGGACCGCCACCAGGCGCTCATGGCGTGGATCGCCAAGTACAACTCGACGTACAAGCTCGGCACCGACCCCGCCAGGATCGAGGCCAAGTGGTACGCGATGCAGGCGGAGCTCGCGAAGAAGCCCGCCGGCGGCAAGGTGGGGTCGGCGGAGCTGGAGGACACCTTCCTGCCCGGCGGCTACTACAACGGCTACTGGCCCACCCTCGCCCAGGCGTTCGCGGCATACGTCAACGACAAGACCGCCGGCCCGCTGGTGCAGGCGTACGAGAACATCGCGGCGATCGACGCCTCCGGCGACAACGGCTACAGCATCTACACCTCGGTGCAGTGCCGTGACGCGAGCTGGCCGCGCAACTGGAACCAGTGGCGCAAGGACAACTGGGCCGTCTACGGCAAGGCACCGTTCTTCGCCTGGAACAACGCCTGGTACAACGCGCCCTGCGCCTTCTGGCCCACGACGTCGCAGAAGCCGGTGAACGTCAAGAACACCAAGCTGCCCCCGGTCCTGCTGTTCCAGGCGACCAACGACGCGGCCACCCCCTACGAGGGCGGTGTCACCGTCCACCGACTCCTCAAGAACTCCAGCCTGGTGGTCGAGCAGGGCGGCGGCAACCACGGCATCACGCTGAGCGGCAACGCCTGCCTCGACAAGTACCTGGCGACGTATCTGACCAACGGCAAGGTGCCGCACGGCAGCGGCGTGGCCGACGCCACCTGCCAGAAGACCCCCGACCCGAAGCCGGCGGCCACGGCGAAGGCGGCGCTGAGCGGCGGCGACACCGCCCAGCCCACCACCGCGACGGGCGGCGGCGCCACCCTGCACGGGATCCTCGGCTTCCGCGGCTGAGCCGCAGCCGACTGCACGAACACACAAGGCGCCCCCCGGCCGAAGCCGGGGGGCGCCCTGCTGCCCAGGCGGCCGAACCGGCCCCCGGCCCCAGAGTGCTCGGTCAGACAACTGTAAAGAACCTTGACAATGGATTGGTCTAGTCCAACGATGGTCGCTGTTCGCCCCCACCCCCCTCTCACCCGCGGCCCCGTTGGGAGCGTCAATGAGACGACCTCGTCCCCTTCGCACTCTGCTGTCCTGTATGACCGTCACCGCCCTGTCGGCCGGGCTCGTCGCCCTCGCAGGCGGCGGAGCGCTCGCCGCGCCGTCGACGCCCTCGGGCTTCGCGCGGCCCATGCCCTCCCATGTGGCGGCGCCGTACTTCGAGGCGTGGACCGGGGAGAGCCCGGCCGCCCTCGCCGCCGCGTCGGGCAACAAGTACCTCACCCTGGCCTTCCTCCAGACGGAGGCGGCCGGCTCGTGCACCGCGTACTGGAACGGTGACACCACCCAGCCCGTCTCCAAGGCCACCTTCGGCAGCGACATCCGCACCATCCAGGCGCGCGGCGGCAACGTCATCCCGTCCTTCGGCGGCTACACGGCCGACACCACCGGCACCGAACTGGCCGACAGCTGCACCAGCGTCGACGCCATCGCCCGGGTGTACGAAAGCCTCGTCACGACCTACGGCGTCACCCGCATCGACCTCGACATCGAGGCCGACTCCATCAACAACTCCGCCGGCGTCGACCGCCGCAACAAGGCCATCGCCCAGGTCCAGCGGTGGGCCGAACGCACCGGTCACGAGGTGCAGTTCTCCTACACCCTGCCGACGACCACCACCGGCCTCGCGCCCAGCGGTGTGGCACTGCTGAAGAACGCCGTCGACAACGGCGCCCACGTGGACGTCGTCAACATCATGACGTTCGACTACTGGGACGGCGCGACCCACGACATGGCCGCCGACACCGAGACGGCCGCCGCCGGCCTGTACGACCAACTGGCGGCGCTCCACCCGAAGAAGAGCCCGGCCAAGCTGTGGGGCATGGTCGGCGTCACCGAGATGCCCGGCATCGACGACTACGGCCCCGAGGAGACCTTCACCACCCAGGACGCCGTCAAGGTCGAGAACTGGGCCACCGCCAAGGGCATCGACACGCTCTCCTTCTGGGCGCTCCAGCGCGACAACGGAGGCTGCGTCGGCACGGCCGGCGCCAACTCCTGCTCCGGCATCGCCCAGGACACCTGGCACTTCAGCCACACGTTCGCGCCGTTCACGAACGGTGCCTGACGTCGGCTGACGCCGGGTCCGGCCGGTTCCGTCAGCCGAGGTCCTGCGTTCGACGGAACCGGTCGGCGCCGTAGTCGAGACCGCGGGCCGTCTTCACGAGAGGCGCCAAGGGGTCTCGGCGCAAGGGGTGGTGACGCAGCCGTATCCGGGTCCTGCGCCACGAGGTTCGCAGAACACGTGCTCCAGGAGCGAACATTTCGAGCGTAATCGCCATGGTTCGCCACCCCTTCCGCGCCATAGAAATATCCACCAGCATTGCCGTTGCCGGGTCCGGCCACCCCGGCACTGAGGGGAAGATGCGTCCCGCGTCCGCGGGCGAACGGATCCCGGAGGGCACCATGCGAACAGTCACGCGGCAGGCCATGGAATGGCTCGCCGCCGCCGCGACCGACCCCCGTGCCTGCAAGCAGCAGTGGCACGGAGAGAGCGGGATCGCCGTACTGGCCTGCGGCCGGTTCTGGGACGTGCTGAGCGTGCCGGAGGAGATGGGGATGCCCGCCCTCGACGCCCTGCTCTGCATTCCCCAGCAGCCCGGCCCCGTCCTCGCCGACGCCGCCGCCCGCCGCGTGGCCTTCTTCCTGCCGCCGGATCCGGAGGGCCGCTGGATCGGCTCGGGCATCCGGTACGCGGGCCAGGGCGCCTGGATCGCCGTACCCGCACCGCACCGGGCCGCCGGGCGGCTGCGCTGGCTGGTACCGCCCGACGGCACCGGCGCCCTGTTCGTGCCCGCCGCCGTGGAGCTCGCCCTCCAACTGGCGCTGGGCAGACGCGCCGCGCAGTCCCCCACGGGGCGCAGATGCCCGACCTGCGGGACGTCGGCGCCGGGCCCGGTCGTCCAGGGCGACTGACGGGGCGGGGCGGCCGACACCTCAGCGGCGGCCCCGCTCGCAACGGTATTCAGAGCCCCGCTGCCCACTCGGCCGGCGGGGCTCCCGCCCGTTGCCACCGGGGCGGGCCGGGCGGGGTGGCTGTGAGCGGATCCCGCGCGGCCACCGCGGGCCCGACGGACGTGAGGACGATCCACTGCGGGTCCCGCGCACCCGGAATCGTCCGGCCGCCGACCTGCCACTCCCTGACGAGGGCCGCGTAGATGGGCGAGTCCCCCCGGCCGGCCCCGGTCATTTCTCCGTACGGCGTCTGCCGGTCCCCACTCTCCAGGACCAGACGCCCGGTGGTGACAGTGCAATGCATGCCTCTGCAACGCGCCTGCGCACGCCGGTGGTACGCCTTGACCTTCGCGTGGCCCCATCGGATGAGGATGCGTCCCCCGTTAGGGGCCATGCGCTTATCGGACGAGAGCGTCGGGCTCAGGAGTGAGCGCCGGGAGACAGGTCTGTTCGCATTCCCGCCTGACTGTGACCTACACAACACAAATATGCTTGCGTAAGTTAAGCAATGTTATGGTTGAGTAAGTCAAGCAACATAGCCCCTGCCGGAACCCTTGACGGAGGCCCTGCCATGTCCGACGCCCCCACCCGACCCGCCGAGGCGGGGCCTGCCGCCCCGACGAGGTCGAACGCCGTGGTGGCGGTCCTGGCCCTCGCCGGGATCGTCGTCTCGCTGATGCAGACCCTGGTCATCCCGATCGTCCCCGAGCTGCCGAAGCTGCTGAACGCCTCGGCGTCGAACACGGCGTGGGCGGTCACCGCCACCCTGCTCGCCGCGGCGGTCGCCACCCCGGTCGTCGGACGGCTCGGCGACATGTTCGGCAAGCGCCGGATGCTGCTGGTCAGCATCGTGCTGCTGGTGTCCGGCTCGGTGGTGTGCGCACTGGCCGACTCCCTGGTCCCGATGATCATCGGGCGGGCCCTGCAGGGCCTGGCGGCCGCCGTCGTCCCGCTCGGCATCAGCATCATGCGGGACGTCCTGCCCGCCGAGCGGCTCGCCGGTTCCACCGCCCTGATGAGCGCCTCCCTGGGGGTCGGCGGCGCGCTCGGTCTGCCCGCCGCGGCGTTCGTCGCCGACAAGTGGGACTGGCACCTCCTGTTCTGGGCCTCCGCCGTCCTCGGTGTCGTCGCGTTCCTGCTGGTCCTGACCGTCGTGCCGGAGTCCAAGGTCCGCACCGGTGGCCGCTTCGACCTCGTCGGCTCGCTCGGCCTGTCGGCCGGTCTGGTCTCCTTGCTGCTGGCCGTCTCCAAGGGCGCCGACTGGGGCTGGACCAGTGGCACCACGCTCGGTCTCGGCACCGCCGCCGTGGTGATCCTGCTGGTCTGGGGCTGGTGGGAGCTGCGCAGCCCGCAGCCGCTGGTCGACCTGCGCACCACGGCGAAGAAGCAGGTGCTGTTCACCAACCTCGCCTCGGTCGCGCTCGGCTTCTCGATGTTCGCGATGTCGCTGGTGCTGCCGCAGCTGCTTCAGCTGCCCGAGCAGACCGGCTACGGCCTCGGCAAGTCCATGCTGACCGTCGGCCTGGTGCTGGCCCCGCAGGGTCTGGTGATGATGGCCATGTCGGCCGTGTCCGCCGCCGTCACCAGGGCCAAGGGCCCGAAGGTCACCCTGATGATCGGCGCGCTGATCGTGGCCACCGGCTACGGCCTCAACATCGTCCTCATGTCCGAGGTCTGGCACCTGATCCTGGTGTCCTGCGTCATCGGCGCCGGCGTCGGCTTCACCTACGGCGCGCTGCCCGCACTGATCATGGGCGCCGTGGACCCGTCCCAGACGGGTGCCGCCAACAGCCTCAACACCCTGATGCGCTCGCTGGGCACGTCCTTCGCCAGCGCCCTCGCCGGTGTGATCCTCGCCCAGATGACGACCGACTTCGGCGGGTACGCGCTGCCGTCCGAGAACGGCTTCAAGGTCGTCATGGCGATCGGCGCCGGAGCCGCCCTCCTCGCCTTCGCGGTCGCCGCCTTCATCCCGCGCCGCCGCACGGCCACCGAGGATCCGACGGACGGCCCCGGCGCAACGGCCGAGGTCGCCGCGGCCAAGGCGTAAGAGAGCCGCACGCCACCTGACACCCCAAGGCGGCCGCCACCCCTCACCGGGTGGCGGCCGCCGAGGTGTGCGGAGACCGTTCGACGGCCCTCAGCCGGCGAAGCACCCGAACTGCTCCTCGTCCCGCGCGTCATAGTCCTCACGCGACTCGCTCTCCTCGCTGCCGAAGACGACGCGGCCCGCCGAGAGCTGCTCCGGCCGGAACGTCACGAAGCCCAGGCGAACCTCCTCCGACGGCAGGTTGGCGCGCAGGGCGTACGTCGCCCCGGGGTCCAGGGGGACGGTCAGCGGCAGCCGGGTGACGAACCCGTCGGGCGCGCTGCCGAGTCGTACGCGATGCACCACCACGCCCCCCTCCGCCTCGATGCGCCAGAGCGGTTCACCGGGCTCGTCGATGGTGCGGGAGCCGTCCCACCGGAAGAGCTCGACCTCGACGATCCCGTCCCGCCCACCCCCCGGACACTCCCGCCACCCGACGACGGTCTGCCCGCCGTCCTTCTCCACGTACAGCGGACTGTGTTCCGCCCCGCAGGCGCCCAGCAGCAGGACGAGCCCGCCGACACCCACCGCTCTCCCCCACTTCATGCGGCGCATTTTAGGAGCAGGCCGGGCGAAATCGGACCCAACTGCCGGATCCGGCCATTTATTTCTCGCCAGGCAACCGACACCGCCCCCTCACCGGTCTCACATGATGCTCACAGGTCGGCGATGGGCGCGTGGGGTGCGTCCGGGGTGTTCGTGCCGGTCTGAGGGCTGTCCGGTCCGATGCCACGACCATGGCACTCGCAGACGAGGAACCGATGACCAGTCAGGAACACCGCAGCCGCCTGAAGCGCTCCGCGCTCGCCACGGGTGCCGCGCTCACCGTCGTCGTCGCCGGGGCGGCGGCAGCGCCCAACGCGGGGGCACAGCAGTCCGCCACGCCCGGCACGCCCAAGATGAAGCTGATCGCCGCGTCGAAGTCCGTGACGCTCGACCGCTACGAGGGGAACGCGGGCGTCTACCTCGACCTCGGCACCTACCTCCAGGTCGACAACGCGCCGCTGGAGTTCAAGGTGACCCGCAAGTCCTACAAGGACCCCGTGGTCGCCCAGCAGATCCTCCGCAACGGCACGAGAACCCAGGTGAAGAACCTGCCCGCCGGGCTCGTGAAGGACTTCTCCGGGCTGCCCGGCTTCATGGAGCTGTCCATCAAGAACGCGGCCGGCAAGGAGGTGTCGAAGACCACGGGCACCTACTGTCCGAACAACGCCGCCGGCCGGATCCGTCCGGACGCACCGGCGACGGCGAAGTACCCGGAGAGCTGCCCCACCAACCCGTGGACGCTGGGCTCGGTGTGGGGCGTCGAGAAGGGCTGGGCCTCCAACACCAGCACCGTCGACTACGACAAGCCGGTGAACCTGAAGGCGGGCAGCTACACGGCCAAGGCGACGGTGGCCAAGAAGTACCGCGACCTCTTCGGCATCCCGAACGACCAGGTCACCATCAAGCTCACCGTCCGTGAGATCAAGGACGACGAGGGCGAGGGCGGGACCGGCTCCCGGTCGTCGATGTCGCACCACGGCTCCGGTCACTCCGCGCACGGCGCGCAGAGCGGCCACGCCGGCCACCACTACGGGCCCCGCGGCGCGGACGCCCCCACTCCGGGCGCCCTCTCGCACGCGCTGGAGGCCCGCGGTCTCGCCCACCACCTGGGCGACGGCCCCGGCCACACCGACGGCTCGCGCATCGCGCCCGCGCTGAAGCCCGCCACCAAGCGGCCCACCGGTCGCGCGGGCGTCCCGGCCAACGTGCCGAAGCCGGACCTGCGTTCGCTGCCCGCCTGGGACATCTCCGTCACCGACGGAGAGGACGGCGACATCGCGGGCAAGGACTACCTCGCCTTCAGCGCCAACGTCTGGAACGCGGGCCCGGCCCCCCTCGTGGTGGACGGCTTCCGCAAGCCGGGTGCCGAGCTGATGGACTCGTACCAGTACTTCTACGACGCCAAGGGCAAGCAGGTCGGCTACGCGCCCGCGGGCACCATGGAGTGGGACCCGCGCGTCGGCCACGAGCACTGGCACTTCACGGACTTCGCCAGCTACGAGCTGCTGAGCGCGGACCAGACCAAGAAGGTGCGCAGCGGCAAGGAGGCGTTCTGCCTCGCCAACACCGACGCCGTCGACTACACGGTGAAGAACGCCAACTGGCACCCGTACAACACCGATCTGTCGACCGCCTGCGGCGAGCACAGCGCGATCTCCGTGCGTGAGGTCCTCGACGTCGGCTCCGGCGACACGTACACCCAGTACCGTCCCGGCCAGTCCTTCGACATCACGGGCCTGGCGAACGGCACGTACTACATCAAGGTGACCGCCAACCCGGCGAAGCGCCTGCAGGAGACGAACCTCAAGAACAACGTCTCGCTGCGCAAGGTGACCCTGGGCGGTACGTCCGGCGCCCGCACGGTCAAGGTGGCACCGGTCGGCCTGGTCAACGCCCCGTAAGTCACGATCCCTTCGCCCCGGGGGCAGGCCACGTCGGCCGGCTCCCGGGGCGCACTCATGTCCCAAGACATCCCCATGAGATGCAAAAGGGCGCGCCAAGAGCGCCGTACAACCTTCGACGCCGTGCGGCCGTCCAACACCTGCCGGGCCACCCGGCACGACCGCACTTTCCGTCACCCAGGGGGATGCCATGAGACCCGTCTCCGTCAGCCGCGCCCTGCGGCTCGGAGCCACCGGTGCCGCGGCCGCGGCGCTGACCGCCGGCCTGGCCGCCGCGCCCGCCTCGGCCGAGGACGAGCAGACCGACCAGCTGTGGATCCAGGTGCCGTACGAACGGACCGTCACCGTCGCCCCGGCCGGGGGCAGCGCGCGGTACCGGGACCTCCCGGTCGGCCTGCACCACGACAACAGCACCTTCACCGTCACGGACGGCCGCCTCACCGTGGACGCCTCGGGACTGGCCGGTGTCGCCGAGGTGGCCTGGCCCGACAACTGCGTGCCCAGCGGCAGCACGGCCGTGTGCTCGGTCCCCGAGGTACCCGTCCAGGGGTGGGGCTACGAGGAGCAGGTGAAGCTCAAGGTGCGCGCCCTGCCCGAGGCGGCCTCGGGCGCACAGGGGAAGATCACCTACGAGGCGACCGCCCAGGGCGGCCCCGACGGTGAACTCGTCGCCCCGCACAACTCGTTCGACACGACCGTGACGGTCGGCTCGGGCCCCGACCTCGGTGTCGCCCCGCCCGCCAAGCTGGAGGGCGCGCGCCCCGGCAGCACCGTCACCACGCCCTCGTTCGCCGTCACCAACACCGGCAACGAGCCGGCGAACGGCTTCACCGTGCAGATGTGGGCGACGTACGGCCTCGGCTTCGCGACGAAGTACCCGAGTTGCGCGTACACCCCTCCGGGAACCGGCTCCACGGTCACGCGCGTCAGCTGCGCCTTCGACACGGTCGTCGCGCCCGGCGCCACCGTCGACCTGCCCGAGCCGCTGAAGCTCGACATCGCGAAGCACGCCCTCTACGAGCGCCTCGACTTCGGTGTCGAACCGGCCGGCGGCGCCACCGACATCCAGACCGACGACAACAACGTCTCCTTCATCGTCGAGGCCGCCAATAAGGCCGACTTCGCGGTGCGCGGCGGCACGGTCCGCGGCAAGGCGGGTACGACGGTCCCGGCCACCTTCAGCTTCCTCAACCGGGGCCCGGCCTGGGTCAGCCACACCGGCTCCGGAGACCCGGCCGCCGTCGTCGAGTTCCGCGTCCCGCAGGGCACGAGGGCCACCACCGTCCCCGACTCCTGCGAGCCCCGCACCCTCACCGGCGCCCCCCTGGACCAGCGCCTCGGCGCCCCCCGCTACGACTGCTACCTCCCCTTCTGGGTCAAGCAGCACACGAAGGTCGACTTCCCCTTCGCCCTCACCATCGACACCGTGCTGAAGGCCGCCACCGGCAAGCTCACCGCCCACCCCGACTGGGGCACGTCCTTCCCGTTCGACCCGAACCCGCGTAACAACACCTCGAAGCTCGTGGTGAACCCGTAAACACCCGCACGAACCCGGGGCGCCCCGCACCCGCGGGGCGCCCCTCGTTGTTCAGAGTTCGGCCGGCGAGGCAGTGCTCACAACCCCCACCGATACTTCAGATGCCGCCAGAAGTCGCGCAGCATCCACTTGTCGAAGTCGGTGATCTGGGTCGCGCTGCCGGCGTTCATGATGAAGCAGCACTGGCCGGTCGGGGTCCAGTCGTAGAAGTCGTCGAGGCCGAAGGTGTGGCCGACCTCGTGGAGATAGATGTGGATGTTCTCCTGGGAGAGGGCACCCGTGAAGTACTCCTGGCCGACGCGCTGGCCCCAGTCGCCGCCGGCGCCGCCCTGGAATCCCTTGGTCAGCCAGAGGGACTGGTCGTAGTGGCGGGTCACACCGCCGGGACACCTGGAGTAGTTGCCGTCCTGGTGGAAGAAGCGGCCGCAGTCGGGGGCACACTGCGGGGCGCCGCCACCGTCGAGACCGGTGTAGATGTCGACCGAGTTGTCGGTCCACTGCAGGGTGCTGCGGTTCTTGACGGCCCAGCCCACGATGTTGACCGGCACGTTGGTGTAGGGCCAGGCGTTGTGGCCCTTGCCGTTGTCCACCATCGCCGTCATCCACTTGGCGAACTGCTTCTTCAGCGCCGCGTGGATGCGGTCGCGCAGCGCCGCGCTCACCGGGGCGTCCGACTCCCAGCGGACGCAGTAGTTGATGCTGCCCTTGTTGGCCATGACCTGGTCCCAGCCGTAGTTCTTGAAGCCGTAGAGGTCCGGGTACGTCGACTGGACGTGGTTCCAGACCTCGTTGAGCGGCTGGCTCAGGTTCGACGGCGGCTTCCAGTCGTCGGCGGCCTCGGCCCGGGACGCCGCCAGGGTGGCGGTCGCCGGGAGGAGAGCGGCTAAGACGGCCAGGATCGTGAGCAGTCTCGCGAGATGTCTGCCCATGTGAACTCCTCGTGTGGGGGACGGGATTCGCCCTCCTGTCGCCACCGAGAGGGGAAAGGTTGCCGTGCCGCGGCGGCAATCACCGCGAATCGGTCGCGGCCGTCCGCCCCTTGCTGCAAAATCGGCTCACCAACTCCTTACGCACCGTCATCAATCGATCACTTTTCGAACAGGCGGGCGCGCGCACACCAGGGAAAACACCGTGGAACTCTCGCTCACCCTCGCCGACGGCGAAGACACCGGCGACCATCTCGCCTCGCTCTACCGCTGGCTCCTGCAGGACTCCGACGTCACCGACCACATCGACGTCCGCCACGGGCGGGGCACCGCACCCCCCGGTGCGATGAGCGGCACGCTCGAGGTGATCAACCTGGCCGTCTCCAACTCGATCGCCCTCGCCGGCCTGTTCGTCACCGTCGGCGCCTGGCGCAGAACCCGGCGCGGGGCCCCGGAGGTCCGTATCGAACGCGACGGCCTCGTGCTGACGGTGACGGGTGACGACCCCGAGAAGGTGCGCGCGCTGGTCGCGGACCTCAGCGCGGCGGACGGGCGGTGAACGACCCCCGCCTCGCGGACCCGACCGGGTCCTACGCGGTCCTCATCGGGACCCACTCCTACAAGAGCCTCGACGACCTTCCGGCCGTCGAGCAGAACCTCGCCGTGCTGCACGACCTGCTGTGCGCACCCGACCTGTGGGGGCTGCCGCCGGAGCACTGTGTGACGCTGCCCCAGCCGGACACGGCGAAGGACGTCGTGAAGGCGCTGGCGGACGTGGTCCGGCAGGCCACCGACACCCTGATCGTGTACTACGCCGGTCATGGACTCGTCGATCCGCTGGACGGCCAACTCCAGCTCGCGCTGCCGGACTCCGACCCCGAGCACGTGGTCGCCACCTCGCTGGCCTTCGAGTGGGTACGCCGGGAGCTCCTCAGGAGCAAGGCCCGGCAGAAGGTCGTCGTCCTCGACTGCTGCTTCAGCGGGCGGGCGATGGCTCCCTGGATGAGCGGGGACCGGAAGGTCGTGGACGCGGTGGCCGACCGCGCCGAGGTCGAGGGTGCCTGCCTGCTGACCGCGGCCACCGCGACGAAGATGGCGCTCGCCCCGCCCGACGAGGAGTTCACGGCGTTCACCGGCGAGCTGGTCGCGGCGCTGCGCGACGGCATGCCCGACGGACCGGAACTGCTCAGCGTGGAGACCCTGTACAGCCACGCGCGCGCCCAGCTGGAGGCGAAGAGCCGCCCCCTGCCCGAGTTCCGCAGCCGCAACCAGGGCGGACAGGCGCCCCTCGCCCGCAACCGCGCCCACCCCTCCGCCCGTCGGAGCCCGCACGGCGCACTCCCCCGCGCCCGCCAGGAGGGCTCGGGCCCGGACGAGACGCTCCCCGCCGAGGAACAGCCCCTCGACACCGGCACCTCCGTCCGCATCGGCCTCTGGGGCGCCCCCGGCAGCGGCAAGACCACGTTGCTCGCGGCACTCGCCCATGTCGTGGGTGACACCCAGCAGGAATACGGCAGTTGGCGGATCAGCGGCACGGACCGGGTCGCCGAGGAATTCCTCGTGCAGCACAAGAACGCGCTGATGGACGGCAGCCGGTTCCCGCCCGCCACGGAGGCCGCCGGAGAGCCACTGCGGTTCAGGTTCAGCGGGGAGGACAACGCCCGCGACGAGGAAACGGACTTCGTGGTGGAGGTGCAGGACGTGCCGGGCGAGTACTTCCACGACCTGCGCCTGATCGACGACGCCTCCCTCACCCAGCGCCTCGCCGAGTCCGACGGGCTGGTCTACCTCTTCGACCCGACCGGCGGCCCCGCCAACTCCAGCGCCGAGTACCTCTTCGGCATCATCCAGCGCATCACCACCCACCTGGAGGAGACGGGACGTCCGTCCGGCCGTTACCTCCCCCACCATCTCGCGGTCTGTGTCACCAAGTTCGACTCCAAGGAGGTGTTCCCGAAGGCCCGCGCCGCTCGCTGGGGCACGCAGGGCGACGACCGCTACCGCTTCCCCCGGGTGAAGGACCAGCACGCCCGGCAGTTCTTCGGCTGGGCGGCGGAGCGTTTCGCCGGGGCGGGCGGCGGGCGGCTCTGCCATCTGATCGAGAACCACTTCGACCCCGACCGGACGGTGTACTTCGCCACCTCCTCCATCGGCTTCCACGTCGGCGCCGACGGCGTCTTCGACGCCTCCGACTTCGCCAACACCGACGATGTCCGCATACGCGGAAGCGTGCGCCCCCTCAACGTGCTGGAACCGTTCATCGCACTCGAACGCCTGATCCGCCTCGGCGCCGGAGTGAGCCCGTGACGGTCTACGCCGAGTGGGCCGTCCACGGCAAACACGCCGGGGACGCCCACGACTACCGGATACTCGGCTCCAGCCGGGACCGCGCCGAGGACGCCCACTTCGAGGGCCTGATCCGCCGTGCCGCCCCGGGCACCCCGCAGCGCGGCGGCACGGACGAGCCCGGCGCACTGCCCTGGGTGACCTTCGACGTCGCGGGCGGAGCCGGGGAACCGTACTGGTCGGGCATCGCGCTGAAGGAATGGTCGACGGAGCTCGACCGCTCGTCGCGCCCCGTCACCACCACCCGCTACTTCACCTTCCCGTTCGCCGACGCGGCCGGACCCGCCGTCACCTACCGGGGCCTGTACGACCAGGTGGCGCCCGTTCCCCTGCCGCGCCCCGCCGCGGCCGCCGTCCCCCTCGACCTGCCCGCGTTCGACGCGGACGCGCTGGCCGAACGGATGCGGGCCGACGCGCGCGGGTTCGGCTGGTACGCCACGGCGGCCGCCCTGCTCCTCGACGGCCCCGTCGCGCTCACCGAGGCGGGCGCGCTGCCGCTGACGGAACGGATCGACTGCCTGGACGCGGTCGTCGCGCTGCTGCCGTACGGCATGCGGGCGGCCCTGCGGACCAGCACCTGGGCGGACAACCTCGCCGACCACGGCGTGCGCCTGTTCTTCGGCGAGTGGGTCGGCAAGCCGCACCAGCACCGGGTCCGCTGGGACGCACACGCCGAGCCGGCCGCGGGCACCGTCGGACACGTCTACCGGTCCGCCCTGCTCGACGACTACGCACGGCACGGCGGGCCGGCCCCCGTCATCGAGCGGCTGGCGCGGGCCCGTACCCCGCGGGAACTGGACGACCGGGCCCTTCTGGACGCCCTGGACTGTCTGTCGTCCGGCGCGAGGTACCGGCGGGAGGCACTCGCCGCGCTGCTCCCCCGGACGGAGTCGTTGGACGACGAGACGCTGCGGCGCCGCTGGAGCGACACCAGGGACCACATCGTCACCACCGCCGGGCTCGAACTGGCCGCAGGACGACCGGGCCTGGCCCGCACCTACCTCCCCGTCGCCGCCCGTGGACGGCAGGCCGGGTCCTTCATCGACGACGTCCTGGCGCTGTGCCCCCCGTCCCACGAGACCGCCGCCCAGGCGGAGTTCCTGAGCGGCGCGCAGCCACCGAAGCCCGGTACGTCGCCCGAGCTGCACGCCACCGTCCTGTCCCGCCCCGAGGTCGCCTACACGTTGCTGTGCCGGCAGGTCACCGACCCGCGTGCCCCGCTGGAGGCGTGGCTC
Organism: Streptomyces sp. NPDC002888; assembly: GCF_042888465.1. Lineage (NCBI taxonomy): Bacteria > Bacillati > Actinomycetota > Actinomycetes > Kitasatosporales > Streptomycetaceae > Streptomyces > Streptomyces sp. NPDC002888. The sequence goes on along the minus strand of NZ_JBIAPU010000002.1, from coordinate 114,551 downwards.
GCCTGGCTGTGCCCGCCCGGGCGACCGGCGTACGACACCCCGGGCTGGCTCAGGGCGTTCGGCACGCTGCTGCCGGGCCGCTCCACCGCCGTACGGCCGGACTGGGTCGGCGCCCTGGTGGGCCGGTTCGGCCCCGACGCCCTGGTGACGCTGCTGCGGACCGCGGCACGGACCGGGGAGGCCGACGTGGCCCTGTTCGGATGCTGGGACGAGATCATCTCGATCGCCGACGCCGGCCCGCCGCCGCTCCGGGACCTGGCCGGGGAGGTCCTGGGCCTGCTGAAGCCCCGGGACCCGTGGAACCGCAGCGTCATGGACGCGCTGGCCCCGCTGTTCGGCCGTGAGCCGTCCTGGGCGGCACGGACGCCGAGGGCGGACTCCGAGCTCTACCTGTCCGGCCTCCTGAGCGTGTGGCTCCTCCCACGGCTGGAGGGGCGGCGCGAGCGCATGGCCCTCGCGCTGGTCACCACCCTGCCCCACGACCACTGGCTCCTGAACCATCTGCGCAGGCTCAGCCACCCCCGCGTACGGCAGGCCGTCGCCGAGCAACGCCGCGGCCCGCGCCGGTCCGCCCGCTGGTCGCGCCCCCGCCTGGGACGACGCTCGAAGGACCCCGGCCCGTCCGGCGAGGAAGACCGCACATGAGGCACACCACCCGCACCGCCGCCGTACTCCTGGGGCTGCTGACCACGCTGACCCTGCCGGCCCTGCTGGCCCTGCTGGCCCCGGCCGCGACGGCCGCCGGGCAACCCACCCCCACCAAGAGCTCCGAGCCGCATTCGGGCCGGCTCAGCCCCGACGAGTTCTACGACGAGCTGGGCGTCGCCGACGTCCGGACGCGTTACGTCGTCCTGGTCGACACCCCGTCCCTCAAGGGCACCCAGCTCGAAGAGACGCGCACCCAGCTCACCACCCTCCTGGACGCGGTGCCCCGCCAGGACGACGTCACCCTGATCCTCTACGACCGTGGGGTCCGCCGGACCATCCCCCGGCTGACCCGGGCGGACGTCGGCTCCCTTCGCGCGCCTCAGCCCGCCCCGCCGGACCGGAGGATCGACCTCCTGCCCGCCCTGGACGCGGCGCTGACGACCCTGAAGGGCGACCTCCCCAAGCGGGCGGCGATCGCCGTACTCGCCTCGGGGGAGCAGACCACAACCGGCGTCGACCCGGTCTCCGAACTGCGGTCACGGGCTGACTCCCTGGAAGCCCGCACCAGGCTGACCGTCCACCCGTTCCCGCTCTTCGGCGCGGCCGACGACCGGGCCCGCCACCTCGACACCCTGGTACGGGTCTTCCCCGCCGCGATCACCACGGGATCGTGGACGCCCTGGGACCGGCCGGACCTGGCACAGGTGCGGGACGACGTCCTGCGGCACGCGGCCCTCGACGCGCTGGCCAGGGACCGCTCCGGGCGACTCGTCGTCGAGTGGCCGAAGCAGCCTGTGCGGCTGTCCCCGAAAGAGGGGAAGGCAACGGTCACCTTCACCCTGCGGTCCACCATGACGAAGGTGCCGCTGTGGATCTCCGACCTCGGGTTCACCGTCACGGACGACCCGGTACCGATCACCGCGAAGCTCCCCGCCGGCAAGAGCACCTCGGGGGAGCTGAAACCCGGCGCCACCGCGCGGGTGACGGTCGAGCTGTCCTGGAAGTCGGACGAGTACGAGGGTGAGCGCAGGACCGTACGGATGACCGGGCGCCTGGCCGTCCACGCCAAGGTGACCACGCCCTGGGAGCCGAACCTGACGGCCCTCGGGATCCGGACGATCCCGCAGCCCCTGGAGGCGACGCCCACCACCGTGTCGGGCACGGGCCAGGTGGGCGTCCCGGGATGGGTGTGGCCGACGCTTACCTGCGGCGCGTTCGGTATCGCCGTGGTCTGGGCGGTCGGGGCCGTGTACGCCCGGCGACGGCGCAACCCGAAGATGTACGGCTGGCTGGTCGCCCGGTATGTCGACGAGGGCGACCAGGACACCCTGCTGGCCCAGGAGTTGGGGCCGATCCCGCTCTGGGGGCAGCGCTCGCTCTCCACGGAGCAGCTCTACCCCTCGGGGGAGGGCACGGTCCACGTCAGCCCGGAATCCGTCGAACGGGGAGTCGTGCGGGCCCTGCGTATCGTCTATGAGCCGTACGACCCGCAGGCGCCCGGTGACGACGGGGTGTGCCCGGTGGACGACAAGGTGATCGTCAACGGGGTGGAGTTCGTCCACCAGGTCGAGCAGCCGTCACCGACGAAGACCGCGCCCGCGTAGTCGTCACTCAGGCACTTCCCACACCGTCGTCTTCAACGTCACCGTGCCCTCCCCCTCCGCCGGGGCGCTGAGCACACGCAGGTAGGCGGTGCGGCCGTCGGTGGTCTGGACACAGAAGCGGACGCCGCGGCTGAGGTCGACCTCCGAGACCGAGTTACCCATATCCGTCGACGCCTAGCCCAACTGGAGGAACACGGCGGCGTGTAATCCCGGGCCATCCCACCAGTCGGCCCGCCTTGTCCGACGATCCGAAGATGCGACGAGACCACCACACAGGCATCGCACGGCACGGCGCCGTCCTGGTGGCCGCCCTGGTAGCCACCCTGTTGGTCGCGCTCACCGCGGCCCCCGCCGGCGCCGATGCCACTGCCGGTTCCGGTGCCGCTGCCGGTGCCACTTCCGCTGCCGGTGCCGGTTCCGGTGCCGCTGCCGGCCCGCTCCGCAACGAGGCCTTCCGCGCGGTTCGCGCCCACGAGAAGGCCCGCGCCCGCGTCGACCGTCTGCGGCACGACGAGGAGGTGCACCCGAAGACGGTGCGGGACGCCGAGCGGCGCAGGGAAGCCATCCGGAGCGAGCTGTGGGACATGCTGCGGGCGGAGGGAAGGCAGGCCGGCGACCCGGTGGCCGTCGACCCGGCCGGACACGCCGGGCACTGCCGCATCAACCCCCGCAAGCCCCGCGAGACCCCGTCCGCGCCGCGCCGCGACGACACCTGGACGGCCCCCACCCGCGACTACCGGCTCTCCGCCGCGTACGCGGCGCGCGGCCCCCAAAGGAGGTCCAGGTGGCCGGGGCGGCGGCGAAGTAGCCGAGGGCGGCCCGGGAGGTTCGGGTGACTTCGCGCGGCGGACGGGCGTGGCGGCCGACGTCCGGCCGGGCGGCGGGCCGAGCATGAGAGCGCACCCGTCGGTATCACGGAGGGCGTTGCTCATGCGGTGGACATCCCTCACCCGCACGCTGCGGGCGCTGCTCCTCGCGGTCACGCTCGCCGGGACGCTCGCCGCGGCCGAGGCCGGGGAGGCGGAGGCCGACCTGGTCACGGCGGTGACGATCGTGGGGGCGACGGACGACGACCCGATCTTCCCGGGCGGCACCTTCGCCTACACGCTCACCGTGACCGACAACGGCCCGTCGGACGCCACGAAGGTCACCGCCACCGGCACACTCCCCGTCGGCGTCGCCTTCGTCTTCGCGCGCGACGACGGCTGCACGGCGTCCGGCCGGAAGGTCGTCTGCGGGCCCGTGGACATCCTCGCGTCCGGCGCCGCCGCCTCCTGGGACGTCACGGTCCGGCTGCACCCGTCGTACGCGGGGACGGGCGCGGACCTGACGGGCACGGCGACGTCGCACTCCCGTACGCCGGACCCGGAGCCCGGCAACAACGACGCACCGCCCGTCCACCCCGTGGTGACGGCTCCTCAGACCTCACTGTCGGGCACGCGGGACGGTCCGACGATCACGGTGTCCAACGGCGGCCCCTCGACGGCCACCGACACCTCGATCCACCACCCGGCGCCCGCCTCCTGGACCTGCACGGCGACCCGGGGCAGCTCCTGCGGTGCCGCCTCCGGCGACGGCACCCTGCACACCACGGGAACGATCGCCCCCGGCGGCACCCTCACCTACACCCTCACCGGCACCCTGGAAGACACCCTCGCCGACGCCCCGACGGTGACCCCGCCGGACGGCGCCACCGACACGACCTGCTCCCCGTCCTGCACGGCGAACGCACCGGCCGACCCAGTCCCTTGACCCGAAGAGGCTCCCGCCCGAAAACCAGTACGAAAGGCGCGGGTGCCGGGGGACACTGGCGCGAGCCGACGGTGGGGAGACGGATACGTGAGCAAGCGGCGCTATGTCGCTCGGGGTGTGCCCGGGGGCTACCGGATCTGGGACAACCGCAGGCGCGGATTCTGGGGCGACTTCTACGAGCTGTGCCCGGACGACCTGCTGGCCGAGCTGAACGGCCCCGCGGACCAGGCGCGGATCATCGAGCTGATGCGGCGGTACAAGAAGGCGAAGCGCTGAGGCCCGTGCCTCAGCGGCGGGTCACCGGGGTACGCCGTCCGGATCGCCCCGGCATGCGGACGCGGGTGCGGCGGCCTTCACTGAAGGGGACACCCCGACCCTGGAGGCACCATGCCCGCTCACCGCACCCGCCGCGCGACGGGCACGGCGCTGGCGGCGGTCACTGCGCTCACGCTGGCGGCCGGCCTGACCGGCTGCTCGGACGACAGCACGCCCGAGTCCGTCGTCAGCGACGCCGCCTCCGCCGCGTCCTCGCTCGCCTCCAAGGCCGGGGACGTGCTGGCGTCGGCGACCGCGGAGGCGGGCCACAAGCTCGACGAGGTGAAGGGCGGCGTCGACGCCAAGGGCGACGTCCAGTTGGGCAAGCCGGCCACCGGCTCCGACGGACGTACGACCGTCGAGGTCACCGCGGCCAACACCGACGGCAAGACCAGGTCCTTCGCCGTGCAGGTCGACTTCGAGCAGTCCGGCGGCGGGCTGCTCGACGTCGTCGTGGTCACCGTCCCCGACGTGGCGGCCGGCCGGACCGGCAAGGCCACCGCCCGCAGCACACGCAAGCTGTCCGGCGACGTGAAGACGTACGTGGGCCGGGCGCTGCGCTACTGAAGCGGGGTCACGCCATCCAGAAGAAGACCGCCGTCATCCGCTTGTCCTGGAGCGTCGTACCGAAGTAACCGGTCGCGCTGTGCACGAGGTTGGCGTGGTACAGCAGCAGCCGGTTGTACCGGTGCGGCACGCGTACGTCCTCCTCGAAGGCGTCCGGCGCCACGAACCGGGTGCCGAGCGCCTCGACGAGGTTGTGGTGCGGGGACTGGACGACGTTGCCGCCGAGACGGCCGCCGGGCAGGGACTGACGGTAGAAACTGGTGCCGCAGTCCTTGGGCACGCCCGGGTTGAGGTAGAGGACGGCGGCATACCGGCACAGGTGACGCGAGTCGGTGTGCGGGCGCGGCTCGCTCTCCCCCTCGCCGACGACCTGTACGCAGTTGTGGTTGAGGGTGCCGCCGCCGGGCGCCCGCTGCACCCACAGCTCCTTCGCGCCGGTCGCCTTCCGCACCAGCCGCTCCACCCGGGCCAGTTCACCCGGCTCCAGACCCGGCATGGTGCGCAGCCCCGGCCAGGTCTCCGAGGTGTACGGGTAGCCCCGCACCCAGTCGTCCTTGGCCAGACAGCGCTCCCGTACGGCGTCCGCGTCGGGCAGGACGTCGTCCAGGACCCAGTAGTCGCGGCCCCTGGTGGGCTTGCGGTAGGGCAGGACGGGGAGCGCGGTGGGGACGCGCGGGGGTGGCTGTGGGGGCATGCGGCGAACATAGGTCGAGGGTTCGTCAGGACTCTCCCGCGAAATCGCCAGGACTCCGCCGGGAACAGTCAACGTTTCCCCAACGAACGCCCCGTGTACGGGCGTTACATCACTGTTGCGGCGATCCGACCGTGATGGCGACCTGTTCGCTCGCCGCGCTCACGCCGTTCAGGGTGGCGGTCGCCTGGAGCCGGTTGGCGCCGACGGGGAGGCCGGGGCCCGGGGCGCAGGACCACGCACCGTCCGCTCCCGCGGTCGTGGAGCACACCTTCTTCTCGTCCTTGTCGCGTACGGCGACCTGTGCGCCCGGGTACGCCTTCCCGGCCACCTCCGGCCGCAGCCCCAGCGGCACACCCGACGTGGGACTCACGAGCGTCGGCTCGGGCAGCCCGACGGTCACCGTGCACGCACCCTCGCCCTGCGCGGCGCCCTCGGCGTCGGTGAGCCGCAGCGCGCAGCCGGCCAACCGGGTGCCGGGCACGGCGTCGGCGGGCACGGCCACGACGAAGGGGAAGGAACGCCCCTGCCACGGTGCCTGGGTGGTGGTACCGGTGAACGTGTACGTCGCCCGGCGGCCGTCGGCGGCTACCGAACCCCGGTAGCCCTGGGCGTCGAGGGGCATGTCCGTGATCGTGGTCCGGCCGGGCGCCGTCAGCGTCAGTGTGGAACCGGCGCCCAGGGCGGGCCCGGTGTGGCCGGAGACGTCGAGGACGCCCGCGCGGCCGGGGACGATCGTGACGGCGCCTTGCAGGTCGCGGTCCTGCGCGAAGGCCGCGGGGACTCCCACGGCGACCGGGGCGGCTAGTGCGGTGCACATCAGGACGGCTGCCGTCCTCGGCCGTGAGCGTCTCATGGTGCGGGGCTCCCTGTGCTTGTGGAGGGGCTGTCGGACGGGGCACCCCCCGACTGGGGCACCCCCCGACCACGATTCTCGCGGCCCGTTCCCGCAGGTGACGCACGCTGTTCGGCCGTACGGACGACACACCGCCGCCTGCCCCGCCGGTCACACCGGCTCCGGAGCCCTCCACTCCGCGACGGACACCTCGTCGCCGACCGACAGCTTGCCGGTGCGCCGGATGGCGAAGTACGCGCCGAAGAGGATCCCTCCGTCGGCCGCCTTGCGGTAGGTCGCGAGGGTGCGCAGCGGTTCCGGGCTCGCACGGCGGCCGGTGTGCTGGTCGACCATGGTGATGGCGCAGCGGACGGTGGCCTCCGTGTGGGTCAGTTCGGTGTCGGCGACGGTCAGGCGGTGGGCGCGGTCCTCGGTGTGCGGGTCGTCCCAGCCGTCGACCACGAGGTTCGGGCGGAAGCGGTTCATGGGCAGCGGCGGGGCCGGGTCGTCCCGCTCGGCCAGGCGCCGGTTCAGCAGGTCGAGGCTGGCGCGGGAGACGACGTGCAGGCGGTGGCTGTTGGCGGCGACGGGCGCGCCGTCCTGCTCCGGCGGCACCCGCAGCAGTCTGCCGGCCGCTCCGATCACGTCCGACACCCACGCGGCGGCCGTGTCGCCCTGGTCGACGGCCCGGTAGCGCCTGCCGGGGAGCTCCACCGGCTCGGTGAAGGCGTTCGAGTCGACGCGGAGATCCCCGTAGCCCGGCGCCCGCAGTGTGAGGACCGCGTCCCCGCCCGGGCCGCCGAGTTCGGGTGTGATCAGCGCCATCCGCGGGTCTCCCCACAGCCAGCGCAGCTCTCTCTTCTCGTCGACGATCACATACCGGCGGTCCTGTGCGAGCCCGGTGGGCGTGAGCGCCGCCTCGGAGACCGTGATCCCCGCGCAGCCCTTGACCGGGTAGTACGTCAGCTCGGTGATCCTCGCCATGGTGTTTCCCCCTGCTCTCGTCGCTCTCGTGCCGGGTCAGCCGGTGACCACGGCGAGCACGAATCCGTCGTACCCCTTCTCGCCGACAGTCTGCACGACCGTGGCGGTCAACTTCGGGTTCTGGCCGATGAGTTCGGTGAAGCGGCGGACGCCTTGGACGCGCGGGTCGGCGCTGTCCGGGTCGGTGACGGCTCCGTCGCGCACGACGTTGTCGCCGACGATCACGCTGCCGGGGCGGGTCAGGCGCAGGGCCCACTCCAGGTAGTCGGGGTTGGTGGGCTTGTCGGCGTCGATGAAGACGAGGTCGAAGGGGCCTGCGCCCTCGGCGGCGAGCCGGGGGAGGGTGTCCAGGGCCTTGCCGACGCGCAGGTCGACGAGGTGGTCGAGGCCGGCGCGGGCGATGTTGGCCGCGGCGACCCGCGCGTGCCGCTCGTCGGCCTCCAGGGTGACCAGGCGGCCGTCGTCGGGGAGGGCGCGGGCGAGCCAGAGGGTGCTGTAGCCGCCGAGGGTGCCGATCTCCAGGACGGAGCGGGCGCCCTGGACTCGGGCGAGCAGGTGGAGCAGCTTGCCCTGGTTGGGGGCCACCTGGTGCGGCGGCAGCCCGGCCGCCTCGCTGCCCCCGCCGGCGGCCGGCAGGGCCGCGTCCTCCTCGACGAGCAGGGTGTTGAAGTAGGCGTCGACGGCGGTCCAGGTCTGCTGGGTCACGGACTGTTCCCTCCGGAAGGCAAGTGAGTTCCGTATGGGAACTTACTTGGTGGGGGCCGCGATTGGGAACCTTTGACCAATGACAGAGGCTTCGTTGACCGGCCGCCCCCGTACCCCCGTGCGACCGAGCCCGCCGTGCGACGGCGGGATCCCCGACCGGGCAGGAGACACCGTGCTCTTCTCGCGGAACGCGATGGGAACCCTCTTCGTGGGCGGCGCCCTGAGCCTGACGACCATCGCGCTCGCCTATCCGGCCGTGCTCGGCATGAACAACGTGTCGAGCACGCCCGACCGGATCATCGCCCAGACCTCGTCCGGGCCACTGACCGAGGCCGACCGGGACTTCGTGGTGAAGGTGCGGGCGGCAGGCCTGTGGGAGTACCCGGTGGGTCAGATGGCGGTGCAGAAAGGGACGTCCAAGGCGGTCGTCACGGCCGGACAGCACCTGATCGACGGGCACGCGGCGCTGGACGCGACGGTCCGCCGGATCGCGCCCCAGCTGGGCATCACGATCCCCGACCAGCCGAGCCCCCAGCAGCAGGGGTTCGTCACGACGCTGAGCTCCGACAGCGGCAAGCAGTTCGACTCCGACTTCGCCAACATCCTGCGCGTGACGCACGGCACGATCTTCAACACGGTCTCGAAGATCCGCTCCACCACCCGCAACACCCTGGTGCGCCAGCTCGCCGATCAGGCCAACACGACCGTCCTGGACCACATCTCGGTCATGGAGAAGACGGGCCTGGTCAACTTCGACCAGGTCCTCTTCCAGGAGACCACCCCGCCCAAGCTCCCCTCCTCCGACCTGACCCCACCGCCCCCGGCCCCCGGCCAGCCCCAGGTGGTGCTCACCCCACCGGCGAACAGCACGGAGGCGCCGGGGGCGTCACCCAGCCCGTCGGCGGGGTGAGCGCCGGGTCAGGCCAGCCACGCGGTGGCGTCCGGGCCCAGACGGCCGTCCGGTTCCAGGGGGGCGCTGGTCAGGAGGACCTCGCCGCCCGGGAGGGTGACCGGCGCGTCCGACAGGTTGGTCACACAGCGCCAGCCGTCGGTGCGGGTGAAGGCGAGGACACCGGGCGGGGTGTCCTCCAGCCAGGTCAGGGACTCGCCCTCGATCAGCTTGCGGCGCAGCTTCAGAGCCGTGCGGTAGAGCTCCAGGGTCGAGCCCTCCGTCCCGTCCTGGGCCTGCACGGCGTACGACGCGAAGCTCGGCGGCTGGGGCAGCCAGGCGCCGCCCGCGCCGAAGCCGTACGACGGTCCGCTCGTCGTCCACGGCAGCGGCACCCGGCAGCCGTCGCGGCCCTTGCGGACCCGTCCCGTCTGCTCCCAGATCGGGTCCTGGAGGACCTCCACCGGCAGGTCGGCGACCTCGGGCAGCCCGAGTTCCTCGCCCTGGTAGACGTACGACGAGCCGGGCAGCGCCAGCATCAGCAGGGCGGCCGCCCGGGCCCGGCGCAGGCCCCGCGACCCGTCCACGGCGGGCGCGTGGCCGCCGGACAGCAGCCAGGCGTTCTCGTCCGTGCCCGGCGGCAGCATCAGCCGGGAGGCGTGCCGCACCACGTCGTGGTTGGACAGCACCCAGGTCGCCGAGGCACCGGCCAGCCGCGCGTCCCGCAGCGACCCGGTGATCACCTCGCGCACCTCCTGCGCGTCCCAGCCCGCCTGGAGGTACTCGAAATTGAACGCCTGGCCCAGCTCGTCCGGGCGCGCGTACAACGCGCGGCGCGGGCCGCGCACCCAGGCCTCGGCGACGGCCATGCGGGGCGGGGAGTAGGAGTCGAGGATCGTGCGCCAGTCGCGGTAGATCTCGTGGACGTCGTCGCGGTCGTAGAAGGGGTGCGTGCCGGGGGCGAACTCCGGCAGGGCCTCCTCCCGGCTCAGCTCGGGGTCGCCCAGGTCGCGCAGCGGCTCGGCCAGGTCCTTGGTGAGGGCGTGCGCGACGTCGACCCGGAAGCCGTCGACCCCGCGGTCGGCCCAGAAGCGCAGGGTGGTGCGGAAGTCGGCTCGGACCTCCTCGTGCGCCCAGTTCAGGTCGGGCTGCTGGGGCGCGAAGAGGTGCAGGTACCACTGCCCGTCCGGCACCCGCTGCCACGCGCTGCCACCGAAGACGGACTGCCAGTCGGTGGGCGGCTGCTCTCCGTGCTCGCCCCGGCCGTCGCGGAAGACGTACCGGTCACGGGCCGGGGAGCCAGGACCGGCCGCCAGGGCCTCCTGGAACCACACGTGCTGGTGCGAGGTGTGGTTCGGGACCAGGTCGACGATCACCTTCAGGCCCAGGCGGTGGGCCTCGACGACCATCTCGTCGAAATCGGCCAGGCTGCCCAGGCGCGGGTCGACGTCCCGGTAGTCGGCGACGTCGTAGCCGCCGTCGGCGAGCTCGGACGGGTAGAAGGGGCTGAGCCACAGCGCGTCCACACCGAGCGCGGCGAGGTGGGACAGGCGCTGGGTGACCCCCCGGAGGTCCCCGAGCCCGTCGCCGTCGGCGTCGGCGAAGCTGCGGGGATACACCTGGTAGATGACGGCCTGCCGCCACCAGTTCGGATCCTTGGACGAGAGGTCGGGCGTGGTACGGACGATCACGCGGGCTCCTCTTCCGGTTCGGTCTCGGGTCGGTGCGACGAGCGTTCTATGCACGATAGAGGGAAATTCTGTCCACATCGCCGGAAAAGTGAACCTTCGACAACGTCGGAACATTCCATTCCCCGTGTGACGGAAATGTGATGACAGCCGAACTTCCTTGGCTCAGCCGCAGGTTGACAGTGTTCCGTCCCGAGATCCACCATGAGTGCACGCTGTGGCGCATGTGACCAATGGGCCCAGTGTTTCTTCGACCACCCACCCCCGGTACTGCCGGCAGCGTCGTGCTGCCCTCCCGCCGTGCCCGGGTTTCGCACGCCAAGATGGGATCCGCATGTCCATAGCGAGACGTGTCACCATGCGCCGCCTGCTGGGGACGGGCGCCGCGTCGCTCGCCCTGTGCGCGGCCTCCGTCGCCGCGGCCTCCGGCGCCTGGGCCTCCGAGCCCGGCGGCGACGGCTGGAACTCCGGGGGGACGTACAAGCCGGGCACCGGCGCGGGCACGGAGACCGGCACGGACCGCTGCCAGTTCTCCCTGGACGGCATCAACTTCTTCGACTCGGTCAAGGTCGACGACCAGAACCTCAAGCCGACCGAGGACGGCAAGATCCACGTCAAGGTCCGCACCGCCGGGGACGCGAGCACCTGCACCGCCTCCCTGTCCTCCTTCCTCGCCCACGGCGCCGACTTCCGCACCTCCGGCGAGCAGGTCTTCGTCGACTTCGACTCGGTGACGGTCAAGCCCGGCCAGACCGACTCCCTCGACATCGCGGTGCCGGACGCGGGCTGCTACGCCCAGATCGACCTCTACCGGGGTGCGGTCAAGTTCGACGGCAAGCTCGACGCGAAGGACGGCTTCGAGCACGGGGACCTGCCCAAGGGCCCGGACCGCCCGGTGATCAAGGACAAGCTGATCGCGGCCTGGAACGGCGGCACGAAGGACTGCACGACCACCGAGACGCAGCCCCCGACCACCCCGCCGGCCTCCACGCCGCCCTCGCCGCCCTCGACGCCCGCGACGCCTCCGGCGTCGGAGTCCGAGACCCCGCCGGCCGAGACCGAGCCCCCGGCCGGCACCCCGACCCCGTCCGAGCCGGCCTCCACCCCGCCCCCGAGCGCCTCCGAGTCCACCACGCCCCCGGCGGCAACCCCGCACGGCGGCGGCGGTGACCTGGCGGAGACCGGCGCGAACAGCAACACCGGCGTGATCGCCGCCGGCGCCGCGGCCCTCCTCGTGGGCGGCGGAGCGATCGTCATGACGACCCGCAGGCGCAAGGCCGCCCGCTCGTAGCCACGTAGCTTCGTAGCCCCGTAGCTTCGTGGCCTTGAGAGCCACCTCTCGACCGCCCGTGAGGCCCACCACCTGACCGACCCGGTCAGGTGGTGGGTGGGCGGCGGCCGGGGGTCTGCTCTACGGTGGGCGGGCCGTGGTGTTCGGGAAGTCGGTGTGATGCCGACGCGGCCCTCGCCACTGTGATCGGGGAGTTCCCGTCCCACGTCCCCTGAGGGACAGCCACTGGTCGCCGCGAGGCAGCCGGGAAGGCGGGCCGGGCGCGTGCACCCGTAAGCCAGGAGACCGGCCACGGCATCTCACGAACTGATCCACGAGGTGCTGGAGCGTGACCGGATGACCGACCCTGCCGCCCTGCCCACGTCCTTCCGCTGGCGACGCGAGGACACCGTGCGGACGGCGGTGCTGATGGCGGTCATCGCCGCCCTGCACGTCGTCGCGTTCGGCATCCTGTTCCTGCTCGTCGCCCCCGGCCACTACGAGGTCGGCGACAGGGCCTTCGGCATCGGCCTCGGCATCACCGCCTACACCCTCGGCATGCGGCACGCCTTCGACGCCGACCACATCGCCGCGATCGACAACACCACCCGCAAGCTGATGGCCGACGGCAAACGCCCGGTGTCGGTGGGCTTCTGGTTCGCGCTCGGCCACTCCAGCGTGGTCGTCCTGCTCGCCCTGCTGATCGCGGGCGGCACCCAGCTGGCCGGCCGGGTCATGAACGAGGACTCCGGTATCCACCAGGTCCTCGGATTCCTCGGTACGACGATCTCCGGCACCTTCCTCTACCTCATCGCCGCCCTCAACCTCGTCGCCCTGCTGGGCATCCTGAAGGTCTTCCGGGCGATGCGGGCAGGCGCGTACGACGAGCGGGAGCTCGAACAGCACCTGGACTCCCGGGGCTTCATGAACCGCATCCTCGGCCGCCTCACCAGGTCCATCTCACGCCCCGGCCAGATGTACCCGCTCGGCTTCCTCTTCGGCCTCGGCTTCGACACCGCCACCGAGGTCACGCTGATGGTGATGGCCGGTTCGGGCGCGGCGGCGGGGCTGCCCTGGTACGCGATCCTCTGTCTCCCCCTCCTGTTCGCCGCCGGCATGAGCCTGTTCGACACCCTCGACGGCACGTTCATGAACTTCGCCTACCAGTGGGCCTTCTCCAACCCCGTCCGCAAGGTCTTCTACAACCTCACCATCACCGGTCTGTCCATCGCCGTCGCCTTCTTCATCGGCACGATCGAACTCGTGGGCGTCCTCCACGAGAAGCTCGCCCTGCGCGACGCCGTCACCGGCTGGATCGCGGGCCTCGACCTCGACAACGTCGGCTACGTCATCGTCGGCCTGTTCGTGGTGGTGTGGGCGGCGGCGGTCGCGTACTGGAAGCTCGCGAAGGTGGAACAGAGGTGGGCGGCACGGCCCGCCGCCGACACGCGTTAGACGCCCTCCACCGCCGTCAGCCACAGCTTGACGTAGCGCTCCACGTCCACGCCCAACGCCACGTCCACCAGCGGCTGTTCGCGGGTGCCGTGGTGTATCTCGGACTCGCCGGGGCGGGGGCGGCGGTCGACGACGGTCTGGCCGCGGGTCGGGCCGGGGGCGAGGGAGACCTCGACCGGTAGGAGTTCGGTGGTCAGGCCCTCCGGGTCGACGACCGCGCAGACCGCGCCCGCGTCGCCGAGGCCGCCGGTGGGCGTGGGGTCGCCGGAGGTGGCGGGGTCGCGGTGGGCGAGGAGTTCACCGGCCATGCGGAGCCTGGGTTCCGGGCTGGTGCGCAGGCGTTGGACGTCGGCCGCCGGGACCAGGACCTCCTTGAACACGTCCAGGCCGTACATGGTGATCGGCACCCCGGCCGTGAGCAGGATCGCGGCCGCCTCCGGGTCGTGCCAGACGTTGAACTCCGCGACCGGCGTGGCGTTTCCGGTGGCCACCGCGCCGCCCATGAACACGATCCGCTCGATGTTGCGGACCACCTCCGGGTGGGTGCGCAGGAGCAGGGCGATGTTGGTGAGCGGGGCGGTCGGGATGAGGGTGACCGGGTGCGGGGAGGCGAGGATCTCCCGGCGCAGCAGCGTCACCGCGTCCACGTCGACCGGGGTGCGGGTGGGCGCGGGCAGGCCCAGGTCCGCCATGCCGTCCTCGCCGTGCACATGCCGGGCCACGCGGACCGACTCGATCAGCGGGCGTTCGGCGCCCCGGGCGACGGGGATGCCAGGGGCGCCGGCCTGCTCCAGCACGGTGAGGGTGTTGCGGACGACCCCGTCGACGTCCGTGTTCCCGGCCACGCAGGTCACCGCGCGCAGGTCCAGGCCGGGGTGACGGACCGCGAACAGCAGGGCGAGGGCGTCGTCGACGCCGGTGTCGCAGTCGATGATCACGGGGATGGGGCGGCCGGCCGAGCGGGCGGTGGTGCGGGCGGCCGAGCGGTCGCTGGTGCGACCTGTGGGGCGGGCGGTCATGGTGGGGCTCCCTTCCGTCACACCGACCTTATGCAGCCCGGCCCGCCGCCCTCACCCCCCCTTCTCCGTCCCGGAGGGCGGTCGGTCCCGCGCGTTCTCAGTCCCAAAGAGCGGTCCCGCGCGCCACGACCCGCGCCTCGACGCGGTCCAGGAGATCGGCGGCGGGCAGCGCCCCCGGCCTACGGCCGTCCCGCAGGCGTACGGCGGCCAGGTCGCCGTCGGCCTCCCGGTCCCCGATCACCGCCTGGTACGGCACCAGCCGCGCGGCCCGGACACGGGCGCCGAGGGTGCCGTCCTCGGGGCCGTGCAGCCGCGCCCGCAGGCCGCGGGCGACGGCCCGGCGGACCAGCTCCTCCGCCTGCTCGACCTGGTCCTCCGCCACCGGCAGCACGGCCAGTTGCTCGGGCGCGAGCCACACCGGGAAGGCGCCGCCGTGCTCCTCGACGAGGTGCGCGACCGCGCGCTCCACGCTGCCGATGATGCTGCGGTGCACCATGACCGGGCGGTGTTTGGCGCCGTCGGCGCCGATGTAGTGCAGGTCGAAGCGTTCGGGCTGGTGGAAGTCGATCTGGACGGTGGACAGGGTGGCCTCGCGGCCGGCGCGGTCCTCGATCTGCACGTCGATCTTGGGGCCGTAGAAGGCGGCCTCGCCCTCCGCCTCCTCGTAGGCGAGTCCCGAGCCGTCCAGGACCTCCCTCAGCAGCTCGGTCGCCCGCCGCCACAGGGCGGGGTCGGCGACGTACTTGCCGCCCTCCCCCGGCAGGGACAGGCGGTGGCGGGACGCGCGGATGCCGAGGTCGGCGTAGGCGCGGGTGATGAGGTCCAGGGCGGCGCGGGCCTCTTCGACGGCCTGGTCGAGGGTGCAGAAGATGTGGGCGTCGTTGAGCTGGATGGACCGTACGCGGGTCAGTCCACCGAGGACGCCGGACAGCTCGGAGCGGTACATGCCGCCCAACTCCGCCATCCGCAGGGGTAGTTCGCGGTAGCTGTGGGAGCGGGAGCGGTAGATGAGGGCGTGGTGGGGGCAGAGGCTGGGCCTCAGGACGACCTGTTCCGCGCCCAGCTCCATGGGCGGGAACATGTCGTCGCTGTAGTGGTCCCAGTGGCCCGAGATCTCGTACAGCTCGCGCTTGCCGAGGACGGGCGAGTACACGTGCCGGTAGCCGGCCGCCCGTTCGGCCTCCCGGACGTACTCCTCCAGGGTGTGCCGTACGACCGCTCCGTCGGGCAGCCAGTACGGCAGGCCCGCGCCCATCAGGGGGTCGGTGTCGAACAGTTCGAGTTCACGGCCGAGGCGACGGTGGTCATGCATGGTGGGCTCCCTCGTGGGAGGGGCGAGAACCCGGGCCACGACAAAGCCCCGGGGCACTCGCCCCGGGGCTTCGACTGGGTCAGCTGTCAGCGCGCCGGGACATACTCCGGCGTCGTCGTGAGAGACGGAGGACAAGAGTGTCGCTGGGCGCGCTGCATGGGGCGACCGTAGCAAGGGGGTGGAGGTGGCGCGACGGGTTTTCCGGGACCGCGGCCAGGGCCCCGTCCCCTCGACGCCACTCGCCGGACACACCCGCCAGGGGCAGCCCTGCTCACCCGGACGGACCGCCGCGCTGGTGACGGGTCGGCTGCGGTGGTGCCGTGGAGGGGCGTAGCCGATCTTGACGGCTCCCCCGTTCCCCCTGGAGGCTCCCGCATGACCCGTCCCCCGGCCCGCGCGGCCGTCGTGCCCTCGGCGCTCGCGCTCACCGCTTTGCTGACCGTGGCCGCGTGCTCCGCCGCCGGGTCGGGCACGGCACCGGCGGCCGCACCCGCCTCACCCGCCGCCACGGCCCCCTCCCCCGCCGGGGCCCCCACGCTCACCGACGCGCAGGCGCAGGCCGCGTTGATCACGGCGGGTGATCTGGGGGAACCCTGGACACCCACCCAGGGCGCGGCGACCTGGCGGGACGGGCTGCTCAAGGCCTCGGCGGACGTCCCCGAGTGCGGGCGGCTGCTCGACGCGCTCTACGCCGAGGAACTGTTCGGGCCGGACGCGCGCATCCTGGCGGTGGCCGGACTCGACGACGACTGGTACCAGGCCCAGCTGCACTACCAGGTCGTCACCCACCCCCCGGCGGAGGTGGACCGCACCCTGGCCTGGCTGCGGACGCTGCCGCGCTCGTGCGGGGAGTTCAGGGCGAAGGCCGCCGGGGGCCGCGTGCAGGACGGCACGGTCACGGAGGCCGCCCTGCCGAAGGTCGGCGACGCCCGGCAGGGCCTGCGCATCACCCTGACCAGCGAGACAGCGGACGAAACCACCCAGCTCACCCTGTACGTCGCTGCCGTCCGCGTCGGCGACGACACGATCACCGTCACGAACGGCGGCGTCGGCGAGATCTTCGACTCCGTCACCCAGGCGGCCGTCGAGATCGGGGCACAGCGGGTGGCGGAGGTACGGAAACGGGGGCGCGTGCAGGTCTGACCCAGTGACTGGCTTCCGGACTCCGGAGCCGACGCCGGGTGTCAGAGGGGCGGCTGTGCGGGTGCCGGGCCGAGGGTCGTGGTGCCCGGTGCCGTGCGGTGCCCGAGGCCGGTGCGGTACGCGTCCAGGGCGGCCTCCACGCGCCCGGTCCGGCGGAGCAGGTCCCCCAGTAGGCGGCACAGGTCGGCGAGGTCGCCGGCGGCTCCGGCGCGCTCCAGGAGGCTGAGGGCACGGACGTAGTGCTCCTCGGCGGCCTCGGTGTCGCGGGCGTCCTCGGCGATGATGCCGAGGAGGCGGTGGGCGGCGGCGGAGTGCAGGGCGCCGCGCTCCGGACTGAGGTCGCTCAGGACACCGTGCAGCAGTTCGGCGGCCTCCTCCGACTTGCCGCGCCGGTGCAGTACGTCGGCCAGCTCGACGGCGACCTGACTGCTGTAGAGGGCGGCGCGCTTGGCGGAGAGCATGGTGAGTGCCTCCCGCAACTCCTCCTCCGAGCGGTCCAGTTCGCCGTTCTGCGCGTACACGTACCCGCGCATCCAGTGGCAGTTGGCGAGCTCGGTACGGATCTGGAGCTGGCGGTACAGCTCGGCGGCCTTGGCGAGCGAGGCGTCGGCCTCGGCGATCCGGCCCTCGGCGAGGAGCGTACGGGCGACGGAGCGGTGCATACGGGCGACCAGCGCGGGATCGGCGACCTGGGGTGCGAGGGCGAGGGCGAACTCGGCGGCCTGCGCGGCGCGGGCGTGGGCGCCCATGTCCATGTAGGGCCCGATGACGGAGGCGTACAGCAGGAGCAGCGCGTCGGGGTCGTGCAGCCCGCCGCGGTTCAGCTCGTCGAGGGCGGACTCGAGGAGGTAGACGGCGTAACGGAGTTCACCGGCGAGGTAGTGGGCGACGGCGCGCCCGCGCAGCGCCGGGACGCGTACGGGCAGGGGCGCGTCGGCGAGACAGGTCTCCGCCCGCTCGAAGTACTCCCGCGCCGCCTCCAGCTCGCCCAGCTCGATCACGCACTCCCCGAGCCCGAGCAGCGCGGTCGCCTGCTCGTCGACCAGCCCGTGCGTCTCGGCCTCCGTGAGCAGCTCGGCGTACCGCTCGGCCGCCTCCTCGGTCTCGCCGGTGGCGAGGGTGCGCTGGGCTTCCGTGAGCCGGAGCCGCAGATCGGTGACGAGACGGGCGGAGCGCCCGGTGGCCAACTCCGCGAATTCGACGCCCAGTCGCTCGGCGAGGTGCTTGAGCGCTTCGTCGGAGGGCCGTACGCGACCGGCCTCAAGGGTGGAGACGTAGGCGGGCGTGTACGTCGGCTCGGCCAACTGCCGCTGCGTGAGCCCTCGTTCGACCCGCAGCCGCTGCACCCGCCGCCCGATGACTTCGGGCCCGTCTCGCTCGACCACGTCGTGGCTCCCCCAACTCCCGTGGGCCCTCTTGCCGTTGACCTACGGCAGCCCCTAGGTTAATCGGCGAATTAACCGTGCTTAACACATTGCTGTAATTCCCTTCCTCTCTCCACCGCCACCCCCCACCATCGTTGCGAGGTCGCCGTGCACGAACGCACAACCACCCGCTACGAAAGCATCCCCACCCTCTCCCACCCCCGGCTCCGCCCACCCGGCGCAGCCCCCATCGCCCGAGGCGTCGCCGCAGCCGTCATAGCGGTAGCGGCCCTCCTCACAGCGGCCAACGCCGGCCCAGCAAGAGCAGACGAGGAACTCCCGACCCCACCGGCGGCCCAGCAGGTGCACGGGGGCTAGGAAGGCTGGGGAGGCTAGGGACAGCCCGCCAACGCCTGCCCCATTTGAGGTGCTGTGGCCGGACTTACGCCACGCCACGCCATGCCGCGCCACGCGGTTCAGCTGGAACCCCGTAACCCCGTCACCCGATCCCCGGGCCCGTTCAGTTCGGTAAGGCTTTCCGTAAGGCTCTGTCCAGGCGGCCGGCCAGTTCCGCGTCGGTGGGTGGGGCCTCGCTGAAGAGGGCGCTCAGTTCGGTGGTGAAGGTCTGGGTGAAGGCACCGTAGAGGGGGGTGCGGGGGCGGGCGACCGCCTGTTGCAGGGACCTGAGGAGGATGGGGGCCGCGTACTTGGGCCGGCCTGCCTCGTCCCGCGGCATGCGGTCGGCGCTCTCGCCCGTGGGGGAGGCCGCCGGGGTCGTGGCGGAGACGCGGGCGTTCGTGCACGTCACGTCACCCGTGTAGACGGAGGTACGGGTCGCGGCGAACCCGGCGTCCAGAAGGCAGCGTTCGCTGTCCGCGTTGGTGAGGAAGCCGATCAGATCGGACGCGCCCGCGGACCGCTCCGACGTCCGGGTCACCGCGAGGTTCTGGCCGCCCAGTACCGCGCGGCCGGGCAGCGGGGCCACGCCGAGCTGCTGCTCGGTGAACGTCTGGTGCAGGTCGCGGTAGGCGTACGGCCAGTGCCGCAGGAAGGCCGTACGGCCGTCGGCGAAGTCACCGAGGGAGGCGGCCTCGTCGGAGCGGAAGGCGTCGTCGAGGGTGTACGACGTGTCGGTACGGGCGCGCAGTTCGGCGACACCGTCGGTCAGCTCCTGGACGTCGGACTTGTAGTGGCCGTCGGCGTCGGTGAGCGCGAAGTCCGGCGTGGCCGACGCGAACGCCTCGATCGCGTTGACCGTGAGGCCCTCGTACGAGGCCAGCTGACTCGTCCAGCCCTCCTCGTAGCCCTTGGGCTCCTTGCGGTCCAGGGAGTTGATCAGTTCCCGCAGCTCCTGCCAGGTGGTGCCCGCGCTGAGGTCGGTGCGGCCCAGCGCGTCGAGGTGGTCGCGGCGGTAGTAGAGCAGCCCGACGTCGCTGTTGAACGGCACCGCGTACACCTTGTCGTCCCAGCGGGCCGTGCGGGCCACCGACGGGATGACGTCCGCGTCGACCGCCTTGTCTGCCAGCGGCCGGACCAGGCCCGCCTCGGCGAACTCCGGCACCCACGTCACGTCCAGGTTGACCACGTCGTACTTGGCGCTGCCCGACTGCAACGCGCCGAGCAGCTGGCTGCGCTGTTCGTCGGCGGAGCCGGGGAGTTCGACCAGCCGGGCGTAGTAGCCGGTGCCCGTCTCGTCCTGCTTCCGGTTCCAGGCGTCGATGAGCTGCTGCCGGATGCCGTTCTTGCCGGTCACGTCCCGGCCGCTGGCCACCACGATCTCCCCGGGCGCGGCGGCGGCCGACGGGGCCTCCTGGTCGACCGAGCCGCCCGTGCAGGCGGTGACCGCGAGGAGCAGCAGGGCGAGCAGCATGCGTCGCGCCATCAGTCGTCCCCCGTTCCCGCGCGCGCGACCTCGTCGTGCAGTCCGGCGCCGAGGTCGTCGCTCGCGTCCAGGCAGCGGCCACCGCTCGCCTCGGCGATCCGGGCGTCGGGGCGGCCCCGGTCACAGGCGCCGATGTCCAGGGACACCATGACCACCGGCACTCCCGTCTTCCCTGCCTTCTCCAGCACCTCGTCCAGGTTCCGGCCGGTCAGCCGGGTGTTGTCCTCATCGTCCGTGAGGAAGACGATCAGCTGCGGTCCGTCGTCGTCGGTGCCGCGGCCCGCCATGTCGGTGAGCGCGGCGAGCAGCGCCGCGTGCGGGTCGGCCTCGGCGTCGCGCACCTTCGTCCGCCGTGGGTCGAAGACCTTCTCGGCGTCGGCGCGCGGGTGTTTCCCGAACCCGAGCAGGAGGTCATGGCGGGCACCGGACATGCCGGACACCGTCCACACGCCGTACTGGTCCTGGTCGCCGAGCCCGCCGAGCGACTGTTTCAGGATGCCGGGGCCGCCGCTCGGCCCCTCCCAGAAGCGGGTCATCGAGCCCGAGTTGTCCAGGAGGTAGAGGACCCGGCCCGGGCCGCTGGCCCCGCGGTAGCGCGTGAGCGTCGTGTCCATCGCCGTCCGCTCGGCCGTCGGGACCAACGGGCCGGGGTCGCGCAGGACACCGGTGCCGGAGTGGTCGGGGTCGAGCAGGGCCCGCTCACCGGCCGCGGACCGGAAACCGGCGTCCCGGAACACCGCGAGGCCGCCGTCCTCGTCGGTCAGCCACCGGTGGAAACGCTTCACCGCGTCCCCACGCGCCTCGGCGTCCAGATCGGCGCCCTGCCAGCGGACCGGTACGAAGGTCGGGGTCAGGCCCGGTACGTCGGAGGGGTAGGCGGCCAGGCGCGGGGTGCGGGTCGCCCGGTGGCAGGCGACGCCGCTCTTCAGCAGGAACTCCGGGGCGAGGGCCGCGGTGCGCCGGTCCGCGCCGGCGTCCTCGGGCAGCGCGCACAGCAGTTCGGAGGCGGTGGGCGACGGCGCACCCGGCGCCAGCCGCCGCTCGGCGTCACCCGCGCCGCCGGTGCCGGCCGCGTCGCCCTTGCCGCCCGTACCGCCGTACAGGCCCAGCGTCGCCAGCAGGGCCGCGGTCGTGAACTCCGGGTCGGGGCGGCGCACCTCGGCGTTCGCGTCCCGCCGCTCCAGGTCGTCCAACAGCCGGGTGAGGGAGCGCCCCTTGCGCTCCTCGACCGAACCGGCCAGGTCCCGGGGGGTGGCCAGCACGACCGGGGAGTACACGAAGGGCCCGCCGAACGGCCCCAGTTCGGCGAAGGAACGGCCCTGTCGGCCGCGGACGACCCGGGTGACGTCCGCGGCGGAGGCCGGGATCCACACGTCGGGCTGTGGACCGACGTCCCGCTGCGGGTTGTCGTCCTCCACGACCGGCTCCTGCCAGGCGTCGGTGTCCTCGCGCAGCGCGCCGACCGCGTCTGCGGCACCCGCGTCGTAGACGGTCAGGCCACTGCGGCGGCAGCCCTCGCCGGTGGTGTTCGCCTCCGAGGTCAGATACGCGTCGGCGGCCGCCCGGACGGTGGACTTCAGGTCGGGGTCGGTGAGCACGCGCAGTTCGAGGGGCGGGGCGCAGCGGGTGTCGTCGCCGGAGCCGATGAGGGCGTAGCCGAGGCCGGAGAGCGCGAGGACGAGGACCGCGCTCACGGCGGCACGCAGCACGGGGCGGCCGCGCCGAAACCAGCGGGCGGTGGCGCGGGCGGCGATGCGGAGTCCGTCGCGGAGGGGCCCGAGGAGCGCCGCGAGGCGTTCCTGGAGACGCCAGATACTCCTCTTGTCCGGGGTTCGGGTGATGGGTACGTCCCGTGCTCCCAGCAGGACATCCGTGCCCTGGTCTGCCGCCCGTTGCGGCTTCTGCGGCTCGCCCAGTCTGGTCTTGTACCCAGCCGCTCTCATGCGTTCCCGTAACGCGGCGAACAGCTCCTGGAAGGAGACCTCCCCGCTCCGTTCGACGAGGGGGAGGAGTTCCCGGGTGAACGGTGTGGGTACTTTTCCGTTCCCGGCGCGGATGAGGCGGTTGGCCTGCACGCTCATCAGCACGAGGATCTTGTTCGGGTCGACGGCGTGGTCACCGAAGTCCTGCCAGACCCGGGCCGCGTTACCCGCGTAGCAGCAGTCGAGGATCACCACGATCTGCTTCGCGCGGCTCCCCGCGAGCTCGGTCAGGACGCTGGTGAACTGTGCCGCGCCGGGGAACACCGCCTGACCGCCCGCGACCACGCGTGCGTTGCGCATCTGGAGGAAGAGTTCGTTGCCCGCGCTGGGGACGGCGCCGTGGCCGGCGAAGTAGAGCAGCAGCAGGCCCTTGGCCTCCTTGGCGACGAGACGCAGGGCCTCGCTGAACTCGTCGAGGGAGGGGGAGGGAGTGACCTCGATCTCCTGCGCGCCGAACACTCCGTTGCCGCGCAGGGCGTCCCCCAGCCGGTCCAGGTTGTGCTGGACTCCGGGCAGGTGGCCGGGTACGCCGTCCGGTTCCTTCTGTCTGATGTGGTCGTACGTGCTGACGCCGACGAGCAGCGCCCGATTCGCGTGTTCGCGCGGGTCGAAGCGGCTCACCGGGCTACCTCTCGTCGAGGTTCACCGAATCGACGTCCACCCGGGGCGGTTCGCCGCTCTCCACCTCTCGGCGGTTGTCCTGCCATGCCCGGACTGCCCTGATGATGTGGTTGAGCAGCCTGTCCGTCACGACGGTGGTGGCCGAGCTGACCACGACCAGCCAGATCTCCATCCCGACGCCCATGTGCCCGTCGGGCACGTCCCCGCGGGGTCGCTCGATGATGCGCAGCTCCTCCAGGAGCGACTCGCGCTCGAGCCACGTCTTCAACGCGGTGACGTCGCTTCTGCTCGCACTTTCGTCCAGCCGGACGCGGATGCCTTGGTCGGCCACACCTTCCCCCTCAGCCATACCCACCATCATGCACCCGGGGGTGCGGCGGAAGGGAGGGGTTGGACAACAACGCCCTTTTCGGCAGGGCCCGTTCCGGTCAGCCCTGCGTCTGGAGCTGGTGCAGCTGCATCCGTACGTTCTCCAGGGCGCCCTCCTGCCGGCCGGGGACGCGGCCTCGCAACTGCGCGAGCGCGGGGCCGAGTTCGCGGGCGCGGGCCGTGTCGGTGATGCGGCCCCACTGGTGGTGGGCGCGGTCGACGGCGGCCTCCACGGCGGGCGCGTCGGGGGCCTGCCCGGCGGCCAGCCGGGCGTCGGCCACGGCCAGCCATGTCCGGCAGCTGCGTGCGGAGTCTCCCGCGAACATCGCCAGGTCGGCGCGGACCTCGCTCCAGTGCAGGGCCTCTTCCGAGGAGGGGCCGTGGGCCTGTACGGCGGCTTGCTCGTGGCGTGCCGCGAGCGCGTCGGCGTCGGTGTGGCGGCCGGCCTGGACGGCGGTCGCGATGTCGGCGTGCGGGTCGCCGCCCACGTCGGCGCCGGAGGCGGAGGCGGCGTCGGAGGCGGAGGCGGAGGCGGCGTCGGAGGCGGAGGCGGCGTCGGAGGCGGCGTCGGAGGCGGCATGGGCGTGCCGGTCGGCCTGGACGACGGTGCCGATCTGGACGTGCGGGGCGCTGTCCGTGCCCGCGGGTGGTGCGAAGGTTCTCGGCTGCGGGAGCGTTGTGGCCGGTCGCGCAGTTCCTCGCGCCCCCAGGGGCGCTCCGGGCATCCCGGTGAGTTCCAGTCCGCCCTCTCCGGGCGCCAGCCGTACCCACGCCTGCTGGTGCAGTTGCTCGTCCTGTGGGCGCCAGCCGCTGCGCAGTATCGTCGCCACGGCCTTCATGTACGCCGGAGCCGCGACCCTGCGACGGGACGGGGGCGGGGCGAGGCGGCCGTGGACGCGGATGCCGGGGCCGCAGTCCAGGGGGTGGACGCGGAGGTGGTCCCAGGTCTCCTGGTCGGCGTGGAGGTCGACGAAGAGGGTCGTCGAGCCGGGGCGGCGCAGGCGCAGTTCCTCGCGGAACCAGTGCCAGGGGAAGCCGGTGTAGCGGACGGTCGCCGGGGTGGTGCGGGCCAGCGCGAGGTGGGGCAGGCGTTGGCGGCGGTCGAGCTGGAGCTGCCCCGTGACGTAGAGGGTGAGCGGGTCGAGGGCGGCCGCGGCGGCGCGGAGCCGGGTGAGGACGGCCTGCGGTTCCAGCGGGTCGGCGAGTTCCACGACGTTCGCGGTGTCCGTGCCGGACAGCACGGCGGGTGGAACGGCCGCGAGGACAGGGAGCACGGAGGCCGCGTCCACCAGACACCCCTTGCCCACGGGCGAGGCCGCGAGCAGCAGCACGGTTCCGGGCATCGTCCCCCCTGTCACCGGTCCATCGTGTCGATCAGGTACCTCAGCACCGTAACCGCTGCCGCTGCGAAGGTGGGCCTCAGGACTGCAAACGTCCCTGTACGGGGTCTCACACTCGGAATTATTCCGGCATTACGGGCAAATATGGGTACTGCCTCGGCATTCGCCCGCGCGACCGACTTGCCTGGCGTCCTCCCCAGGTGTGCTCTGGAAGGCAGGGGCGGCGAGAGAGAGGAGCGCTCTCATGGCTCATGCGGCACCCGCGTCAGGAGTACGCCCACCCGAGCTGACCGGCCGGACCCGGGCACCCGACCTCTTCAGCGAGCGCACACACAGGATCGCGGCCTATGCGACGCCCGTCGTGCTCGGGCTCGTCTACGGCTACTGGGCCGCGGCCAACCGGCGCGACGGCGGCCCCATCACCGGCTGGAACCTGCTGTTCGGCTTCGTGACCGCGGCCGTGTTCGCGGTGCTCTGGGTCGTCGTACGGGACCTGGCCCCGCGGATGAGGCGCGAACTGCACGCGCTGTCCTGGGGCGCGTTCTCCGGTGTCGCGTTCGGCTTCCTGTACAGCCAGACCGGCTACAGCATCCTGCGGTCCTGCGCCTTCGGGGCGGTGATCGGGGCGGGCGTGTTCTTCTTCGTCTTCTACCGCTACTACACGCGCGAGGACGCGGAGGGACACCGGATCCACTGACGCGCGTATCCGCTGACGCCCGACCCGCCGGCGCCCGCGTCACCTCACGCGCGCATGCGTGGGCCCCGGCATGGTGGCCGGGGCCCGCGTTCCCTCATCCCTCCACTCACCCGATCGGGTAAGGGTCCAAGTCCCCCAACTCCAGGAAACACCCGTTCGGGTGAACGCTCCACCGGAGAGCAGAACCCCCAGGTCCGCCGCCTGCGGCACCCCCGGCAGCGGCATCCCGGCACCCCCGGTACCCATGTGGCCGCGCCCCGCTCGCGCCCGCGCCCGCCACGCCCTTGTCTGAGAGCGTGTCCCGACGTCTCAGGACCGCTCTGTCGGCCTCCCTGATCGCCCTGTCGTGCCTGCTCGTGCCGTTCGGCGCACTGGCGGCCTGGGTGGCGTACGGCCTCGCGGACACCGGCCGGTACGTCGCCACGATGGCGCCGCTGGCCACCGACCCGGCCGTACGGAACGCGGTTGCGGACACGGTCGGCGCCGGCATCATGCGCGAGGTCGAGGTCGGCCACCCGGACGAGCGCGCAGTCGCCCCGTTCGTGCACGACGCGGTCCACTCGTTCACGCAGACGCGGGCCTTCCGCGCGGCGTGGGACGCGGGCAACCGGGCCACGCACGACGCCGTCATGGACGCCCTGCGGGACGACCGCGCCCGGGCCGTCACCGTCGACCTCGCCCCCGTCACCCTCCAGGTCAAACGCCAACTCGCCGACGACAACGTGCCGCTCGCGGACCACATCCCGGTCGAGCACACCGCGGTCGCGCTGCTCCAGGCCAAGGACCTGGCCCCGCTCCGGAAGGGGTACCACGTGTTCGACGTCGCCGGCTTCTGGCTTCCCGTCGCGGCCGTCGTCTTCGCCGTCACCGGCATCGCGGTCGCCGCCCGCCGTCGCGGCGCGGTCCTCGCGACCGCGCTGGGCACGGCCCTCGGCGGCGCGTTCCTCGCCCTCGCGGTCGCCATCGGCCGCCGCCTCACCCTGGCCGACCTGCCCGAGGACCTCCACCGTCCGGCCGGGGGCGCCGTCTACGACGCCCTGACCGCGACCCTGCGCACGGCTTCCTGGCTGCTGGTCGCCCTCGGTCTGACGGTCGCTCTGACCACCTGGCTCACGGGCCGGTACGGGCCCCTCGCACGACGTCGGCGAGCGTCCGCAGCGCCCGCTCCAGCTCCTCCTCCGGAGCCGACGCGAGTCCGAGCCTGACGGCGTCCGGCGTGCGGTGGGGGTCGACGGCGAAGGCGGTGCCGGGAGTGACGGCGATGCCGTGCGCGGCGGCCGCGGCGGTGAAGGTGTCCGCGCGCCAGGGTGCGGGCAGCTCCCACCAGGCGTAGTACGCCCGCGGATCGGCCCGTACGGCGAAGGCGCCGAGGTGCCGGGTGAGGAGCCGTTGCCGTCGCGCCGCGTCCGCCTGCTTGGCCGCCACCAGCCGCCGTACGGTCCCGTCCCCGATCCATCCCACGGCCGCCTCCAGCGCGAACCGCCCCGCGCTCCAGCCCCCGGACCGCAGCGCGGCCGCGACGGAGTCGACCCGCTGCGGCGGTACGACGAGGAAGCCGACGGTGAGCCCGGGCGCGACCCGCTTGGACAGCCCGTCGACCACGTGGACGAGGCCGGGGGCGTGGGCGGCGAGCGGGGTGTCGTCGGCGCGGAGGAAGGACCAGATGCGGTCCTCGACGACCGGAAGGTCCAGCTCGGTCACCGCCCGCGCGAGCTGCCGTCGCCGTTCCTCGCTCGTGGTCAGCGAGGTCGGGTTGTGCAGAGTCGGCTGGACATAGAGGGCGGACAGGGGCGCCGCGCGGTGGGCGGCGGCGAGGGCGTCCGGGCGCAGCCCCTCCGCGTCGCCCGCCAGCGGCACCAGGACGACCCCCAGCCGGGCCGCGATCTCCTTGACCAGCGGATACGTCAGCTCCTCGACCCCGACCCGACCGCCGGGACGGACCAGGGAGGCGAGGGTCGCGGCGATGGCCTGACGGGCGTTGCCGGCGAAGAGCAGCTGGGAGGGGGCCGGGTGCCAGCCGGGGGCGGAGAGCAGGGTCGCGGCCGCGCCCCTGGCGGACGTCGTGCCGGTGGCGGCCGCGGGACACAGCGCCGCCCCGAGTGCGTCGGAGCGCAGGAGGGCCGCGAGGGCGGGGGCGAGCAGCTCGGACTGGCCGGGCGCGGAGGGGTAGTTGAGCTCCATGTTGACCGGCGCGGCCGTGGCCCGCTCGATGAGCGCCCGCCCGGTCGGCTCGGCGGGCGCGGCCCGTACGAACGTGCCCCGCCCGACCTCGCCCACGACCAGCCCGCGCCGCACGAGTTCGCCGTACACACGCCCCGCCGTCGACCCCGCTATCCCGCGCCGCCGCGCGAACACCCGCTGTGGCGGCAGTCGCTGGCCCGGCCTGAGCCGCCCCGCGGTGATGTCGTCGGCGATGCGGTCGGCGATGCGCCGGTAGTCGTCCACGAAGTCCCCCTGCTCGTACGGCCCGAAGATTGCACCGAGGGCAAAGATCTTATTGCACCGAGTAGTTGAGCGGATCTAGGGTCGAGCACATGACCTCCTTCCTCGCATACGAGGACAAAGGCGCGGATACCTCCCTTGTCCCCCTCGTCCTCATCCACGGCCACCCCTTCGACCGCACGATGTGGAGTTCCCAGATCGAGGCGTTCAGCGCGGAGAGACGTGTGATCGCTCCCGATCTGCGCGGCTACGGCGCGTCCCCGGTGGTCCCCGGCATCACGCTCCTCTCCGACTTCACCCAGGACATCGCGGCGCTCCTGGACGACCTGAAGGTGGAGAGCTTCGTGCCGGCCGGTCTGTCGATGGGCGGCCAGATCGCGATGGACTGCTACTGGCAGTTCGGCGACCGCATCCGGGGCCTGGTCCTCGCGGACACGTTCCCTGCGCCGGAGAGCGCCGAGGGCAGGAAGGCACGCAACGCGATGGCGGACCGGCTGCTGCGCGAGGGCATGCGCGGATACGCCGACGAGGTCCTGGAGAAGATGGTCGCCCCGTACGCCGACCCGGCCGTCAAGGCACACGTCCACCGCATGATGACCGCCACCCCCGCCGAGGGCGCCGCGGCGGCCCTGCGCGGCCGCGCCGAGCGCCCCGACTACCGGGACCTGCTCACCAGGGTCACCGCCCCCGCCCTGGTCGTCGTCGGCGCCGACGACGAGTTCACCCCGGTCTCCGACGCGGAGGCCATGCACGCGGCCCTCCCCGACTCCGTACTGCGGGTGATCGACGGCGCGGCCCACATGCCGAACCTGGAGCGCCCGGAGGAGTTCAACGAGGCACTGGGGACGTTCCTGAAGAGGGTGGACGAGCAGCGCCCCATGTAATCCCCTCGCCGGTCGCCGCCCGACACCGATACCGTCGCCGACCATGCGCAAGACGACGACCCTGTGGCGCCCCACGGGCCCCGAGGAGCTGGCCCTGGTCGAGGCCTCCGGCTGGACGGCCTGGCCGCCTCGCCTGCCCGAACAGCCGATCTTCTACCCGGTCCTGAACGAGGACTACGCCGTCCGCATCGCCCGCGACTGGAACGTCCCTGCCTCCGGTTCCGGCTACGTCACCCGCTTCGAGGTGGACTCCGAGTTCCTTCAGCGCTACCCCGTGCGCCAGGCCGGCGGTGAGACCATCCTGGAGCTGTGGGTCCCGGCGGAGGAGCTGGATGAGTTCAACGCGCACATCGTGGGGCGGATCGAGGTCGTACGAGAGTTCCGCTGACCAGGCCGGACGTCACTCCGGGCGGCGGTTCGCAGGCTGGTGCGCCGGGCTGGTGCTGGCCGGGGTGAGCGTGGTCGTGGGCTGCCGCGCCGCCGACATCGACGGCACCACCCCGGTACCGCAGCTGCTCGCCTTCCTGCCCTGGCTGCTCGTGCCCACCGGGATCGCGCTGGCCCTCTCGCTCCTCGCCCGCTGGTGGACCGGGCTGGTGTGGTGCGTCGTGGTCCTCGGGCTGCTCGCCTGGTACATCGAGCCGTACGGAAAGACCGACGAACCCGGCGGGCCTCCGGTCGCCGAGCTGCGCGTGCTGACCTCGAACGTCGAGTTCGGCCGGGCGACGGACGCGCTGATCGCCACCGTGCGCCGGGAGAAGCCGGACATCGTATTCGTGCAGGAGTGCGAATACGCGTGTGCGGCGGCGCTGAAGCGCGACCTCGACCATCCCTATCGCCAGGCCGTCGAGGCGGACGGTTCGCACGGCTCTGCCATCCTCAGCCGCTTCCCGCTGAGGGGCACGGCCGGGGTGCGCGGCACGATGGGCATGCCCGGCGCCGTCGCCGACGTGCGCGGCCACGCCGTACGCCTCCAGCTCGCGCACCCCATGCCCCCGCTCCCCGGCCAGGTGGACCTCTGGCGACGCGAACTGGGCGCGCTGCGGGACTTCGCGGCCGGCCCGGGCTCCCCCGTGATCCTCGCCGGCGACTTCAACGCCTCCCAGGACCACGCGGCCTTCCGCGGCATCCTCGACACCGGCCTGCGCGACGCGGCCCGCCTCGGCGGCGAGGACCGCACCCCCAGCTGGCCGTCCCGCACCGCGCCGGCCCTCGGCACCCAGATCGACCACGTGCTCGTGTCGCCGGACTTCTCGGCGAGCCGGGCGAGGTTCCTGGGGCTGGCGGACACGGATCACCGGGCGCTGGTGGTGGACGTGTCGCTGCACGGGCGGTGAGGGGCCCCGCCAGGAGGGCCCCTCAGGATCCCCTGAGAATCCTGAGGATCCTGAGGATCCCTGCGGACTCTCAGACCCCTATGTCCTCCCCGTCCGCGCGCCATACGGCGACGACGGCGGGGCGGACGATCTTCCCGGCCCCGTCGGGCCAGACGCTCGCGGGCTTCTCCACGGACGCCCCGTTGACCTCGCCCGGGTGCTGTACGGAGACCAGCACACGCCGGTCCTGGACGATGGGGCCGCAGGTCTCCGCACCGATCGGCATGGTGAGGAACTGCTTCAGCTCACCGCGCCGCGGCCCCTTGGTCGCGACGCCGAAGAGCCCGTCGTGGAAGCCGAGCTGGGCGCCGTCGGTGGAGATCCACAGGTTGCCGTACAGGTCGAAGGCCACGTTGTCCGGGCAGGAGATCGGGCTGACGTCGTCCTTCGGGAAGCCGGCGAAGTAGGTCGCGGGGTCGTCCGGGTCACCGGCGACGAGGAACAGGGTCCAGGCGAACTTCCGGCTGTCGGCCCGGTTCCAGCGCTCGGTGAGCTCCAGGACGTGCCCGTGCTTGTTGGCGCCTCGCGGGTTGGCCTCGTCGGCCGGGGCGTTCGCGCCGACACCGCGGTTGGTGTTGTTGGTGAGGGCGACGTAGACCTTGCCGGTGTGCGGGTTGGGCTCGATGTCCTCGGGCCGGTCCATCTTGGTGGCGCCGACCTTGTCACCGGCGAGCCGGGTGAAGACGAACACCTCCTCGGCGGTCATCCCGTCGACGTGCGAGACGGCACCGTCGGCGGTGGCGGTGGCCAGCGCGATCCACTCCCCACTCCCGTCGAACTCGCCGTCGGCCGGGAGCTTCCCCGTCCCGTCGATCTCGATGGCGGGCGAGTCACCGGTGAGCCTGGCGACGTAGAGCGTGCCCTCGTCGAGCAGCGACAGATTGTGCTCGCGAGCGGCGCGGGAGGTGCCGTGCTTGACGCGCTTGCTGCCGACGAACTTGTAGAAGTAGTCGAACCGCTCGTCGTCGCCGGAGTAGACGACCGGCCGCCCGTCGTCGGTGAGCCGCACGGTCGCGCCCTCGTGCTTGAACCGCCCGAGCGCGGTGTGCTTGCGGGGCGTGGAGGTCGGATCGTACGGATCGAACTCCACGACGTACCCGAACCGATGCGGCTCGTTGGGCTCCTGGGCGACGTCGAACCGCTTGTCGAACCTCTCCCACTTGCGCTCGGTGGCGCCGGTGCCGATGCCGTACCGCTTGTCGGTGGCCCGCCCGGCGTTGGCGAAGTACTGGTTGAAGTTCTCCTCGCCGTGGAGGGTGGTGCCCCACGGGGTGGTGCCGCCGGAGCAGTTGTTGAGGGTGCCGAGGACCTTGGTGCCGGTCGGGTCGGCGGACGTCCTCAGCAGCTCGGACCCGGCGGCGGGCCCGGTGATCCGGAACTCGGTGGTGGCGGTGACGCGCCGGTTGAGCGGATGCCGGGGCACGGCGACGAGATGGCCGGTCTTCCGGTCGCCCTCGACCACCACGGCGGCCAGGCCGTGGGCGGCCCAGGCGACCTCGACCTGCTGCCGCGTCGGGTTGGCGGCGTCGTACCCCCGGAACATGAGCACTTCGTCGGTGTACTCATGGTTGGCGACGAGGATCTGGCGATGACGCTCACCGGGCAGCGGCAGAAGCGCGAGGAAGTCGTTGTTGTACCCGAACTGTCCGGCCTGGGCGGCCGCGGTCTGGTTCTCCGGGTCGAACGCGGGCGCACCGCGCAGGATGGGCTCGCCCCACCGGACGACGACGTTCTGCCGGTACCCGTCCGGGACGGTCACGGCGTCGGCGGTGTTGGGCGCGACGGGGCTGAAGCGCAGGCCGCGGGCGGGACGCCCGGAGGGCTTGTGGGTGCCGGACGCGGTGGCCGCGGCGGCGGGCTGAGCCCCCGCGATCCCTGCCGTACCGGCTGCCGCCGCTGCCGCGGTGACGACGGCCGCGGCACGCATCACGCTGCGGCGGCTGAGCGCGCCGGCGATGACGTCGCCGACGTACGGGTTCGCGGTGGGGTTGGGCGCCTCGTGGAAGCAGGCGTCACCGCACCGGAAGCGGCAGGTCAGGGCGGACCGGCCGCCGGGATGTGAGTCGGACGAGCACGACGGGGACGTCGTACTGATGATCGGCAGCGGAATGCGCACTTTTACTCTCCCCTTGCTTCCCCTTGAATCTCGCGTGACGGACGGTAGGCGGCGCAACTGTGCGGAAGCGGGGCGACGCGGTGAACGAGGGGTGAACCCGAGGCATCCGTAAGGAAGTTGGGGAGGCCGGCGGGGGCC
This sequence comes from Streptomyces sp. NPDC002888, assembly GCF_042888465.1. Lineage (NCBI taxonomy): Bacteria > Bacillati > Actinomycetota > Actinomycetes > Kitasatosporales > Streptomycetaceae > Streptomyces > Streptomyces sp. NPDC002888. The sequence goes on along the minus strand of NZ_JBIAPU010000002.1, from coordinate 82,463 downwards.
GGAACCGGCCACGGGCTGAGCGGTCGGACCCGTGGCCCCCGACCCTCCCCAAGATCGCCATCCGGGGCAGCTAACCTTACGTGTCCGTCCTGGCCAGGGATTGACGGGCTACAACTCATGCGAAGGGTTGCGCACATGGGCATTCTCACTCTCCTGCGGAACGCGTTCGGCCGGTCACGCAAAGCGCGCACTGCCGAAGCAGAGGGTGCGGAGCAGGTTCCTTCGCAGGAGCCGGAGCCGACGCCTCCGACCTCCACGACCCCGACGGCGGAGGCCCCCGCGCCCCCTGCCGCCGAGGTCCCCGAACCCCGCACGTCCGACGACCATGAGCACGACCTGGTCTCGGCAGCCTTCAACAACGTGACGGTCCCGAAGCAGACCCGCGTGACGGAGGAGGAACCTGCGGGGGCGGAACGGGTTCCTGCGGCGCAGGAGCCTGCGGCGCAGGAACCGGTGACTGAAAAGCCGGTGGCTGAGAAGCCGGAGCCCGAGGCTGCACCGGTTGCCGAGGCGCCGGAGCCGGTGGCCGAGGAGCCCGAGGCTGCGCCCGCGGCCGAGGAGCCGAAGCCGGTGGCCGAGCCCGAACCCGAGGCTGCGCCTGCCGAGGCGCCGGAGGCGGTGGCCGAAGAGCCCGAGGCTGCGCCCGCGGCCGAGGAGCCGAAGCCGGTGGCCGAGCCCGAACCCGAGGCTGCGCCTGCCGAGGCGCCGGAGGCGGTGGCCGAAGAGCCCGAGGCTGCGCCCGCGGCCGAGGAGCCGAAGCCGGTGGCCGAACCCGAACCCGAGGCTGCACCGGTTGCCGAGGCGCCGGAGCCGGTGGCCGAGACGGCCGAGCCGGTGGCAGAGGAGCCCGCGGCTGAGGCGGTGCCCGCGGCCGAGGAGCCCGCGGCTCAGGCGGCGCCTGTCGCCGAGGAACCGAAGGCCACGGAGCCGGAAGCGGAGCCTGCGTCCGAGCCCGAGCCCGCAGCGGAGAGCACGCCGGAGCCCGAGCCTGCGGCCGAGGTGGAACCGGTCGCCGAACCGGTCGCAGAGCCGGTCGCAGAGCCGGTCGCAGAGCCGGTCGCCGAACCGGTCGCGGAACCGGTCGCGGAAACCACCCCGGAATCCGAGCCCGCAGCCGCCGACGGCGAGGACGCCCCGCAGGGGCCACCGGCACCCGACAACGAAACCAGCACGGGCGGTGCGGGTGGGAACGACGACCCGGCCGAAGGCGAAGCCGAGGCCGGTACGCCCGCGGCGGCCCCCGCAACCCCCCTCACCCGCGTAAAGTCCCGCGCCCCCAGCCTCACCACCGCCTACAAGGCAGCCGGCGCCACGCTCAAGAAGCAGAACCTCACCGGCACCCGAGCGAAGCTCTACCTCGTCCTCGACCGCTCCGCGAGCATGCGCCCGTACTACAAGGACGGCTCCGCCCAGGCCCTCGGCGAGCAGACCCTCGCCCTCGCCGCCCACCTCGACCCCGAGGCCACCGTCCACGTCGTCTTCTTCTCCACGGAACTCGACGGCACCGGCGAGCTCACCCTCACCGAGCACGAGAACAAGATCGACGACCTCCACGGCGCCCTCGGCCGCATGGGCCGTACCAGCTACCACGCGGCCGTCGAGGCAGTGATCGCGCACCACGAGAAGGAAGCCTCCGACACCCCCGCCCTGGTCGTCTTCCAGACGGACGGCGCCCCGGACGCGAAGACCCCCGCCACCCAGTCCCTCACGGACGCGGCGAAGAACCACCCCGCCCTCTTCTTCTCCTTCATCGCCTTCGGTGACCCGGAGAACAAGGCCTTCGACTACCTCCGCAAGCTGAAGCTGGACAACACGTCCCACTTCCTCGCCGGCGAGACCCCGCGCGAGCTCACGGACGCCGAGGTCTACGAGGGCATCCTGGCGGCCTGGCGCCCGTAACCCGCTGCCGGCGCTCTCCGGGGGTGGACGGCCCACCGTCCACCCCCGGGTCCAGTCCCGGGTCCACCCCGCGAAACGCATGTGAGTCGACCATCTCCCGCCCAGTAGGATTTCGGGCATGGCGGCCACTGGATCAGAGAAGCAGGGTGGCAAGGCGTACTACGTCTCCACCCCCATTTACTACGTCAACGACGCTCCTCACCTGGGCCACGCCTATACGACCGTCGCAGGCGACGTGCTCACCCGCTGGCACCGTCAGCGTGGCGAGAAGGTGTGGTACCTCACCGGCACGGACGAGCACGGTCAGAAGATCATGCGCACCGCGGAGGCGAACGGCGTCAGTCCCCAGCAGTGGGCCGACAAGCTCGTCGACGAGGCCTGGCGCCCCCTCTGGGAGCACCTGGAGATCGCGAACGACGACTTCATCCGCACCACGCAGAAGCGGCACACCGACCGCGTCCAGGAGTTCGTGCAGGACCTGTACGACAAGGACGAGATCTACAAGGGCGGCTACGAGGGCCCGTACTGCGTCGGCTGCGAGGAGTACAAGCTCCCCGGTGAGCTCCTCGACGGCGAAGGCGACTTCGCAGGTCAGAAGCTCTGCCCGATCCACAAGAAGCCCGTGGAGATCCTCAGCGAGGAGAACTACTTCTTCAAGCTGAGCGAGTACGGCGAGAAGCTCCTCGCCCACTACGAGGCGAACCCCGGCTTCATCCAGCCCGAGTCCGCGCGCAACGAGGTCGTGAACTTCGTCCGGCAGGGGCTGCAGGACCTCTCCATCTCCCGCTCGACCTTCGACTGGGGCATCCCGATCCCCTGGGACACCAAGCACGTGATCTACGTGTGGGTCGACGCGCTGCTGAACTACGCCACGGCGGTCGGCTACAACGAGAACCAGGAGAAGTTCGAGGCCACCTTCCCGGCCGACGTCCACCTGGTCGGCAAGGACATCCTCCGCTTCCACGCCGTGATCTGGCCGGCGATGCTGATGGCGCAGGGCCTCCCCCTCCCCGGCAAGATCGCGGCCAACGGCTGGCTGATGGTCGGCGGCGAGAAGATGTCGAAGTCGAACCTGACCGGCATCAAGCCGCAGGACCTGACCTCGCACTTCGGCGTGGACGCGTACCGCTGGTACTTCCTGCGCGCGATCGCCTTCGGCCAGGACGGCTCCTTCTCGTGGGAGGACTTCTCTGCCCGCTACACGAGCGAGCTCGCGAACGACTACGGCAACCTGGCGTCCCGCGTCGCGGCGATGGTCGGCAAGTACTTCGACGGCGCGCTGCCGGAGTCCACCGCCGACGGCGAGGCCGAGAAGGCGGTTCACGACGGCCTCGCCAAGGCGGTCGCGGAGGCCGACCGGAAGATCGGCGACGAGCTGGACTTCCAGGGCGGCATCCTGGCGGTCTTCGACTTCGTCAAGCAGGTCAACGGCTACATCACGGAGCAGGAGCCGTGGAAGGTCGCGAAGGACGATTCGGCCGAAGGCCGGGCCCGCCTCGCCACCATCCTCTACACCGCCGCCGAGTCGCTCCGCGCGGTGGCCGTCCTCCTGAACCCGGTCATGCCGGACACCTCCCAGAAGCTCTGGGACTCCCTGGGCGCCGAGCCGTCCCTCGGGGCGCTGGCGGACCAGAACGTCCAGGAGGCGGGCGAGTGGGGCACGCTCCCGGCCGGCTCGACGGTCACGAAGGGCGCGGTTCTCTTCCCGCGCCTTGAGGAGAAGCCGACCGCGTAGGTCCTGCGTACGCAACCCTCCGCACCCCCGTGCGCGTCCCCCGGTACATGGCACTGTTCGGAAACGCGCACACCGTCAACCCCGGCAAGGCCCAGCAGGACTACCAGCGCCTGCTGGGCCACGGGGAGCAGGTCCACGCCGCGTACCTGCTCATCCGCGACACCATCCTCTTCACCGACCGACGCCTGATCCTGGTCGACAAGCAGGGGCTCACCGGCAAGAAGGTGGAGTACCACTCCATCCTGTACCGCAGCATCACGCACTTCTCGGTCGAGACGGCCGGCCACTTCGACCTCGACGCCGAACTCAAGATCTGGATCTCCGGCACCCACGAGCCGATCGAGAAGACCTTCACCAAGGGCGTCGACATCTACGAGGTCCAGGCGATCCTCACGCAGTTCGTCGCCGGGTAGGGATACGTCAGCTGCCGGACGCGTACGTCACGAAGTCCGCCCACGCGTCCGGCGCCAGCGCGAGCTGAGGTCCGCCGATGCTCTTGGAGTCGCGGACGTGGACTGCAGCGGGGGTGGTGGCGATCTCCACGCAGGAGTCGCCTTCACTGCTGCTGCTGTAGCTGCTCTTGAACCACGCCAGGCCGGAAGCATCCCCGACCGAGGTCTTACGGATCATGTCTCCCCCAGCAGTTGCTCGATGAAGGCCGTCGACTCCCGTGGCGTGAGAGCCTGAGCCCGGATGATGCCATACCGCAGTTCAAGGATACGGAGCTGCTTCGGCTCGTAAATCGGTCGACCGTTGGCCACTGCTGGCGAGCGCCCGACCACCGAGCCGTCCGCGAACTTCAGCACCTCGATACCGCCGGCCAGTCCGGCATGCTCCTCGCGATCCATCGGCATCACCTGAAGCTCGACATTCCGCAACTGCCCTGCGTCCAGCAGATGTTCGAGCTGGCGGCGCAACAGCACCTTTCCCCCGAGCGGACGCCGAAGTGTCCACTCCTCCAGGACAAAGCTGAGTTCAGGCGCCGGGTCGCGCTCGAACACGGCCTTCCGAGACACCCGCGCGGAGATGAACCGCTCCACCTCGTCCTCGGTGTACGCAGGGCGCCGCATCAGCAGCAGCCCGCGTGCGTACTCCGGTGTCTGCAACAACCCGTGGATGTTCAGCGGATCGTAGAGCTGGAGCTCGACCGCCCTGGCCTCCATCTGGGCCAGGTCCCGAACCGTCTTCGGATACCGAACCTTGGCCACGTCCGTCTTCATCGCCGAGAGCAACCCACCCGCCCCCAACACCTCGTCCGCCCTGTCCAGATACTCAGGCCGGGGGATCCGCTTCCCGCCCTCGATCTTGTAGACGAGGTCCTCCCCGTACCCCACCGCCGTCCCGAACTCGGCGGCCCGCATCCCCTTCGCCTCCCGCCGCAGCTTCAACTGCCGCCCCACGGTGGCGACGACCGCGAGACCCCAGTCGTCATCCGGGTCCACCTCCCACCCCGGCTCGTCCGCCTCGCTCTTGAGCCGCCGTACCTCGCCGTTCACCGACATACCGCACCCCTCCGTCGTACCGCCGGGCAGTCACCCTGCGCATCGGCGTCGTCACTGTTCACGGTAAGCACGCGCCACCACGCTCGGTGACGTGAACGAGAAAAAGTCCACCCACCCCGGCCCCACCACCGAAGCCCGCCCGCGTGTGCTCCGGTGCCGTCGGCGCTCTTCTCCAAGGAACACGAGAGGGAAAGAACCTCACCAAGCCCCACCCGTCCCTCCCGCCGCGCAAACTCACTCCCGCGAGTGAATATGCCCAACTCGGCTGGATTCGGGATGGGTTGCCTGCCTTACGCTCGGCGCGACAGAGCACGACCCCAGACATGAGTCGGCCCCCGCCGGGACTAGCGATCCCTGCGAGGGCCTGACCACCGAGGAAGAGACAAGCTTCCTGATGGACGTCCAAAACCCTAGCGCGCCCCTGCGCGCCCAGTCCCGCATCCCGGGCAAAAACCACCCTCACAGGCGCCCGCACGCCGGCGTCGTCCACGACAACGCCCGCCACACCACCCGCTTCACGGTGATCGGCAACCACCTCGCCCAGCACCCCGACCTGTCGCTGCTGGCCATCGGTCTCGCCGTCCACATCCAGTCCCTCCCCAGCGGCGCCCTCGTCGACATCAAGACCCTCGCCGCCCGCTTCCCCGAGGGGCCGACCCGTATCGCCGCCGCCCTGCGCGAACTGGAGACCCACGGCTACCTGCGCCGCACCCGCGAACGCACCGACAGCGGCCGTATCGTCACCCGTACGGTCTCCTGCAACCAGCCCGGGCACCACGGCACGGCAGCCGAAGCGTCCAGGCCACCCACTCGACGGCCCGCCCCGGACAAGGCCCCGCCGCCCCGCAAGCTCCTCCCCGCCGTACCCCAGCCCGCACACGTCTCCCCCGCCCTCCTCCGCACGGCCACCGATCTCCTCGCCGGCCTCCGCCGCCACGACCCGCGCCTCCTGCTCTCCACCACCGACGCCGAGCACCTCGCCCCCGGCGTCGTCGCCTGGCTGGAGCGCGACCTCACCCCCACCGCCGTACGCCACGCCCTGAGCAGCGACCTGCCACCTGAGCCCCTGCACCGCCCGGCCGCCCTCCTGGCCCACCGCCTCGCGGCTCAGCTCCCGCCCCTGCCGCCGTACCGCAGCCCGGAAACACCCCCGCCCGTCAGGCACCCACTCCGGAACTGCGACAGCTGCGACCGCGCCTTCCGCGCCCCCGAGCCCGGCCGCTGCCGGGAGTGCCGCGAACTCGTCCACTGAAGACCGACTCACACCGCACTCACCCCTGCGGGTGAACATCACCAACTGCACTGCCACTGCGCGGTGTTGCGCCCCTACGCTCGACACAGGATCGGCTCTGGCATGTGCCAGAGGCAATCCCCTTCCCGTGTTACCTCCTACTACCTCACCCTCACAGGAACCCGTATGGTCAGCTCGCCCCACGAGGCGATGCACCGCATCTTCCAGGAGCACCCGGACCTCTTCTCCCGGGTCTCCGAGGTGCTGGGTGTCGACTTCGCCCCACCCACCTCGGTCACGGTCCTGCCGACCGACCTCACCGAAACCCGCCCCCTCGAACGCCGCGTCGACACGTTGCTGCGGCTGGACATGGAGGACGACGAACCGCTCATCCTCGCCATCGAGGCCCAGGGCGGCAAGGACCCGGACAAGCCCGCCAGCTGGGCGTACTACGCGTCGTACCTGCTCACGAAGTACCAGTTGCAGCCGATACTGCTGGTCGTCTGCCAGGACCGTGCCACCGCCGAATGGGCGGCGCGACCGGTCCACTTCGGCCCTCGGCAGTGGCCCGTGCTCACCTTGCGCCCGCTGGTCGCGGGACCGCACAACATGCCGGTGATCACCGACCCGGCCGAGGCCCGCAAGGACCTCGCGCTCGCCACGCTGTCCGCGATCACTCACGGTAAGAACCCGGACATCGGGGCCATACTGAAGGCAATGACGACCGTTCTGCGGGACACGCCGGACGCCGTCAAGAACCCCATCATCGAATTCATCTCGCAGGGCCTGGGCAAGCTGCCCGCCGCAGCACTATGGAGGAACCTGGTGGCCGTGGACCTTTCTTTCTACAAGTCGCCCCTTTTCGAAGAAGTCCGCGACGAAGCCCGGGCCAAGGCCCTCGACGAGGGCCGGGCCGAGGGCCGGGCCGAGGGCCGGGCCGAGGGCCAAGCCAAGGGCCGAGCCGAGGACATCCTGTTCGTCCTGGAGCGGCGCGGCCTCGACGTCCCCGACGAGGCACGCGAACGCATCACCTCCTGCGACGACCTCGACCTCCTGCGCCACTGGCTCGACCGAGCTCTCACCGCCTCGTCCGCTGCCGAGATCTTCGAAACCGAGTAGCCGCAGCACAAGGCGCAGCGCCCGTGAGGGGCCCAGGACTTGAAGTCCCGGGCCCCTCACGCATGCACTACTTCGGGACGCCCGCGCCCGTGCCATCGCCATGGAGGCCCTTGCGGGCTTGGCGCCCGAGGGCAGCTTCCAGAAGTTGTTCTCGGCGACGACCTGGGCCTTGGCGCGGGAGTTGATGCTGTACTGCGGCGCGTAGCCGCTGAGGGTCGTCGTGTCGTAGAAGTCGGGGACGGTATCGCCGGCGGGGCGAAGAAGCTGGGCAGCGCCCTCAACCCGTTCGACTAGCGAGGGACGACATGCACACGACCATCAGCCCGTTCACACTCACGTACTGGAAGGAGAAACAGCCCGTCGGGCGAACGAAGTTCGGCTGGGAGGGCACTTCTCCGGAGCTCGGCGACATCCGGGTGGTGTACCCGGCGGGCCGGGACGCGTCGAACGCAATCGTCACGGATGTGCGCGGTGCTCTGATCCCCACGGCCACGTTCGAGACGCGCGGCGTGCACACGGACGTCCTGTCGATGCCGACCCTCAACCGCGCGACGCTCCGGGTGGGCGACGGGCTCGTGCGGATGAGCCGGCACCGGTGGGCGCTTACGCACCGGGGGCGCTCCCTGCACATGACGTATCTGGGCGACGCGTACAGACTCACGGCGATCAACCGCCGGGCATACACGCTGTCCCGGCAGCCCGACGCCGAAGACCCCGGTGTCGTCATCACGGTGCGGCAGTCGGGTCTCGGAAGCGGCAGGAAAGTAACCGTGCAGGTGGCGGGCCGGGTCCTACCCGCCGACGTCTCCCTCGCAGCTCTCTTCTCCGGAGTCGACCGGTCCGTGCTCACGCGGCGCGGCGCCGTACGGGCGGGCTTCTCAAGGATCTTTAACTTCTGGGCCGAATCCCAGTCCTGAGCGATTGCCAAGCGAGTGAGACGCCGCGAGGGACCCGGGAACACATCCCGGGCCCCTCGCACACGCGCTACTTCAGGACGCCCGCGCCCGTGGTCGTCCCCAGTTCCGTCGGCAGGTTCTTCGCTGACGTCTGGAGGCCGGATGTGAGGGTCGGGGTCCAGTTGACCGTGGTCTTCAGGTCCTTGGACGACGCGGCGTTGTATGCGGCGACGAGGTCGGTGACCGTGCCGTTGACGAGGTTGCCGGTGCCCTTGACCGAGCCGGTGCCGTCGCCGCTCAACACCTTGGCGGGCTTGGCGCCGGAGGGGAGCTTCCAGTAGTTGTTCTCGGCGACGACCTGGGCCTTGGCGCGGGAGTTGATGCTGTACTGCGGCGCGTAGCCGTTGAGGGTCGTCGTGTCGTAGACGTTGTTGTAGATGTGGATCTGGCCGATGCGGGCCAGGGGAGCGCGCTGGATGATGCCCTTCCACACGTTGTGGTGGATGGAGACGCGCAGCTTGCCGACGCTGTCGGTGTCGCTGCTGCCGATGAGCATCGTCTTGTCGTGGTTGGTGAACTGGTTGCGCTCGACGGTCACCAGGTCGGAGCCCTTGGTGATGTCGAGGGCGCCGTCGTGGATCTGGTACTCGCGGCCGTAGTACTTGGGGTTCGCGCTGTCGAAGTGCGGGCCGTCGGTGAACGTGTTGTGGTCGGCCCAGACATGGGTCGCGCCGCGCAGGGTGACGGAGTCGTAGTTCGAGTTCCAGTTGCCGTCGTCGCCGTCCGTCGGGTCCCACTGCGGGAAGCAGTCCTCGGTGGCGGCGAAGGTGAGGTTGCGGACGATGACGTTGTCCACGTTCTGGATCTGGACCATGCCGCCGGTGATCCCCGCGTTCGTGCCCGGCACGCCGACGAGGGTGGTGTTGGCCGGCACCTTGAAGACGACGTTCTTCGCCTGCTTGGCCTGGGCCGCGGCGCGGGCCTTCTCCTGCGTGCCGGAGGGGAGCTTGGAGCGGCCGTAGGTGGCGGGGTCGTAGTCCTTCAGGTACGCCGAGAGCGAGTAACCCGTGCCGGAGGAGTAGTTCGCGCAGGTCAGCTTCTTGCCCGCGTCGTCGGTGTTGGCGTCGATCGTGCCCTTGACCTGGATGATCCGGGGCGTGGTGTCGGTGGCGGAACCCAGCGCCTTCACCAACTGCGCGCGAGTGGAGACGGTGAAGGTGTGCGCGGCGTCGGCCTTCGCGCCGCCGGTCGTGCCGGTGCCGGAGGACGCCCAGCCGTCCTTCGCGGCGAGCGTCTGGTGGAACAGGTCGACGGGGGCGGCGTTCGCGTTCATCACGACCACACCGGCGCCGACACCCGCCGCGACGACGGCGGCGGAGACGACGAGGGCGCGCCGCTTGCGGAGGGACCGGCGGTGGGAGGCTGCTGCCACGGTGGAGTCCTTACAGGGTTGTGGGACAAGTGCTGTGCGGTGAAGCTCCGGTGAACGGTGCTCACGACCCCTCAGTTGTCGCCGCAGCCACAGGGGTTGCCGCCCGTCACTGTTTTTTTCGGCGTTGGTAAAGTCCGCTCACTTGTGCGAAGGGAGCGTGTCCCTTCGCGGGGAGGGAAGAACACGTGGGCAGATACGCCCTGCCGCGCCGCCGACTGGCGGTCGCGATCTCCTCGGTGGCGCTCGTGGTCGCGGGCGGCGCCGTCCTTCCGTCGGCAGCCGTCGCAGCGCCGACCGCTCCGACCGCGCCGACCGCTCCGACCGCGCCAACCGCTCCGACCTCGCCGGTCGCTCCGGTCGCGCCGTGGAGCACGGCCACCGCCATCACCGGCACCGACGTCGACACCTACGTCCTCGACGTCGCCACCGCGACCGACGGATCCGCCGTCACCCTGTGGAACCAGTTCGCGGGCACCGGCGGCGGCGAGCGGAAGCTGTACGCGGCCGTACGGGCCGAGGGCAGCGACACCTGGGGAGCGCCGAAGCTCCTCGCCACCACCCCGACCGAGGCCGGCGCAGCCCAACTGCACGCCTCCGCCGACGGCACGGTCACCGCCCTGTGGGTGGAGCACCCCGACGAGGCCGCGCCGGGTGAGGGCCCCCTCGGCATGCGCCTGGTCAGCTCGGTCCTGGCCGCCGACCGGTCCGCCTGGTCCGCGCCCGCCGAGATCGTCGGCACCGACACCACCTGGGGCAACGCCGGCATCGACCTCGCCGAGGCCCCCGACGGGACGCTCACCGCGGTGTGGGCGAACCGGACCACGGCCGGTGCCGTGGCCGAGGTCCACGGCTCCACGCGTGGCGCCGACGGCACCTGGTCCGCGCCGGTGCCGCTGAGCACCGCCGCCGCGGACGGGGCCGACCTGGCCGCGGGTCCGAGCGTCGCCGTCACCTCGGACGGCACCACCGTCGTCGTCTACAAGCAGTGGGACGGCCCGTCCGCCCGGCTGCTGGCGGTCACCCGCGCGGCCGGCGCCGCCGAGTGGAGCGCCCCCGCCGCCGCGACCGGCAGCTACCAGTCGGTCGGCGACCCCGAGGTCACCGCCGGCGACGACGGCACCCTGACCCTCGCCTGGCCGGGCACCGACGAGTCCGAGGACACGACCATCCTCACGTCCACCCGGTCCGCCGCCGGCACCTGGTCCGCGCCCGAGACGGTGACCGCGAGCGACGACCTCGCCGGCACCCCCGAGCCGCTGATCGCGCCCGACGGCGACGTCACCCTCGTCTGGGTCGACTACACCAGCACGTTCAGCGCCCGCACCGCGACCCGCGACGCCGCCACCGGCACCTGGTCGGCCCCGAAGACGTTGTCGACGGCCTACGCCTCCGAGGCGTACGACGCCACCATCGGCCCCGACGGCACGGTGCGCGCCCTGTGGAACCAGAGCGGCGCCCTGCGGGAGTCCGTCCGCACCGACGGCACGTGGACCACTCCCGCCGAGCTGCCTGGCTCGACGAACGCCCGCACTTACGGCGAGATCAGCGTGGGCCCCGACGGCAGTGCCACCGCCGTCTGGTCCGGCGCCAAAACCGACAGTGGCAAGGCGCAGCTGTACGGCTCCCGGACCGCCTGGCCCGCGCTCGCCGTCACCGGGTCCACCGTCCCGGCGGCGGCCTCGCTGAAGAGCACGACCTCCGCCGGCACCGTCTGGGCGCCCACCTGGCAGCTCAGCCGGCCCACCTCCTCCTGGTCGGTGACGATCAAGGACCCGGCGGGGAAGACCGTCCGCACCCTCACCGGCACCACCGCCGACCTGTTGGTCGCGGCGAGCTGGAACGGCCGTACCACCAGCGGCGGTTACGCCCCCAACGGCCCCCTGACCTGGACCCTCAACGCCACCCAGCAGGGCGCGACCACCGCCGTGAAGTTGGCCTCCGGCACGGTCACCGTCTCCGGCGGCGCGGCCGTCGCCCGCGACTTCGGCGGCGCCTCGGGCACCCCGGACGGCACGGGTGATCTGCTGACCCTGAACTCGTCAGGGGCTCTGTCCGTCCACTACGGCGGCAGGTTCTCGGGGAAGACCACGGCCACGGGCTGGGCCACGTCGATCACGGCGGTGCCCTTCGGCGACCTGAGCGGCGACCGCTGCAACGACGTACTCGTGCGGCAGAGCAACGGATCGCTGCGGCTGTACAAGCCGGTGTGCGGCAAGGCCGTCACCCCGTCGACGGCGTACACGACCGTGGGCACCAGCGGCTGGAACCAGTACGACGTCCTGGCCGCGCCCGGAGACGTGAGCGGCGACGGCCGCCCGGACCTGGTCGCCCGCAACGCGACCACCGGAGACATCTACCTCTACAAGGGCACCGGCACCGGCGGCCTGTCGGCCCGCGCGAAGATCTTCGCGGACTGGCGGACGTACAAGAAGATCGTCGGAGTCGGGGACATCACCGGTGACGGCATCGGGGATCTCATCGCGCAGGACAAGTCCAACAACCTGTACCGCTACGACGGCACGGGGACGGGCACCTTCAAGGCCCGCACCAAGGTGTTCGCCAACTGGGGCGGCTCCTACAACGCCCTCGCCGGCGTCGGCGACATCACCGGCGACGGCAAGGCCGACATCGTCGCCCGCGACACCAGCGGCAACCTCTACCGCCACAACGGTGACGGCAAGGGTTCGTTCGGCGCGGGGACGAGGATCGCGACGGGCTGGGGCGGCTACAAGGCCCTGTCGTAAAGGCGGCTGCAAGGCCCTGTCGTAAAGGCTGAGGGGCGCCCGGGAGACGCGTACTCCCGGGCGCCCTGTCATGTCAGCTCGCCGAGGCGGAGGCCGACGCCGAGGCGGACGCGCCCGGCTGGACGGCGTCGTCGGTGCCGTCGTGGGTGGCGTCGGGCTCGACGCCCATGGTGATCGAGCCGAGAACACCCTTCGCGATGTTCTTCTTGTTGTACTTCAGCTTGAGCAGGCCGCCCTGGGTGCCGCTCTGGTCGTAGATGGTGTCCTCGGTGAGGGTGGTGCGCTCGGTGGTGCTGGTGGAGTACGGCTCCACCTCGGCGGAGGCGAGGACGGACACCTCGTCGAAGAAGAACTGACCGGTGTGGCAGGTGTGGCCGCCCTCGTACCCGGCGTCGGTCCACTTGCCGTCGACGTGCACCTTGGTGTGGATGTGGACGGTGCGGCCCCGGTACCAGCCCGGGAAGACCGTCTTGAAGGTGACGCGCCCCTGCTTGTCGGTCTTCCACGTGCCGCGCAGGTACCGCTTGTCGTCGGTGGGCTCCTCGTGCCCACCGCCACCGCCGCCACCGGCCGGCGGCTCACCCGACGGCGGCTCGCCGGTCGGGGTGCCGGAGGGGGCGTCGCTGGGAGCGCCCGAGGGTGCGCCGCCGCCCCCGGTGGACAGGCTCTCGTACCCCGAGTAGAGGCCGAGGGCGTCGCAGTGCCAGATGTCGACGGCCGCGTTCGCGATGGGCTTGCAGGTCTCGGAGTCGATCACCTTGAGGCTGAGGGTGAGCGGGATGCCCTCCTTGTCCTCGGTGATGTCCTGGCGGATCTTGTCGGCGTCGATGTAGTAGGGGCCCTCGGTGGTCTCGGAGGTGAGCTTGTAGCAGACCTCGGAGCTGCTGCTGCTCGCGGAGGCCCCGGCCCCCTTCTTCCCCTTGGGGGTCTCACCGGCGAACGCACCCGCGGCCAGCGTGCCGCCCGCCCCCACCGCGGCGACGACACCCGCACCGGCGACGACGACCTTGCGGCGAGTCAGGTTCTTTTTGTGCTTCGGCCCTTCGGCCGTCTGGTTTCCCGTCATGGCGAGGAAGCTAGGAGGCACGGCTGTCAGGACCGTGAGAAAGGGCTATGGAATTCCATGGGTCCGTGAGGGCGGGGTGAGAACGGGGTCCAATCTCGGCCCTTTTCCGGTAAAAGTCCTTGCAAGGCTTGCCTTACTCGGGACCCGCCGGACTGCGGAGTGGTGACGGCCTTGCGGCACATCTGGTGCGAACTACCCACCCCGGCGTGGACGTTCCTTCCCATCTCGCCCCCAACGCCGCCCGAGCCTCCTCCACATGCCGGAGCCCCTGCGCCGCCGTCCGGCTCACCTGCGTGTACTCCGCGGAGGTGCGGGCCGATGCCAGTTGGGCGCGGGCCTTGCGGTGGTGGTCGGTGGCGTGGGCCAGCGCCTGCGCCGCGTTCTCGTCGGCGCGGGCCCACTCCCGTACGTCCAGCCCCGAGAGGCTCGCGCCCAACCGCACGAGCCACCCGTTCGCCTCGGCCTCCGCATCGAGGTCGGACAGGTCATCCGCCGCCCGCCCCGTCCGCCGCTGCGCCACGACGGCGACCACCGCGCCGACGATCAACAGCACGGCCGACGCGAGCATGAATCCCGTGGACCCCGACCCCATGACTTCCCCTACTCTCCGGTCTCTCCGGTGCTGGACGACCCGCCTCCCCTATGACACGACAGGCCGCTGTGCGCCTCCCTCGGGGTTGCTGTGTGCCTCCGGTGAGGTTTCCAAGAGGGGCCGCTCGGAGGTCGCCCGCGCACCGCGGATGAACATCGCGGCGACCACGGCCAGCAGCGACGCCGCCGACAGGGTGTAGAGACCGCCGTTCGTGCTGCCTGTCGTGTCCTTGAGGTAGCCGAAGAGGGTCGGGGACACGAAACCGCCCAGGTTGCCGATCGAGTTGACGAGGGCCAGGCCCGGCGCCGCGATCCTCAGGTCCAGCCCCGACTGTGCCATCGGCCAGAACAGCGTCGCCGCGCACTTCGAGCCGACGCCCGCGAGGGTGATCGCCGCGAGGCCGAACCAGGGGGAGCCGAGGGTGGCGAGGAAGGTTCCGATGGCGGACAGCACCAGCATGAGTGCCAGGTAGGGGCGGCGGTCCGGGGCGCGGTCGGTGAAGTGGCTCATGGAGTACATGGCGACCATGGAGCACACCGCGGGGATCGCCGACAGCAGCCCGACCTGGAAGGACGACAGTCCGCCGATGTCCTCGATGAGGCTCGGCAGCCAGAACGTGATCGCGTAGCCCGTGAGCGTCATCGCGAAGAACGCGCCGATCAGCAGCGCCACCTGACGGTGGAACAGCAGCCTCAGCCGCGACACCTTCGGCGCCCCGATACGGGCTTCCTGGTCCTTGGCCACCGCCACGCTCAGCGCGTCCTTCTCGTCCCGCGTGAGCCAGGGCGCGTCCTCGATCCGGGAGACGAGGAAGAAGCCGGCGGCGATGCCGACCACGACGGAGAACGTGCCCTCCAGAGCGAACATCCAGCGCCAGCCGGCGATCCCGCCCGCCCCGTGCAGCTCGAGGAGCGCGCCGGTGATCGGTCCGGTGACGATGCCCGCGGCCGCGGAACCTCCCAGGAAGATCGCGGTCGCCCGGCCGCGGCTGGAGTCGGGCAGCCACTGGGTGATGTAGAGCATCGCGCCGGGGAAGAAGCCGGCCTCCGCGACACCGAGCAGGAAGCGCAGGACGTAGAAGGTCGTGACGTTGTGGATGAAGCACATCGCCACGATCACCAGACCCCAGGTGATCATGATCCGGGTCAGCCAGACCCTGGCCCCGAAGCGCTCCAGCAGCATGTTGCTCGGCACCTCGAACAGGGCGTACCCGATGAAGAACAGGCCGGCCCCGAAGCCGTAGGCGGTGGCGCCGATCCCCACGTCCGCCTGGAGCTCCTCCTCGATGAAGCCCACGTTCGTCCGGTCCAGGTTGTTGACCAGGAGCATCAGCACCAGCAGCGGCATCATCCGGCGCAGGAACTTGCCGACGGCCCGGCTCTCGGCCCCGGGCCGGGAGGCTTCAGGCTCTGACGGTTCTGACATCGTTGTCTCCCCACTCGCCGTTCACATACGTGAATCGCTATCACGTTCTTGGGCACGATATGGAGGCAACACTTCCGGGTCAATGGGCTGTTCAGATGGACACGTATATGAACAAGTGGTGGAGAGAAAACGGCCCCCAACCGTGCAGGTCGGGGGCCGAGAGGTGTCAGCCGGCCGAAGGCGACGGTGAAGGTGACGCCGAGGGCGACGCCGGACCACCCGGCGGCGGTCCGCCCTGGCCGTCCTGCGTCGCCTCCGGGTCGACGCCCACCGTGAGCGACGCGTGGACGCCCTTCGCGATGTGCCGCTTGTCGTACTTCAGCTTCAGCAGCCCGCCCTGCGTGCCGCTCTGGTCGTAGATCGTGTCCTCGGTGAGCGTGGTGCGCTCGGCGGTGTTGGACACGTACGGCTCCACCTCGGCGGAGGCGAGGACGGACTCCTCGTCGAAGAAGAACTGGCCGGTGTGGCAGGTGTGGCCGCCCTCGTACCCGGCGTCGGTCCACTTGCCGTCGACGTGCACCTTGGTGTGGATGTGCACGCAGCGGCCCCGGTACCAGCCCGGGAAGACCGTCCGGAACGTCACCCGGCCGTCCCGGTCCGTCCGCCATGTGCCGCGCAGATAGCGGGTGTCGTCGGTCGGCTCCTGGTGCCCGCCGCCGGGAGGGGGCCCCGAGGGCTCGCCGGTCGGGGGCTCACCCGTGGGAGCGGGGCCGCCCCCGCCCCCTCCGTTGCCCTGGTCCTCGTAGCCGGAGTAGACGCCCACCGCGTCGCAGTGCCAGATGTCGACGGCCGCGTTGCGGATCGGCCTGCACGTCTCGGAGTCGATCACCTTGAGGCTGAGGAGGACGGGAATTCCCTCGCGGTCCTCGGTGACGTTCTGACGGATCTTGTCGGCGTCGATGTAGTACGGGCCCTCCACCGTCTCCGAGGTCAGCCGGTAGCAGAGTTCGGCATCGTCCCCGGTGGTTCTCGCGGTGTCCTCGGCGAAGGCGTTCGCGGCGAACGCGCTGCCGCCCAGGCCCACCACGGCGAGCGCGCCCGC
Source organism: Streptomyces sp. NPDC002888 (assembly GCF_042888465.1). NCBI lineage: Bacteria > Bacillati > Actinomycetota > Actinomycetes > Kitasatosporales > Streptomycetaceae > Streptomyces > Streptomyces sp. NPDC002888. The sequence goes on along the minus strand of NZ_JBIAPU010000002.1, from coordinate 65,780 downwards.
GCCCACCGCGACGACCTTGCGGCGCGTCAATTCACTGGATTCCGTGGCGGCCTGGGGCTCTTGATGCTGTTCATTCGCTGTCATGGTCCCGGAAGCTAGGTAAGAAGCCTGTCAACGACCTGAGAAAACAGCGCCTTTTCCCCGCGCACGCGAAAGGGACCTGAAACCGACGTCGATTTCAGGTCCCTTTCCAGGTCAGCGCCTCTAAAGGCTTGCCTTACTTCGGCTGCGGCTTGCGCACCGAGAGGTGCAGCTCACGCAGGCGCGCCTCGTCCAGCTCCGTCGGCGCGCCCATCATCAGGTCCTGGGCGTTGCCGTTGAGCGGGAAGGCGATGGTCTCGCGGATGTTGGGCTCGTCGGCCAGCAGCATGACGATGCGGTCGACGCCGGGCGCGATGCCACCGTGCGGCGGGGCGCCGAAGCGGAACGCGCGGAGCATGCCGGCGAACTCGCGCTCGACGGTCTCCTCGTCATAGCCCGCGATGCCGAACGCCTTCAGCATGATGTCCGGCTCGTGGTTCCGGATCGCGCCGGAGGACAGCTCGACGCCGTTGCAGACGATGTCGTACTGCCAGGCGAGGATGTCCAGCGGGTCCTGGGTCTCCAGCGCCTCCATGCCGCCCTGGGGCATGGAGAAGGGGTTGTGCGAGAAGTCGATCCGGCCGGTCTCCTCGTCCTTCTCGAACATCGGGAAGTCGACGATCCAGCAGAAGCGGAAGACGTTCTCCTCGAAGTGCCCGGCACGCTTGGCGGCCTCGACCCGCACCGCGCCCATGATCTTCGTGACCTCGTCGAACTCGCCCGCGCCGAAGAAGACGGCGTGACCGGCCTCCAGGCCGAGGCGCTCGGTGAGGACCTTGACGTTCTCCTCGGTGAGGAACTTGGCGATCGGGCCGGAGAGCGAGCCGTCCTCGGCGACGCGGACCCAGGCCAGGCCCTTGGCGCCCTGCGAGACGGCGTAGTCACCCAGCTGGTCGAAGAACTTGCGGGGCTGGTCCTTCACCGCCGGGACGGGCAGCGCGCGTACGTGCTTGCCGGCGAAGGCCTTGAACTCCGAGCCCTCGAAGACGTCGGTGATGTCGACGAGCTCCAGCTGGGCGCGCAGGTCCGGCTTGTCGGAGCCGTACTTCAGCATCGCCTCGCGGAACGGGATCCGCGGGAAGGGGGAGGTGACGTGACGGCCGTTGCCGAACTCCTCGAACAGCTCGGTCATGAGCTGCTCGATGGGCTGGAAGACGTCCTCCTGCTCCACGAAGCTCATCTCGACGTCGAGCTGGTAGAACTCGCCCGGCGAACGGTCGGCGCGCGCGTCCTCGTCGCGGAAACAGGGCGCGATCTGGAAGTAGCGGTCGAAGCCGGAGATCATCAGCAGCTGCTTGAACTGCTGCGGAGCCTGCGGCAGGGCGTAGAACCTGCCCGCGTGCAGACGCGAGGGAACGACGAAGTCGCGGGCGCCCTCGGGGGAGGTCGCGGTCAGGATCGGCGTCGCCATCTCGTTGAAGCCGAGGGCGACCATCTTGTGGCGGATCGCCGAGATGACCGCCGTGCGCAGCATGATGTTGCGGTGCATGCGCTCGCGGCGCAGGTCCAGGAAGCGGTACTCCAGGCGCCGCTCCTCGTTGACCCCGTCCTCGGTGTTGATGGTGAAGGGCAGCGGCTGGGCGGCGCCGAGCAGCTCGACCTCGCCGACCTCGACCTCGACCTCACCGGTCGGCAGGTCCGGGTTGATGTTCTCCGTGCCGCGCGAGACGACCTTGCCGTCGACGCGGACCGTCGACTCCTTGGTGAGCTTGTCGAGGGCCTCGTACGCCGGCGTGCCGGGGCGGGCGACGAGCTGCGTGATGCCGTAGTGGTCGCGCAGATCGATGAAGAGGATGCCGCCCAGGTCGCGCCGATTGTGCAGCCAGCCACTCAGCCGGACGTCGCTGCCGACGTCAGAGGCGCGGAGCTCGCCGCAGGTGTGGGACCTGTACCGATGCATCGTCGTTCATCCAGTCTTCGCGGATCGGGGTCTGTTTCAGCCGGTGTTTCACGTGAAACACCCCCAGCGTACCGGGCACCCCATGATCGCCTCCCCACCATTGTTTCGTGGACGATCAGGCGATCAGTGGCACTTCTCGATCGGCTGTTCTTAAAGTAGGGCAATGCGCACTGGCGAGCCTCTGCCCGCCGTGGGGGATGTTCTCGCCGCCCTCGCGACCGGCCTGTGGCACTGGAACACCGCCACCGAGCTGGTCACCGTGGACGCGGAGGCAGCGCGGCTGCTCGGGCTGCCCGCCGAGCAGACCACCCTCACCCAGGCCCAGGCCCGGGCCCGCCTCCACCCTGTCGACTGGAACGAGATCACCGGCGTGGTGCAGCTCGCCGTCGCCGAGAACACCCTCGCCGAGGTGCGCATACGGGTCATGGACGACCAGGGCCGGATCATCCGGGTCGTCCGCAGCCGCTCCAAGCCGTCCTTCGACCGGGTGAAGAAGGAGTACGAGCTGATCGGCACCCTCCAGGAGGTCACCGAGCCCTCGCCGGGCACCCCGGCGGGCCGTAGCGCGGTCACCGGCGACTGGCGGCGCTCCCGGGAGGCGTTCCTGCTGGACGCGGGACGGGCGCTGGCGGAGGCGCGGTCCACGGAGGAGGTGCTGCGGGTCGCGGCGGGGCTGTCGATGCCCGGGTTCTCACCGGACGGGCTCGCCGTGTTCGGGATTACGGGCGATCGCCTGACGATCATCGGCCACCACGGGCAGGAGCCGGGCGACGAGGGCCCCTTCACCCATATGTCGCTGGAGACCGACTATCCGGCGGCGGAGGTGGCACGCACGGGCCGGGCGGTGTACCTGTCCTCCCCGGAGAAGTACAAGGAGCGCTATCCGCTCACCTGGCCGCTGGCCCAGCAGTTCGGCCGCCAGTCCTGGGCGTTCCTGCCGCTGATCGTGGCGGGCCGCACGATGGGCGCCTGGATGGCGGCCTTCGCCTACCCGGTGGCGTTCACGCCCGACGAGCGCTCGGTGCTCACCACCGTGGCCCGCATGCTCGCCCAGGCCCTGTCCCGGGCGGGTGCGGCCGAGACCCAGCGGGAGCTGACAGACGGGCTGCAGCGCTCGATGCTGCCCCAGCTCGGCCCCGAGATACCGGGCATGACCCTCGCCGCCCGCTACATCCCCACCGGCGGCGGCCTCCAGGTCGGCGGCGACTGGTACGACATGATCCCGCTGCCCAGAGGTCGGTTCGCCCTGGTCATCGGGGATGTGCAGGGGCACGACGTACGGGCGGCGGGCCTGATGGGACAGCTGCGGATAGCGCTGCGGGCGTACGCCGCCGAGGGCCACCGGCCGGACGCGGTCCTCTCCCGCGCCTCCCGCTTCTTCTACGGCATCACGCACTCCGACGACGACCTGGCGGGCCTGCGCTTCGCGACCTGCCTGTACATCGAGGTCGACCCGGTGACCGGGGTCCTGGAGACCGCCCGCGCCGGCCATCTGGATCCGGCGATACGGATGGCGGACGGCACGGTGATCGTCCGCCCCACGGCCGGCGGCCTGCCCCTGGGCATCGATCCGGACTCCGACTACCCGACCACGCGGCTCGGCCTGGAGCCCGGCGAGTCCATGATGATCTGCACGGACGGCCTGCTGGAGACCGGCGGCCATGATCTCGACACCGGCTGGCAGCGCATCCGCAAGACCCTGGAGGCCCACGAGGGCGACCTGGAGGGGCTCGCCGACGCCCTGGTCCAGGCCGTGCACGGGCCGTCCTCGCACCACACCACCGGCCCGCTGGCCGACCGCCGCGAGGACGACATCGCCTTACTGCTGCTGTGCAGGCAGGGTGAGGGCTGCGGCTGCGGGGACACCGTCACCGTACGGCCGAGCGTGCGCCGCACGGTGCTGACGGTCGCGCAGGACGAGCCCGAGCGGATCGCCGAGGGCCGCCAGCAGCTGCGCGAGCTGCTGCACGACTGGTCCTGCGAGGACCAGGTCGACTCGGCGGTGCTCCTCGTCTCCGAGACGCTGACCAACGTCCTCGTGCACACCGACGCCGACGCCCTCCTGGTCGCCGAGGTGACCGGGGCACCGGGCGGGCGCCGGATGCGGATCGAGGTCGCGGACACCAGCGACGATCTTCCGCACAAGCGCAGGCCCGGAGAACTCGCCTCGTCGGGCCGCGGCCTGATGCTGATCGAGCTGCTCGCGGACGCGTGGGGGGTGGCTCCGCAGGGCGAGGGCAAGAGCATCTGGTTCGAGCTCCACGAGCCCCGGGCGGACACGCGGTAGGACACACAGGGGCCGCTACGACTCCCCGGCGGGCGCCGGGGGCGTGCCGTGGCGTGCCCGTAGTTCGAGTACGACCCCGAAGGCGGCCGCGGTCAGCGGTACCGCGAGCAGCATGCCGAGGATGCCGGCCACGGACGCTCCGGCGGTGATCGTGACCATCACCACCGCCGGATGCATCTGTACGGTCCGGCTCTGGATCGCCGGCTGGAGCACGTGGCCCTCCAGCACCTGCACGGCGAGCACCACGCCGAGCGCCCACAGCGCGATGACGAACCCGCGGTCGGCGAGCGCGACCAGCACGGCCAGGGCTCCGGAGAGGAAGGCGCCGAGGTAGGGGATGTAGGCGCCGACGAAGACGAGGGCGCCGAGGCCCGCGGCACCGGGGACGCGCAGGACGAGGAGTCCGACGGTGATGCACAGGGCGTCGATGAGCGCGATGAGGGTGGTCCCGCGCATGAACCCCTCGACGGCCCGGAACGCCCGCCGCGCCATCGCCTCCAGGGTGTCGCCGGCCGGACCGGGGACGACGGACCGCAGGGTGCCGACGGCGCGGTCGGAGTCGCGCAGGAAGAAGAAGACGAGCAGCAGCGCGAGGACGGCCATGGCGATGCTCTCGCCGACGACGCTGACCCCGCTGATCACACCGGAGGCGGCGGTCCCGCCGAACTTGGTGAGCAGTTCCCGGGCGTTGGAGGCGAGGTCGTCGAGCGAGGTTCCGGCGGCCCCGAAGTGGTCGGCGACCCCCCGCGCCGCGTCCTTGAGCGAGGCGACGATCTCGTCCCCGGTGTCGATGAGCGCGGCGACGACGATGTACACGGCCCCGCCGACCACGGCGACGACGGCCACGCAGGTCACCCCGGCGGCGAGGGACCGGTTGACCCCCGCCTTCACCAGCCTGCGGTGGAAGGGCCGCAGCAGCGCGGTCCCGAGCAGCGCGAGCAGCACCGGCACGACCGCCGTCCGCACCTGCGCGCAGAGCCTGATCCCGACGTAGACGACCCCGGAGACGAGCAGGATCGTGGCGCACCAGGCGGCGAGACGGCGGACGGGGCCGGGGAGCAGCGGGCGGGACTCCTGCACGCCTCCAGGGGAGCACGGGGAGGGCGGGCTGTCCTTCACTGGCGGGCCGGTCGGGTGACGGATCGTCAATTATCCCACTACACCACTCTTTCGAGTGACCCCTGTGTGAGTGAGGGCTGTCGTCGCCTCCCGAACTGCACGATGTGTGCCCTGGCCGTGTCCCTACGGCAGGCAAGGAGCGACATGGGCAAGTCCGCATCCCGGAAGGACGGGGCCGAGGAGGCCTCGTTCACACCGCAGATGATGCGCGAGTACAGCGCGGGTATGGCGGAGTCGGCGAGGATCCAGGCACAGGGGGAGGCTGAAGCGATGACCATCCGGGCGCAGGGCGAGGCCGACGCCCGGCGCACCCGGGCCGTCGCGGACGCCGAGGTCACACGGGTGATGCAGGAAGCGCACGGAAGCTCTCCCACGTCCAGCCTCTCCGTGGGCGGCCGGGGCTTCAGGTTCGCCTTCAAGGGCACCACCGTCACGTTCGTGGCGGCCGCCCTGCTGGCCGTGGGCGGTGTGGTGACCTATCAGATGCTGACGCAGTCGAACGGCACACCCGGTGCCGACCGGACAGCCGGCCGGACCGGAGCCCCCACCGCACCGACGGCCTCCGGCACACCCTCCCCGTCGGGCGTCCTCGGCGCTCCCGCGTCCGGCGCCGCCACGGCCGACGTCACGGGAGCGGCCACGGGAGCAGCCGCGGTCCGGGAGGAACGCAAGGTGGTCCTGCGGTCCGGCACGAACCTGGACGTGGACTTCACCAACGGCCAGCCCGACATCTCCTTCTACCTGACGTCCAACGCCGACGGCTACACCATCGCGGGGGACCAGGGCGACCTCGCCACAGTCAACGGGGAACCGACCGCCGAGAGCTGTTCCGCGGCCACCGAATTCGGTTTCACCATCAAGGCGAAGACCATCCGCAGGGGGCTCACCTCATGCGTACTCACCGATGAGAACCGCGTCGCGGCGATCCGGGTCCTCGGATGGCAGAAGGACGACGAGTACGGCCTGTCCTCCGTCACGCTGGACGTGACCACGTGGGAGAAGACGGAGGAAGCCGCCTGACCCGCGGCCGCGCGGCGCGGGTCAGGCGGATCAATCCGCTGTCAGCCCAGCGGGCCTTCCTCGGACATCCCGTGGACGGCCGGGATCGTCCCCAGACGGCCCTTCTGGAAGTCGTCGAAGGCCTGCTGGAGTTCCTCGCGGGTGTTCATCACGAACGGCCCGTAGTGCGCCATGGGTTCACGGATGGGCTGTCCGCCGAGGAGGACGATCTCCAGGTCGGGCGTGTGGGAGTCCTGCTTCTCGTCCGCGCGGACGGTCAGCGAGGAGCCGGCGCCGAAGACGGCGGTCTGCCCCATCTGCACGGGCCGCCGCTGCGGACCGGCCGTGCCGCGACCGGCCAGGACGTAGGCGAGGCCGCTGAAGTCCTCGCGCCACGGCAGGGTGATCTCCGCGCCCGGCGCGAGCGTCGCGTGGATCATCGTGATCGGGGTGTGGGTGATACCGGGGCCCTGGTGGCCGTCCAGCTCACCGGCGATGACGCGCATCAGCGCGCCGCCGTCGGGGGAGGCGAGCAGCTGGACCTGGCCGCCGCGGATGTCCTGGTAGCGCGGGGCCATCATCTTGTCCCTGGCCGGGAGGTTCACCCACAGCTGCAGGCCGTGGAAGAGGCCGCCGGACATGACGAGGGACTCCGGCGGCGCCTCGATGTGGAGGAGGCCCGAGCCGGCCGTCATCCACTGGGTGTCGCCGTTGGTGATGGTGCCGCCGCCGCCCTGGCTGTCCTGGTGGTCGAAGATCCCGTCGATGATGTAGGTGACGGTCTCGAAGCCGCGGTGCGGGTGCCAAGGGGTGCCCTTCGGCTCCCCGGGCGCGTACTCCACCTCGCCCATCTGGTCCATCATGATGAACGGGTCGAGGTGGCGGTAGTTGATCCCGGCGAACGCACGGCGCACCGGGAAGCCCTCGCCCTCGAAACCGCTGGGCGCGGTCGTGACAGTGAGCACGGGACGTGCCACGGCGTCGGCGGGCGCGGTTACGCGCGGCAGCGTCAGCGGGTTCTCGACGGTCACTGCAGGCATGTCGGTACCTCCTTGTGCGGCCAGTTTAGTTGAGCATTGAACTTTCTGCTACCCCCAACAGAGAAAGCCCGGAGGGCATTCCCTCCGGGCCTACGGGGTGTGGGGCGCGTCAGCCGCCTGCGAAGCAAGGGCGTCTAGCCATACATCCGGCGCATCGCGAACTCGACCATCTGCTCGACCGCCTTCGCGTCGAACACCATCCGGTGCTCACCCTCCATGTCGAGGACGAAGCCGTACCCCGTCGGCAGCAGGTCGATCACCTCCGATCCGGTGATCACGAAGTACTTGGACTCCTTGCCCGCGTACCGGCGCAGCTCCTTGAGGGAGGTGAACATCGGGATGACCGGCTGCTGGGTGTTGTGCAGGGCGAGGAAGCCCGGGTTGTCGCCGCGCGGGCAGTAGACCTTCGACGTCGCGAAGACCTGCTGGAAGTCCTCGGCCGACAGCTGCCCGGTCGTGAAGGCCCGCACCGCGTCCGCGAGCGAGGGCGGGGACGGCTCGGGGTAGAGCGGCGGCTGCTGGCCGTACCCTCCGACGCCGCCGGACATGGGCTGCTGCGGCGGGGCGTAGCCCTGCTGTGCACCGACGTTCTGGTCGTAGCCGTACATGAGCGCAAGAGTACCGAGAGGACCCGTCGGGCGGGACTGCTCGGTGACCCTCGCGGTGCCGGCGCGAACCGGCCGAGCGCGTAACGCGTCACAGATCACGGTTCGGGGTTGCTTCTTATTACCGGCGGGTAGCATCATCGGAGCCACTTGATTGGAACGTGAACATGTGCGGGGAGTCAGTGCCTCGCCGATCTCTCTACGGAGCCGTCGCCATGGGGCACTACAAGTCGAATCTCCGCGACATCGAGTTCAACCTCTTCGAGGTGCTCGGGCGCGACAAGCTGTACGGCACGGGCCCGTTCGAGGAGATGGACGCCGATACCGCGAAGAGCATCCTCGAGGAGCTCACCCGGCTCTCGGAGAACGAGCTGGCCGAGTCCTTCACTGAGGCCGACCGCAACCCGCCGGTCTTCGACCCGGAGACCAACACCGCGCCGGTCCCCGCCTCCTTCAAGAAGAGCTACCAGGCCTACATGGACGCCGAGTACTGGCGCCTGGGCCTGCCCGAGGAGATCGGCGGCACCACCGCTCCCCCGTCCCTGCTCTGGGCGAACGCGGAGCTGGTCCTCGGCGCGAACCCGGCCGCTTTCATGTACTCCTCCGGCCCGGCGTTCGCCGGCGTCCTCTTCGAAGAGGGCAACGACGTCCAGAAGAAGATCGCCGGGATCGCCGTCGAGAAGCAGTGGGGCTCCACCATGGTGCTCACCGAGCCGGACGCCGGCTCGGACGTGGGCGCCGGCCGCGCCAAGGCGGTCCAGCAGGAGGACGGCTCCTGGCACATCGAGGGCGTGAAGCGGTTCATCACCTCCGGTGAGCACGACATGTCGGAGAACATCCTCCACTACGTGCTGGCCCGCCCCGAGGGCGCAGGACCCGGCACCAAGGGCCTGTCCCTCTTCCTCGTCCCGAAGTACCTCTTCGACTTCGAGACCGGCGAGCTCGGCGAGCGCAACGGCGCCTACGCCACCAACGTCGAGCACAAGATGGGCCTGAAGGCCTCCAACACCTGCGAGATGACCTTCGGCGACCGCCACCCCGCCAAGGGCTGGCTGATCGGCGACAAGCACGACGGCATCCGCCAGATGTTCCGCATCATCGAGTTCGCCCGCATGATGGTCGGCACGAAGGCGATCTCGACCCTGTCGACCGGCTACCTCAACGCGCTGGAGTACGCCAAGGAGCGCGTCCAGGGTCCGGACCTGGCCAACTTCATGGACAAGGCCGCGCCCAAGGTCACCATCACGCACCACCCCGACGTCCGCCGCTCGCTGATGACGCAGAAGGCGTACGCCGAGGGCATGCGCGCCCTGGTCCTCTACACGGCGTCGGTGCAGGACGCGATCGCCGTCAAGGAGGCCGCCGGCGAGGACACCTCCACCGAGCACGCGCTGAACGACCTGCTCCTGCCCATCGTCAAGGGCTACGGCTCCGAGAAGGGCTACGAGCAGCTCGCCCAGTCGCTCCAGACCTTCGGCGGCTCCGGCTTCCTGCAGGAGTACCCGATCGAGCAGTACATCCGCGACGCCAAGATCGACACCCTGTACGAGGGCACCACCGCGATCCAGGGCCAGGACTACTTCTTCCGGAAGATCGTCCGCAACCAGGGCGCCGCGCTGAACTCCCTGGCCGAGGACATCAAGAAGTTCCTGGCGCTCGGCACCGGCGACGAGGAGCTGGCGGGCGCCCGCGAGCACCTCGCGAAGGCGGCCGTCGAGCTGGAGGCGATCGTCGGCCTGATGCTGACCGACCTCGCGGCCACCGAGCAGGACGTCAAGAACATCTACAAGGTCGGGCTCAACACCTCCCGCCTGCTGCTCGCCTCCGGTGACGTGGTCGTCGGCTACCTGCTGCTCAAGGGCGCGGCGGTCGCCGCCGAGAAGCTTCCGACGGCTTCGGCCAAGGACAAGTCGTTCTACACCGGCAAGATCGCGGCGGCGAAGTTCTTCGCGGCCAACGTCCTGCCCGGCGTGACCCTGGCCCGCAAGGTGGCCGAGGGCGTCGACCTGGACCTCATGGAGCTCGACGAGGCCGCGTTCTAGGCTTCGGCTCCTCCCTCCACACTGTCCTTACGAGGGCCCGCTTCCAGTGATGGGGAGCGGGCCCTCGTACGTCGTTAAGGTGAACCCATGAGCGCACCCTCCCGCTTCGACCGCGGCCACACCGACGATCTCATGACCTTCCTGGCGGCGAGCCCGTCGCCGTACCACGCCGTGGCGAACGCCGCAGAACGGCTGGAGAAGGCCGGATTCAGGCAGGTCGCCGAGACGGACGCCTGGGACGCGGAGACATCAGCGGGTACGACCACGGCAAGCGGCGGCAAGTACGTGCTGCGCGGGGGCGCGATCATCGCGTGGTACGTCCCTGAGGGCGCCGCCCCGCACACGCCGTTCCGCATCACCGGCGCACACACCGACTCCCCCAACCTGCGGGTCAAGCCGCTGCCGGACAGCGGGGCGCACGGCTGGCGCCAGGTGGCGGTGGAGATCTACGGCGGACCGCTGCTGAACTCGTGGCTCGACCGCGACCTGGGCCTGGCCGGGCGACTCACGCTGCGCGACGGCTCGACCCGCCTGGTCAACGTGGACCGGCCGCTGCTGCGCGTGCCCCAGCTCGCCGTGCACCTCGACCGGGCGGTGAACACCGATGGCCTCAAGCTCGACAAGCAGCGCCACCTCCAGCCGGTCTGGGGCATGGGCGAGGTGCGCGACGGCGACCTGATCGCCTTCCTGGAGGAGACCACCGGGATCCCGGCGGGCGAGGTGACCGGCTGGGACCTGATGACGCACTCCGTGGAGCCGCCCGCCTACCTGGGCCGCGACAAGGAGCTGCTCGCCGGACCGCGCATGGACAACCTGCTCTCGGTGCACGCGGCCGTCGCCGCGCTGACCTCCGTCGCCACCAGCGGTGCGGCCCTGACGCACATCCCCGTCCTCGCCGCCTTCGACCACGAGGAGAACGGCTCCCAGTCGGACACCGGCGCGGACGGACCGCTGCTCGGCAGCGTGCTGGAACGTTCGGTCTTCGCGCGCGGCGGGTCGTACGAGGACCGGGCACGCGCCTTCGCGGGCACCGTCTGTCTGTCCTCGGACACGGGCCACGCGGTCCACCCCAACTACGCCGAGCGGCACGACCCCACGCACCACCCGCGGGTCAACGGCGGGCCGATCCTGAAGGTGAACGTCAACAACCGCTACGCCACGGACGGTTCGGGCCGCGCGGTCTTCGCGGACGCCTGCGAGCGGGCCGGGGTCCCCTTCCAGTCCTTCGTCTCGAACAACTCCATGCCCTGCGGCACGACCATCGGCCCGATCACCGCGGCCCGGCACGGCATCAAGACGGTCGACATCGGCGTGGCGATCCTGTCGATGCACAGTGCGCGTGAACTGTGCGGCGCCGATGACCCGTTCCTGCTCGCGAACGCGCTGACGGCGTTTCTGGAGGCGTGACGGACCCGCCGTCGCATGGGAGTTCGCCTCGGGGGTACCCGCAGTGACGGACCGGAACGACCGGACCGGACAGGGAGGCGACACTCATGGGCCTCGGCGGGTGCATCATCCTCATCGCCGTGGGAGCCATCCTCACGTTCGCGACCGACTGGGACATGGAGGGGGTCAACCTCGACCTGGTCGGCGTCATCTTCATGATCGTCGGCTTGATCGGCGTGACGACGTTCAGCAGCATCGCCCGGCGCAGGCGCGTCGTGATGCCGCCGTCGGCGCCTGTCATCGACGAGGAGGGGCACCACCATCATCGGCGGGACGGATACAGCGACGGATATGGCGTCTGAGAACACACGCGATAACTAACTCAGTAATCTACTGAGTTATGGACTTCACCGTTATCGCCCATGCCGTCGAAGTCGACGACGGCATCAAGCGGCTCTCCATGCGCTTCATCAAGAAGTACGCCGCGCCGGAACGCTCCCGGCTCAGCGCCGAGCTGTGCGAGCAGATCTCGAAGGCGTTCGACGATCTGGGGCTCATCACTCTGCCCCGGCGGCTGCCGACGTCGGAGAACGAATTCGTGTTCGTGATCGAGAAGTCCAGCCCACTCGGCCAGACCGTGGAAGTCGCGTCCAACCTGGCGACGCTCGACCGGCTGGGGCAGAACCCCGCGCCGTGGCTCTTCGAGAACTTCCCGGAGGCGCGAGCACAGTTGACACGATGACGGTGATTTCTCACGCCGGATTCGATCTCGACCAGGCTCGACCGAGTCAGGTCCGAACAATTTCCATACAAGTGCGATCGGACGATAAGAATCCGGCATTCGGGCGCATCGGCAGCCGTTAACGTCGTCACCGCGTGAAGCGAGGCGATTCGAGCGACGCGCGAGCACCGCCGTTGCAGCGGAGGCTCCATCACATCTGTTTGCTGTGCCATGGAGTTGAGCCATGAACGCCACCGCGAGTCCGTCTCCGTCATCCACGCCCGCCGCCGGCGGCGGGCGTGACCATGTTTCACCTTGCTTTGCGAACGCCAATCTCAACCCTCGCAGCGTCCATGTCGGCGTCCTCTCGGGAGGCCGCGACATGTCCGTCGCCGGATTGCTGCGGATCAGCGCCGAGGCGCTGGAGTCGAAGGCAGTCGTCGCCGCCTGGGCGGAGTTCCGCGAGGAGTTGCACGCGGACCCGGCACTGAACATCAGGCGCGGCGACATGCTTCGCGCCCGCAAACTCGCTGCGGGGCAGGGCAGGCCGCGTGTCGCGTCGGTCAGACGCGGCCCCAACAAGGCCGAGCAGTGGGCCTACCGGCAGGTCCTGCGGCGGGGCCTCGGCGTGATCGCCGGGCTGCCCGGCACGACCGTCGGCACCGCAGTGGGCCGTGGCATGAGCGTCACGGACACGGCCTCGTCCCTCCTGGCGCGGCTGTCGTCCCGACGCACGGCGGACGGCACACCCGCGCCGGCGATCATCCGGACGAACACGCCCACGTCCTCGTGGTACGAGCTGACCCCCGCCCCGACGCCCGCGGCGCCGTCCCTCGTCGAGGGGCTGCCGTACGCGTCGGCCGAGCTGGAGGGCCTTCTGGAGGCCGCGGAATTCGTCGCGTACTGCGCCTACCAGCACCACGCCCGGCGGCACAACCGCCGTTTCCTGTGGGAGTGGTTCCCGGAACTGCTGCCCGGCGCCGAAGGCCCCATGGAGCTCTGAGCGGGCTCACCTCCCCTCCTGGACCACCCCGTTCACCCCTACGCGCCTGCGCTCATCCCTGCCTCACCCCTGCTCCATCCCTGCTTCGTCGCTACGCACCCCTTGCCATCCCTGGCTCTCCCCTGTCCGGAGGACATCACCCATGCCCCTTCACGCCCCCCGCTCCTTCACCGTGCCGTGGGGTTCCGAATCCGTACTCGTGTCCAATGTCGAGCCCACCCTGCCGGTCACGTCCCAGGACGTGGACCTGGCGAAAGTGGTCGCGGCGGGCAAAACCAACCCGGTGACCCTGCTCCCCGAGGGCGCCTGGCAGGCCGTCGCCCGCGCCACGACCGGCCCCGAGGGGGTGGCCGTACAGCTCCGGCCCACTGCCACGGACCCCGCCGGGCTGCTCATGGTGGAGAACGTCGACGGAGCGACCCTGCACTCGGTCGTCACCCGGGCCCACCTGAGCGAAATGCTGCCCGGCATCCAGCCGCGCACCGGCATGGAGGTGATGGAGATCCCCGACCCCCAGGTCCAGGGGATCACCGACGCCGACCGCCCCTGCGCGATCGTCCGGTACCGGTACCAGGACCTCGCCCACCTCCGCAACCACGTGTGGCAGACCATCCACGGCACCCTGTCGCTCAACAGCTACGCGCCCTCCGTCCTCGCCCGCAAGGTCACCCGCAACCTGATCACCCACCCCGTCGAGATCTCCTTCGAGGACGGCACCGAGTCCTTCCACGCCCTGGTCGTACGGGACGGCATCACCCGGCTGGCCAGTGCCTGGGCCGTGCTAGCCGGCCCCGACGCCGACGCGGCGGAGACCGCCCAGCTCACGGTGGACTCGCTCTTCGGCAAGAGCACCGCCGCCTCGTCCGGGCCGGGCGGCGGCCCTCTCGGCGAGCGGCTGGCCGCCGGCCGGGAGAGGTGGCGCCGGGGGCTCAAGGAGGAGTTCGCCCGGGACATCGCGGAGCAGGAGCCGGGGCCGCGCGCGGCCCAGATCGCCCAGACGTACGTCGTCCCGGCCCAGATCGCCGTCGGCGCCGAAGGACATCCGGGGCACCTGCTGGCCCCCGAGGACATCTTCGACGACGCGATCCGCTCCGTACTGGCCTCGGTACACGTCGAGTTCAAGCAGTGGGACGCGGCCGCCCAGAACGTCGAGGTCGCCACCCGCGCCCTCAAGCGCGTGATCCAGCTGGGCGACTCGCTGGTGCCGAAGGACGATCTCCAGGTCGTCTACGGTCTGGCCGTCGGCCGGATCCCCGTCGAGGAACTTCCCCGGGTCTTCGACCAGGAGCCGACCCCGCCCGGCACCGCCCTGTGGCGCAGCGTCTACCTGGTGCACGCCCTGACCCGGCCGGAGCTTCTGGAACCCCTCAAGGACCAGGCCAAGGCCATCAAGGGCGGCAAGCGGATGGGGCTGAAGGGGTTCGCGGAACTCCTCGGCCCGCTGATCGACCTGCCCTGGCGCTCGTACAAGAAGCACGTCACGACCCAGGCGCGCAACGCCTGGAACAACGGCGGTGTCCTCACCTCCGACGTCATCCAGGAGTGGGAGCCGCACCCCACGGACGACTTCACCTCCCTGGTGAAACCCGCACTGGACGGCGACATCGACGCCCGCTGCACGCTGGCCGTTGCGGGCGGGGTGGCGCTGATCGCCGACAAGCTGCTCACCCGGAACGTCGGATCGGCCCTCATGGCCGCCAAGGAGAAGGGCGGCGTCCCCTTCCGCGCCGACGTCAACCAGGTCATCGAGGACCTGTCCCAGCAGCACAACGAGCGGGGCCTGTGGATCCTCGCCCTCGCCGCCGAACGGTTCCGCAGCGACGCGCTGCCGGAGAACGCGGTGACGATGCGTCAGCTCATCCACAAGCAGAAGTCGGGAGGCGGCTCGAGCACCCCGTACGTCCACTTCAGGCTCGACCTCGACAGCCACGACAAGATCGAGCGGGACGGCAACGGCATGCCCGTGATGCTGCACCAGTGGGACGTCGTCTGGGCGTCGAACCCGGAGCGTGCGCGTAAGGCGCACCCGCCGAAGACGCGTCTCGTGCCGTCCCCGGCGAGCCCGGGGGGAGGGCCGATCTCCGGCCCGACGCCCATCCCGACGTCCATCCCGACGTCCATCCCGGTGACCGTTCCGGGCCCCGCCGCGGGCGACGAGTCGGAGGCCGACGGGTCCTCCGCGTCCGAGGCCGAGGGCGGGAACGTGGCCTCCGCGCCCGAGGACGGGAACGGGCCCTCCGCGCCGAGCACGCCCCTGCCCGCCAGTCAGCGTGCCGTCGAGCACCGGCAGGTGCTGCGCGAGAGCGTGACGACGGCCCGGGACGCCCTGGACCACCTGCAACTCCTGGAGCCGGAGGTCGGCGGCCACACCCCCATCGTCCCGATGACCGTCCTCGACGAGCTGCACAAGCTGTTGCTCGGCCTTCAGACGGACGTCGAGAACCTGCGCCGGAAGGTCAGCCGGGACGACGATCCGGAGCCGGCTCCGGAGGACGAGGACGCCCTCGACGACGTCGCCGTCTGACCCCCGCTACCCCTCGTCCATCCCGGCGAGGACCAGCGGCAGCCGATCCGCCCCGCCGTCGACGACCCGCACCGGAACTCCCCAGTCCTGCTGGTGCACATGGCACGCGGGGTACTCGTTGGCAGGGTCGTCGTCGCAGGACGCCGCCATCGCGGAGACGTGCAGGACGCCTTCCGTGAGAGCCGGGTCGAGCTCCAGGGTGCGGGAGAGGTCGGTGTCCGCTCCCTCACCGGCGAGCAGCAGGCCGGGCGGGGTGGAGGAGACCAGGAGGCGGGTGGAGGGGCCGTACCGCGTGTCGAGCTTCTGACCGACGGGGGCCTGGAAGATCACGTCCAGGCGGAGCTTGCCCGCGGCCACCTCGGTCGCCGCCCGCTGCGTGCGGTGGGCGATGGCCTCCACCCGTACCGCCTCCTCCGGCAGCCGCAGCCGGACCAGGCGGTGCCGGGCGGACTCGACGACCACGATGTCCTCGCCGACGAGAACCGCGTCGCTGGGCTCCCGCAGGTCCGTGGCGAGCGTGGTCACCTCGCCGGTCGCCGGGTCGTAGCGGCGCAGGGCGTGGTTGTAGGTGTCGGCGACGGCGACCGATCCGTCGGGGAGGGCCGTGACGCCCAGGGGGTGCTGGAGCAGGGCCTGTCCGGCGGGGCCGTCGCGGTGGCCGAAGTCGAAGAGGCCGGTGCCGACGGCGGTGTGGACGGCGCCGTCGAGGTCCACCCAGCGCAGGGCGCTGGTCTCGGAGTCGGCGAGCCACAGCCGCTCGGGGGTGGCGGCGAGCCCGGACGGCTGGGCGAACCAGGCCTCGGCGCCGGGCCCGTCGACGAGCCCCTCGTTGGTGGTGCCGGCCGCGACGGCGACGGTGCCGTCGGCCGGGTCGTACGCCCACAGCTGGTGCACGCCGGCCATCGCGATCCACACCCTGCCGCCGAAGACGGCCACGTCCCACGGTGAGGAGAGGTCGATCTCGCGGGCCGGACCGGAGGTCGGGGACCCCTGCCACCACTGCCGGCCCGTGCCCGCGAGGGTGGTGACCTCACCGGTGGCGAGGTCCAGACGGCGCAGGGCGTGGTTGACGGTGTCGGCGACGACCACGGAGCCGTCGGGCAGGAGGGCGAGGCCCTGCGGTTCGTTGAAGGACGGGGGTGCGTCGAGGGGCGCGGGTGTGTTGAGGGACGCGGGTGCGTCGAGGGACGCGGGTGCGTCGAGGGACGCGCCGTCCGCACCGCCGTCGGTGAAGCCTCGTGCGCCGGAGCCGACGCGCCGCACGACGCTCTCGCCGTCCTCGGCCAGCTCCACCAGTTGGTGCCGGGTGGTGTCGCTGACGAGGAAGTTCCCCGACGGCAGCAGGAGTGCCTTGCCGGGGAAGCGCAGCACGGTCGGCTCGGGTTCCGGCGCCACGTACGGCCCGTCGCCGCGCCGGAGGGTGCCCTTCGCCTCGTGCTCGGCCTCCAGTTCCGTGACGAGCCGCTCGATGGCGTGCACATGGCCCTCGCCGGCGTGCTGCGCCACGACGTACCCCTCGGGGTCGATCACCACGAGCGTCGGCCACGCGCGCACCGCGTACTGCTTCCAGGTGGCGAGCTCCGGGTCGTCGAGCACCGGGTGCTCCACCCCGTACCGCTCGACCGCGTCCACGACCGCCTGGTGCTCGGCCTCGTGCACGAACTTCGGGGAGTGCACCCCGATCACGACCACCGTGTCCGAGTGCTTCTCCTCCAGCTCGCGCAGCTCGTCGAGGACGTGCAGGCAGTTCACACAGCAAAACGTCCAGAAGTCCAGGACGACGATGCGTCCTCGCAGGTCAGCGAGGGTGAACTGCTTCCCGCCCGTGTTCAGCCAGCCGCCCTTGCCGATCAGCTCGGGGGCGCGGACACGGACGCGACGGGGTGCGGAGTCGGGTACGGAGTCGGTCATGGATCCAAGGGTGCCACCCGGGTCCGACACTCAGGTCAGCGCGTGTCCGGTGGTCGCGTCCACGTGGTCGGGGACGGTGTCGTGGCGGTCGCCGACCGTGAGGGTGCCGGTGGGTTCGAGGACGAGGAGGGCGGTGGGGGTGGGGGCGTAGGGCTTGTGTTCCGTGCCGCGCGGGACGGTGAACACGGAGCCCTTGGGGAGGACGACCGTGCGCTCGCCGGCCGGCTCCCGCAGGGCGATGTGCAGTTCGCCCTCCAGGACCAGGAAGAACTCGTCGGTGTGGTCGTGCGCGTGCCAGACGTGCTCGCCCTCGACCTTCGCGATGCGTACGTCGTAGTCGTTGACGGCGGTGACGATACGGGGGCTCCACAGGTCGGTGAAGGAGGCGAGGGCTGCGGGGAGGGAGACGGGTTCACGCGGTTCCTTGGTCATGCCCGTCATCCTCGGGCGTACCCCATCACCCGTACGAGTGCTAGAAATCGCACATGTCGCAAGGATCCTCTCAGCCCCACCGAGTCGTACTGGTCGTCGACGAGAACTCCAACCCGTTCGAGATGAGCTGCGCGATCGAGGTGTTCGGGCTGCCGCGGCCGGAACTCGGGCGCGTGCTCTACGACTTCCGGCTGTGCGCGGACGGGCCCGCCACGCGGATGCGGGACGGGTTCTTCACGCTCACCGGGGTCGCGGGACTGGAGGCGGTCGAGGAGGCGGACACGCTGATCGTGCCGAACCGGCCCGACACGGAGGCTCCGCGTTCTCCCCGCGTCCTGGACGCCGTGCGCCGTGCACACGCGCGTGGCGCCCGGCTCGTCGGCTTCTGCTCGGGCGCCTTCACGATGGCGGAGGCGGGGCTGCTCGACGGGCGGCGGGCGGCCTGCCACTGGATGTGGGCGGAGGCGTTCCGGACGCGGTTCCCGCGCGTGCGCCTGGAACCGGACGTGCTCTTCGTGGACGACGGCGACATCCTCACGGCGTCGGGCAGTGCGTCGGCGTTGGACCTGGGCCTTCACGTCGTACGACGGGACCATGGCGCCGAGATCGCGAACGCCGTCTCCCGGCGGCTGGTGTTCGCCGCGCACCGGGACGGCGGACAGCGGCAGTTCGTGGAACGGCCGGTGCCCGAGGTGGCGGACGAGTCCCTCGCGCCGCTGCTGGCGTGGGCGCAGGAACGGCTGGGCGAGCCGCTGACGGTGGCGGGGCTGGCGGCACGCGCGGCGGTGTCCCCGGCCACGCTCCACCGGCGCTTCCGCGCGCAGCTCGGGACGACTCCACTCGCGTGGCTGACGGGGGAGCGGGTGGCGCTGGCGTGCCGGCTGATCGAGCGGGGCGAGGAACGGCTCGACGTCGTCGCCGCGCGCAGCGGGCTCGGTACGGCGGCGAACCTGCGGGCGCGGCTGCGGCGCGAGACGGGGCTCAGCCCATCGGCCTACCGGCGGCGTTTCGGACCGGCCGTGGGGGAAGCGGTAAGCGCATGAGATTCCTCGTACGCGACCGGCTCCTCGGCATCGGTGACGACTACTGGATCGAGGACCAGCAGGGCAACAAGGTCTTCCTCGTCGACGGCAAGGCGCTGCGGCTGGGGGACACCTTCGAGCTGAAGGACCGGGACGGGCGCGTCCTCATCGACATCCACCAGAAGATGTTCGCCCTGCGGGACACCATGGTCATCGAGCGGGACGGCGAGCCCCTCGCGAGGATCCGCCGCAAGCGGCTGTCCCTGCTGCGCAACCACTACCGCGTCTCCCTCGTCGACGGCACCGAACTCGACGTCA
The DNA here is from genome assembly GCF_042888465.1 of Streptomyces sp. NPDC002888. Lineage (NCBI taxonomy): Bacteria > Bacillati > Actinomycetota > Actinomycetes > Kitasatosporales > Streptomycetaceae > Streptomyces > Streptomyces sp. NPDC002888. Next base: position 46,390 of record NZ_JBIAPU010000002.1, on the reverse strand, counting down.
GCGGCAAGATCCTCGACCGCGAGTTCGCCATCGAGTACGACGACGAACTCCTCGCCGTCATCTCCCGCCGATGGCTCCACGTACGCGAGACCTACGGCGTCGACGTCGTCCGCGACGACGCGGACCCGGCCCTGCTGATCGCGGTGGCGGTGTGCGTGATCCAGATGGCGGAGAAGGAAAGCGAGTCGGACTGAGGAAATTGCTCATCCGTCGAGCCGCGGGCAGTCGTGCCGCTGGGGCGGCTCCCGACCCACAGAAGGCGGCACCCCGTCGGTGCCGGGCGGCGCGACCCACCCCCGCCCAGCGACAACGCCGGTTCAGCCTCCCGGAACGGTTCAGCGTCGAGGCGCGTCCAGCCCCAGCACCCGATCCTTCAGCGCCGGGAACTGCTCCCGGGTGGCGCCCACCTTCGCCGGGTCGAACTCCACGGACAGGACCTCCTCACCGGCTCCGGCCTCGGCCAGGATCTCCCCCCACGGATCCACCACGATCGAGTGACCCGCCTGTGGAACCCCCGCATGCGTCCCGGCCGTTCCACACGCGAGGACGAACGCCTGGTTCTCCACGGCCCGCGCCTGAGCCAGCAGCGTCCAGTGCCCCCGGCGGCGCTCAGGCCACCCCGCGGGCACGACAAGGGTCTGCGCCCCGGCGTCGACCAGCCCACGGAAGAGTTCAGGGAAACGGAGGTCGTAGCAGGTGGCAACCCCCAGCGTCGTCTCCGGCAGACGCACCGTCACCAGTTCCCGCCCCGCCCCCATCAGCACGGCCTCGCCCTTGTCGAAGCCGAAGCGGTGGATCTTGCGGTAGGCGGCGACCAGATCACCGGAAGGAGAGAAGACGAGCGACGTGTTGTACAACGGCCCCTCACCCGCGGCGGAGCCGCCTTCGGATGGAGCCCGCTCCGGAATCGAGCCCGCGTGCAGCCACACGCCCGCGTCGCTCGCCGCCTTGGCCATCGCCTCGTGCGTCGGCCCGTCCAGCGGCTCGGCCTCGGTGCCGAACCCCTCGTACGCGAACGCGCCGGTCGTCCACAGTTCGGGCAGAACGACGAGGTCGGCCCCGGCCTGCTCCCGTACCAGCGCGGCCACCCGCCGCCGCCGGGATTCGACCGATTCGCCTTCGTCTACTGCGATCTGGATCAAAGAGGCGCGCACACTACCACCGTCCTGGCATTCGAGTCGTCCACACGGGCCTACGATCGTCACACGAAAGCACTGCCGGGGTGCCTCACAGCAGCGTAACTTAGCGTTCCAAGACACCCGCGACATCAGCCACCTCCCACTGGCAACGCCGCCACATCCGCCCGTGTACCGACCGCCAAGGGGTCCCGTTCCGTGAGTCTGCATCCCACTCTTCAGCCCTACGCCGACGCCTGGACCCATTCCATCGAAGCGATATCCGAGCTGGTGCTGCCGCTGGTGGAAGCAGACTGGAACCGCCGCACGCCATGCCCGGGCTGGTCGGTGCGCGACATCGTGTCGCATGTCATCGGCCTGGACTGCGAGATGCTCGGCGACCCGCGCCCCATCCACTCGCTCCCGCGCGACCTGTTCCACGTCACGAACGAGCAGCAGCGCTACATGGAGATGCAGGTCGACGTCCGCCGTCACCACACGGCGCCGGAGATGACGTCCGAGCTGGAGTACACGGTCATCCGCCGCAACCGCCAGCTGCGCAACGAGTCCCGTGACCCCGGTACGAAGGTGCGCGGCCCCCTCGGCGCCGATCTCACCCTCGAAGAGTCCATGCGCGGCCACGCGTTCAACGTGTGGGTGCACGAGCAGGACCTGCGCGCGGCCCTCGGCGCTCCCGGCAACCTCGACTCCCCCGGCGCGCACGTCGCCCGTGACGTGCTCCTCGCCGCGCTCCCCTCGGTCGTCGCCGAACGGGCCGACGCGCCCCGCAGTTCGGCCGTCGTCTTCGACGTGCACGGCCCGATCGAGTTCCTGCGCACGATAAGGGTCGACATCCAGGGCCGCGGCACCCTCGAAACGGTCCCCGCTCTCGGCCCTGCCGCCTCCCTCACCCTCGACTGGGAGACGTACGTCCGCCTGGCCTGCGGCCGGGTGACCCCGGAGTCGGTCGCCGACCGCCTCAAGACGGAGGGCGACCAGGAGCTGGCGGCGGCGATACTGCGCAACTTCCCGGTGACGCAGTAGCCCTGTCCCGGCACTCGTTTAATCGGTGTGCCGTCCATGCCATCCCGGAATAGCGTGCGCCTCATGACGGACATCGACATCGACAGCACCACCGCGCCCGACGCCGCCGCTTCCCACCCGGCACCCCCCACACCCGCCGACGGCCCGCCCCGCCTCACCCGCCTCACCTTCCACGGCCCGCTGTCCGAAGCCCGCGCCACGGAGCTCGTGCGGCGGCTCGCCGCGCCGGGGCCCGGCACGGTCCTCGACATCGGCTGCGGCTGGGGCGAGCTGATGCTGCGCGTCCTGGAGGCCGTACCGGATGCGCGGGGCACCGGTGTGGACCTCAACGGCGACGACCTGGCGCAGGGCCGGCGCAATGCGGCGGCGAGAGGGCTCGCCGGCCGGGTGGAGTTCGCGGAGGAGTCCGCCCTGGCGACGGAGCGCGGGCCGGCCGACCTGGTGCTGTGTCTGGGCTCGAGCCATGCCCTCGGCACGGCCACGCCTCCCGGGCACACCGCCGAGGCTCTTCGAGAGCTGCGCCGGCTGGTGGCGGACGGCGGGCGCGTACTGCTCGGCGAGTGCTTCTGGGAGCGTGTCCCGACCGCGGCCGAGCTGTCCGGGATGTGGCCGGAGGCCAGGGCCACGGATCAGTACGACCTCGCCACGCTGGTCGACCTCGCGGTGGCGGCGGGATTCCGGCCCGAGTGGATCGAGACGGCGAGCCTGGACGAGTGGGAGGCGTTCGAGTCGGCGTACCAGGCGGACGTGGAGGTGTGGCTCGCGGAGCACGGCGAGCACCCGCTGGCCGCCGGGACCCGCGAGCGCGTCGACCGGCACCGCGCCCAGTGGCTGAACTACCGCGGCATTCTGGGGATGGCATACCTCACGCTCGTCCCGGTCCGCTGAGCGGCAGGCGTCACGCCGGCACGTGCACCGTCTCCACCCGGCTCGCGACCAGGCGCTCGCGCTCCCTGCGCGCCGCCCGCCTGCGCAGGCGGAGGATCTGGGTGATGCCCAGGGCCTGGAGGACGAAGACGGCGGAGAAGGCGATCGTGTAGTCGTCACCGGTGGCGTCCAGCAGCACCCCGACCGCGAACAGCGTCGTCATGGAGGCGGTGAAACCGCCCATGTTGGTGATGCCGGACGCCGTCCCCTGACGCTCCGGCGGGTTCGCCGGGCGGGCGAAGTCGAAGCCGATCATGGAGGCGGGGCCGCACGCGCCGAGCACCGCGCACAGCGCGACGAGCAGCCACATCGGCGCGCGGTCGCCGGGGTAGGCCAGCGTCGCCGCCCACACCAGCGCGGTCGTGCCGACGGTCCCGAGGGCGAGCGGCAGGCGTGCCCCGTGGTGCCGGGCGATGAGCTGACCGTAGACGAGGCCGATGACCATGTTCGACACCACGACGAGGGTCAGCAGCTCACCCGCCGCGGCCCGGCTGAGCCCCTGCGCCTCGACCAGGAACGGCAGCCCCCACAGCAGCAGGAACACCATCGCCGGGAACTGGGTCGTGAAGTGCACCCACATCCCGAGGCGCGTCCCCGGTTCCCGCCAGGACGCGGCGATCTGCCGCCGTACGTACGCCGCCCCCAGGTGCGGCATCGGCGCGGGCTCGTGCCCCTCGGGGTGGTCCTTCAGGAAGAGCAGCAGGAGGACGAGGACCACGACACCCGCGACCGCGCTGCCCGCGAACGCCGCCGTCCAGCCGATGCCGTGCAGCAGCCGGGCCAGGACGAGGGTGGAGACCAGGTTGCCCGCCATCCCGGCCAGGCCCGCCATCTGCGCGATCACCGGTCCGCGCCGGGCCGGGAACCAACGGGTGCCGAGCCGCAGCACGCTGATGAACGTCATCGCGTCACCGAGGCCGAGCAGCGCTCGCGAGGCGAGGGCCGTGCCGTACGACGGCGAGAACGCGAAGCCCAGCTGTCCGGCCGTGAACAGCACGACGCCGATGCCCAGCACCTTCTTGGTGCCGAGCCGGTCCACCAGCAGGCCGACCGGTATCTGCATCCCCGCGTAGACGAGGAGCTGGAGGATCGAGAACGTCGACAGGGCCGAGGCGCCCACGTGGAAGCGGTCGGCGGCGTCGAGGCCGGCGACCCCCAGGGACGTACGGAAGATGACGGCGACGAAGTAGACGGAGACGCCGATGCCCCAGACGGCGACGGCGCGTCGGCCGCCCGGCGGATCACCCGGAAGGGTGGAGTTGGCCGACGAGCCCGCTCCGGCCCTCATCGGACCTCGCCCCGTGCCAGGTGCGAGAACCAGCCGATGTGCCGGTGGACGATCGCGACGGCCTCCTCGGCGTCGCCGGAGCGCAGCGCCCGCAGGATCTCCTCGTGTTCGGCGAGGGTCTTGGAGATGCGGTCCGGGTGGGAGTGCATGATGGCGACGCCCATGCGCAGCTGGCGGTCGCGGAGCTGGTCGTAGAGGCGGGAGAGGATCTCGTTGCCGCCGCTGCGGACGATCTCGGCGTGGAAACAGCGGTCGGTGACCGCGGCCCCGGCCAGGTCGCCGGCGGCTGCCTGTTCCTTCTGCCGCGTGAGCAGTTCTTCAAGGCGCTCGACGAGGCCCAGCGGGGCGGGTACGGCCTTGCGCAGGGCGTGCTCCTCGACGAGCAGCCGGGTCTCCACCACGTCCGCGATCTCCTGCGCGGAGACGGGCAGGACCAGGGCGCCCTTCTTCGGGTAGAGCTTGATCAGCCCCTCCACCTCCAGCCGCAGCAGCGCCTCGCGCACCGGGGTGCGCGACACCCCGACGGCCTCGGCGAGCTCGCCCTCGGTGAGCAGGGTCCCGCCCTCGTAACGGCGGTCCAGGACGCCCTGCTTGACGTGGGCGTAGACGCGGTCGGCTGCGGGGGGCTGCTTGACGGGGGCGGGCGGGGCGGAGGGCATGTCCACAGGATAGATACAACACGTACGCATGAGGGGGGACGTCCACGATGCGGACGCCGAGGAGCCCGTCGGCGGTGCGTTATCGAACCCCGCCCGAGAACTCGCACAACCATCTGTGCTACTTACGTGTCACACACGTGCGGCCCCTCTTTCTTCCCCCACCAACTGGGCCGTACACAAGGGGCATTCACAGCAATTGGGGTATCTCAGTTGATCACCGGCATTAAGAGCATTCGCTTCCGCAGGGCCGCCGCGGTCGCCGTCACCACCGGCGCCGTGCTCGCTACCGGAGCCCTCACTGCGGCACCCGCGCAGGCCGTTGCCACCCCCACGATCGCCGCGAAGACCGGCTTCGTGATGAACAACGCCAACGGCGCCCAGCTGTACGGGAAGGGCGCCGACACCAGGCTCTCCACCGGCTCCACCACGAAGATCATGACCGCGAAGGTCGTGCTGGCGCAGCGCAACCTGAACCTCGACGCCAAGGTCACGATCCAGAAGGCGTACAGCGACTACATCGTCGCCAACAACTACGCCTCCAACGCCAAGCTCATCGTGGGCGACAAGGTCACCGTCCGTCAGCTGCTGTACGGGCTGATGCTGCCCTCCGGCTGTGACGCCGCGTACGCCCTGGCCGACACGTTCGGCACGGGCACCACGCGCGCCGCGCGCGTGAAGTCGTTCATCGGCAAGATGAACACCGAGGCGAAGAACCTCGGCCTGAAGAACACGAACTTCGACTCCTTCGACGGCATCGGTCACGGCGCCAACTACTCGACGGCGAAGGACCTGACGAAGATCGCCAGCAGTGCGATGAAGAACGCCAATTTCCGCGCGATCGTCAAGACCAAGAAGTACACCGCGAAGACGACCACCAAGACGGGCAGCACCCGCACCATGGCGGCGTGGGAGAACACGAACACGCTGCTCAGCAGCTACAGCGGCGCGATCGGCGTGAAGACCGGCTCCGGCCCCGAGGCCAAGTACTGCCTCGTCTTCGCCGCCACCCGCGGCGGCAAGACCGTCATCGGTACGGTCCTCGCCTCCACCGGCATCCCCCAGCGCGCCACCGACGCGACGAAGCTCATGAACTACGGCTTCGCCAAGCTGAGCTGAGCTGAGCGGAACCGAGCTGAGCTGAACTGAGCCGGCAGCAGAGAGCCGCGCACCCCGGTCGGGGTGCGCGGCTCTTCGCTGTTACGCCCAGGTGATCAGGCGCTTGGGGTTCTCCAGGATCGCCGCGATGTCGGCGAGGACCTTGGAGCCCAGCTCGCCGTCGACCAGGCGGTGGTCGAAGGAGAGGGCCAGGGTGGTGACCTGGCGGGGCTTGACCTTGCCCTTGTGCACCCAGGGCTGGAGTTTGATCGCGCCGATCGCGAGGATCGCCGACTCGCCGGGGTTGAGGATGGGCGTGCCGGTGTCGACGCCGAAGACGCCGACGTTGGTGATGGTGACCGTGCCGGCCTGCATGGCGGCGGGGGACGTCTTGCCCTCCCTCGCCGTCGCCACCAGGTCTCCCAGGGACTCCGCCAGTTGCGGCAGGGTCTTGGCGTGGGCGTCCTTGATGTTGGGGACGATGAGGCCGCGGGGGGTGGCCGCCGCGATGCCCAGGTTCACGTAGTGCTTGACCACGATCTCCTGGTTGGCCTCGTCCCAGGACGCGTTGATGTCCGGGTTGCGCCTGATGGCGACCAGCAGGGCCTTGGCGACCAGCAGCAGCGGGTTGACCCGCAGGCCCTGCATCTCCTTGTCCTGCTTGAGCTCCTCGACCAGCTTCATCGTGCGGGTCACGTCGACCGTCACGAACTCCGTGACGTGCGGAGCCGTGAAGGCCGAGCCGACCATCGCCGCGGCCGTCGCCTTGCGCACGCCCTTGACCGGGATGCGCGTCTCGCGGGCCGCGTCGTACGCCGGCACAGGTGCCTGGGGCGCCGCGACGACCGGTGCCGCCACCGGCGCGGGAGCCGGCACGGGCGGTGCCGCCGCCGCGTGGACGTCCTCGCGGGTGATGATGCCGCCCGGGCCGGACGGGGTGATCGTCGCCAGGTCGACGCCCAGGTCCTTCGCCAGCTTGCGCACCGGAGGCTTGGCCAGGGGGCGCTTCTTGGCAGCGGCGGGAGCGGCGGGAGCGACCGCGCCGCCGTGGCCGTTCAGCTCCGTCCGGAGCGCCGTCGACGCCTCCTGGACCGGGGCCTTGGGGACCGGGACCTCCGGGCCCTTGCGGGGGCGGCGCTTGGTGGAGGAGGCGGCCACGCCGTAGCCGACGAGGACCGGCTGGCGTTTCGCGCCCGCGCTCGTGCCCGAGGCCTCCGGCTTTGGCTCTTCCTTCGGTGCCGTCGTCTCGGCGGGGGCTGCCGGTGCCTCCGCCTGTGCCTGAGTCGGGGCCCCGCCTGCCACGTCCACCGCGATGATCGACGTGCCCACATCCACCGTGGTGCCCTCGGTGAAGTGGAGTGCGCGGACCACGCCGTCGTAGGGGATGGGGAGTTCGACGGCCGCCTTGGCGGTCTCGACCTCGCAGACCACCTGGCCGTCGGTCACCGTGTCGCCGGGCTGGACGTACCACTTGAGGATCTCGGCCTCGGTGAGTCCCTCACCCACGTCGGGCATCTTGAACTCGCGTACGGACGCTTCTGTCATCGTCGTCACGACCCTCTCCTCAGTACGCCAGGGCGCGGTCGACGGCGTCGAGTACCCGGTCCAGGCCCGGCAGGTACTCCTCTTCCAGGCGGGCGGGCGGATAGGGGGCGTGGTAGCCGCCGACGCGCAGGACGGGGGCTTCCAGGTGGTAGAAGCAGCGTTCGGTGATGCGGGCGGCGATCTCGGCGCCGGAGCCGAAGAAGACCGGTGCTTCGTGGACGACGACCAGGCGACGGGTCTTCTCGACCGACGTCTGGATGGTGTCGAAGTCGAGGGGGGAGACCGAGCGCAGGTCGACGACCTCCAGGGACTTGCCCTCCTCGGCGGCCGCGTCGGCCGCCTCCTGGCAGAGCTTCACCATGGGCCCGTAGGCGGCGAGAGTGAGATCGGTGCCGTCGCGGACCACGCGCGCCTTGTGCAGCGGGCCCGGGATCGCCTCCGTGCTGACCTCGGCCTTGTCCCAGTAGCGGCGCTTGGGTTCGAAGTAGATCACCGGGTCGTCGCTCTGGATGGCCTGCTGCATCATCCAGTAGGCGTCCGAGGCGTTGGACGGGGAGACGATCTTCAGGCCGGCGACGTGCGCGAAGAGGGCCTCGGGGGACTCGGAGTGGTGCTCGACCGCGCCGATGCCGCCGCCGTAGGGGATACGGACGACGACGGGGAGTTTGACCTTGCCCAGGGAGCGGGCGTGCATCTTGGCGAGCTGGGTGACGATCTGGTCGTAGGCGGGGAAGACGAAGCCGTCGAACTGGATCTCCACCACGGGGCGGTAGCCGCGCAGGGCGAGGCCGATGGCGGTACCGACGATGCCGGATTCCGCGAGCGGGGTGTCGATGACGCGGCTCTCGCCGAAGTCCTTCTGCAGGCCGTCGGTGACGCGGAAGACGCCGCCGAGTTTGCCCACGTCCTCGCCCATGATGAGGACCTTGGGGTCGGTCTCCAGGGCGCGGCGCAGCGACTCGTTGATCGCCTTGGCCAATGCCATGTTTTTGACAGTCTCGGCCATTTCAGTGACCCCCCTCTACGTCCGCGAACGACGCCTGGTAGGCGGCGAACTGTGCACGCTCCTCGTCGACGAGCGCGTGCCCGTCCGCGTACACGTTCTCGAAGATGGCGAAGTGATCCGGGTCCGGCATGGCACGGACCGCTTCGCGCACTCGTTTGCCCAACGCCTCGCTCTCGGCCTCCAGTTCCGCGAAGAATCCCTCGTTCGCGTGGTTTGAGGCCTCGAGGTAGCGGCGCAGCCGCAGGATCGGGTCCTTCGCCTCCCAGGCCGCCCGCTCGTCGTCGTGGCGGTAGCGGGTGGGGTCGTCGGAGGTGGTGTGGGCGCCCATGCGGTACGTGTACGCCTCGACCAGCGTCGGACCCTCACCGGCGCGGGCCCGCTCCAGCGCCGACTTCGTCACCGCGAGGCAGGCCAGGACGTCGTTGCCGTCGACGCGCACGCCCGGGAAGCCGTAGCCCTGGGCGCGCTGGTAGAGCGGCACCCGGGTCTGCTTCTCGGTGGGCTCGGAGATCGCCCACTGGTTGTTCTGGCAGAAGAACACCACGGGGGCGTTGTAGACCGCGGAGAAGGTGAAGGACTCCGCGACGTCGCCCTGGCTGGAGGCGCCGTCGCCGAAGTAGGCGATGACGGCCGAGTCCGCGCCGTCCTTGGCGACGCCCATCGCGTAGCCCGTGGCGTGCAGGGTCTGGGAGCCGATGACGATCGTGTAGAGCTGGAAGTTGTTGCTGTTGGGGTCCCAGCCGCCGTTGTTCACGCCGCGGAACATGCCGAGGAGGTTCGTCGGATCGACGCCGCGGCACCAGGCGACGCCGTGCTCGCGGTAGGTCGGGAAGACGTAGTCGTCGTCGCGCAGGGCCCGGCCGGAGCCGATCTGGGCGGCCTCCTGGCCGAGCAGCGAGGCCCACAGGCCCAGCTCGCCCTGGCGCTGCAGGGAGGTCGCCTCGGCGTCGAAGCGGCGGGTGAGCACCATGTCGCGGTAGAGGCCCCGGAGCTCTTCGGGGGTGACGGCCTCGACGTACTTGTCGTACTCGGCGTTCTTGACGCGCTCGCCCTCGGGCGTCAGCAGCTGCACGAGCTCGGGGTCGGCGCCCTGCTGGGCGGCGGTTCCCTTCTTGGCGGTCGTGCGGGTGGTGCGCTTGCTGCCGGTGGTGCCGGCTGCTTTGGCACCGGCGGTGCCGGCCTTGCTCCCGGCGCTGCGTCGCGGTGTGCGCGCGGCAGTGCTCTCCACGGTCACGTGTGCTCCTCCGTCGGTCCGGCCCCCGGGATTGCCGGGTTCCAGTGCGGCTCACCTGTTTCCGACACCCGTTGCACGGGGTGGGTGCCACTCGGCCGGGAACAGGCGTGACAGGTGCCCCGGCGAGCGCCCTGCATCACGTCACGTTACCCAGTGCTCCACATTTCTGTGAAACCCCTCCTGACCTGCATTTTTGCTTGGATTTCCAAGTATTTTCTGCTTGGAGGTCCGAGTACTTCGCAGATATCCGGAGGAGCCGCTGGTCACAGCTCTGGTTACAGCCTGGCAGGGGGCCGGAACACCGGCACGTTATCCCGGTCACCCCGGGATCGGGAAGAGTTCTTGAACGACTCCGTCGGAGCAATGGGAGAGAAATCAGAATTTCAACCACGGTGCGACCGAAAGTGACTGCGGGCGACTGCCTGTGACAACACCCAGCTCACGGGCCGGGATCGTGCCCTAGCATCTGCGCGTGCCGCGATCTTGTGTACCACCCCTCATGCCCCATGCGCCCCCGCTGAGCGCCTTGCTCCGTCAGTACGCCGCCGGTTCCGCGCTCGTCTGCGAACCCGTCGACCAGGGGCTCCTGAACCGCGGCTACCGGCTCCGCACGACCCGCGGCCGCTACTTCCTCAAGCACCACTTCGACCCGGAGACCGCCGACCCGGCCGCCATCGCCCGCCAGCACCGGGCCACCCGGCGCCTGGCCGACCTGGGCGTTCCCGTGGCGCCGCCGCTGGCCGACCGCGACGGACGCACGGTCGCCGTGATCGGCGGTCACGCCTACGCCCTGCACCCCTGGATCGACGGCCGCCACCGCCACGGCGCCCAGCTCACCACCGTCGAGTGCACCCGGCTGGGGGCGCTTCTGGGGGTGGTACACGCGAGCCTGGAGCGCGTGATGCCGGTGCGGGAGCGGGCCCGCGACGGGTTCCGTGGGCCGGGTGAGGAGCCGAGCGCGCGGACGTGCGTACAGCACCGCACATGCGGAAAAGAGCGCAGGTCACGGACATGCGTGCCGCAGCACACGCGCGCGTGGGGTGCTCGGCGGACCGCCCCGCCCTCCGCGGGCGCCCCGCCCTCCGCGGGCGCCCCGCCCTCCGAGAGTGCCCACCCCGCCGACACCTTCGCCCTCATCGACGACCTGCTCGCGCGCGTGCGCCGGCACCGGCCCGCCGACTCCTTCGACGAGTTGGCCCGGCACCGGCTCCTGGAGCGGCGGGACCTGCTGGAGCGGCACGCGGACCGGCGGCCTCCGCGCGGGAAGTCGGTCGGGTGGGTGCACGGGGACTTCCACCCGTTCAACCTGCTCTACCGGGGGGACGCGCCCGCCGCGATCGTCGACTGGGACCGGCTCGGCGTACAGCCCCGCGCGGAGGAGGCCGTACGCGCCGCCGCCATCTTCTTCGTACGGCCGGACGGCACCCTCGACCTGCCGAAGGTACGGGCGTACGCGCGCGCGTACCGGCGTACGGCCGGGGCCTCGCCCGCGGAGCTCGCGGCGGCCGTGCACCGCGTGTGGTGGGAGCGGCTCAACGACTTCTGGATGCTGCGCTGGCACTACGAGCGGGGCGACACCCGCGCGGACTCCCAGTTCCCGGCGGCGTCGGCGCTCGCGGTGTGGTGGACACGCGAGTACGACGCGGTCAGCGGCACGTTCATGGGCTGACACGAGCTTCGAGGGCCGACACGAGAGCGGCCGCACAAACGCACGCGCGCGTGGAGCCCCGTCAAGGCCCCACGCGCGTGTAATGGCTGGTCAGCCGCCCAGGCCGCCGACGCCCGTCGTGCCGCCGTTGTCCGTGCCGCCGTCCACCGGGTCCGTCTCCGGCTGGCTCGGCTCGGGCGGCGAGGCAGTCGCCGTGTCCGACGGCTGCGTCGCGGTCGGCTCGTCCGACGGCTCGTCGCTCGGCTGGCTGCTGGCCGACGGGGACTGCGTGTACGACGGGGCGGGCGACGGCGAGTAGTACGAGCCGGAGCCCGAACCCGTGTTGTCGTCGTCCGACGTGTTGTCGCTCGGCTGCTCGGACACCTCGTCGCTCGGAGTCTCCGAGGGCTGCTCTTCCTTGGACGTCTGGGCGGACTGGGTCGGCGACTTCGTGGTCTCGCCCCCGCCCTTGCCCGAACCGTCGTTGTTCAGCGCGAGCGCCACGCCCGCCGCGATGGCGATCACCGCGAGGACGGCCAGTATCCACAGCTTGCCGCGGCCGCTGCCCCGGTTGCCGTGGCCCTCGAAGCCGCCCTCGTCACCGCCGCCGTACCCGGAGGGCAGGATCGGCTGCGGAATCTGCGTGGTGCCGGAGGAGTCGCCCGGGTGCGGCATCGCCGTGGTGCCCGCGAAGCCCCCGGCCGGGGTGTTCCGGCCCCCGTGCGAGGTGACGGGTCCGGTGTCCCAGGTGCCGGTGTGGCCGCCCTGGTCGTACAGCATCTGCAGCCCGTACTGGACCAGCCCGCGCATCTCCTCGGCGGTCTGGAAACGGTCGTCCGGCTCCTTGGCGAGGGAGCGCATGACGAGCCCGTCGAGTTCGGGCGGGGCCGCGCCCTCCGAGGTCTGGGACGGGGGCACCGGGATGTCCTGGACGTGCTGGTAGACCACCGACAGCGGGGTCTCGCCGGTGAACGGCGGACGCAGCGCGAGCAGTTCGTACAGCAGGCAGCCCGTGGCGTACAGGTCGGAGCGGTGGTCGACGGCCTTGCCGAGCGCCTGCTCCGGGGAGAGGTACTGCGGGGTGCCCATGACCATGCCGGTCTGCGTCATCGTCGTGGACGCGCCGTGCAGGGCGCGGGCGATGCCGAAGTCCATCACCTTGACGGCGCCGTTGTGGGTGATGATGACGTTGGCCGGCTTGATGTCGCGGTGCACGATGCCGTGCTGGTGCGAGTAGGCCAGCGCCTCCAGGACACCCGAGACGATGATCAGGGCCTGCTCCGGGCCGGGTGCCTCGGCGTTCAGCAGCAGGTCGCGGATGGTGCGGCCCTCGACCAGCTCCATCACGATGTACGGCACGGACTGGCCGCCCACGACGTCCTCGCCGGAGTCGTACACGGCGACGATCGCGTGGTGGTTGAGGCCCGCCACCGACTGGGCCTCGCGCGTGAAGCGGGCCTTGGACACGGGGTCCTCGGCGAGATCGGCCCGCAGGAGCTTCACGGCCACGGTGCGCCCGAGACGTACGTCCTCGGCCGCGAACACCTCGGCCATGCCGCCCCGGCCGAGTCTGCCGGTCAACCTGTACCGGCCGTCCCCGACCAGCCCGCCGTTACCCCACAGTTCAGGCGCGTCTGACATACCGCCGCCACTCGCCTCGGGGTCGGACGGGCCCTGAGCGCGCTGCTGTGCCATCAGTCCTCGCCGTCGTTTCTGCCCGCGGTACGCGCGGTGTTGTTACGGTCTCCGTCGGCCACGCTACAGCCTCCGCGCAAGCCTCCGGTTCGGGAAGACCCCGGCGACCGGTCCGAGACAGACCGGCCATGAAACCGTTAGCAGGCGCTGTCGTGCAAATTCTGTGTGCCGGGCGTACGTCCGCGGTAACGCTTGCGCGACGCTTCTTTCGCGTACGGTCACGGAACGGGCACCGAGCTTGACGTGTCAGTGCCCTGGGGCAGACTTGGCCGGGAATAGCACATTGGATCAACGACATTCGCCGGCGCCTGAAGGCCAGTGGGGGACGCGAGAACATGAGCCAGGACGCCGCACAGGGCCGGTATGCGGGGCGGTCGCTCGCCGGCGGCCGCTATCAGTTGCGCGACTTGCTCGGCGAGGGCGGCATGGCCTCCGTGCACCTCGCGTACGACGCGGTGCTCGACCGACAGGTCGCGATCAAGACACTCCACACCGAGCTCGGTCGCGAGCAGGCCTTCCGCGAGCGCTTCCGCCGCGAGGCCCAGGCCGTGGCCAAGCTCACGCACACCAACATCGTCTCCGTCTTCGACACCGGCGAGGACGACGTGGACGGCATGACCACGCCGTACATCGTCATGGAGTACGTCGAGGGCCGCCCGCTCGGCTCGGTGCTGGACGAGGACGTGCGGCAGTTCGGCGCGATGCCCGCCGACAAGGCGCTGAAGGTCACCGCCGACGTGCTCGCCGCGCTGGAGATCAGCCACGAGATGGGGCTGGTCCACCGGGACATCAAGCCCGGCAACGTGATGGTGACCAAGCGCGGCGTCATCAAGGTGATGGACTTCGGCATCGCCCGCGCCATGCAGTCGGGCGTCACGTCGATGACGCAGACCGGCATGGTCGTCGGCACCCCGCAGTACCTCTCGCCGGAGCAGGCGCTCGGCCGGGGCGTGGACGCCCGCAGCGACCTGTACTCCGTCGGCATCATGCTCTTCCAACTGGTCACCGGGCGGCTGCCGTTCGACGCGGACTCCCCGCTGGCGATCGCGTACGCGCACGTGCAGGAGGAGCCGGTGGCCTCCTCGTCGATCAACCGGGCGCTGCCGCCGGCCGTGGACGCGCTGATCACCCGTGCGCTGAAGAAGAACCCGAACGAACGTTTTCCGACCTCGGTCTCCATGCGCGACGAGTGCCTGCGGGTGGCGGCCTCCTTCCAGGCTGCCCCGCCGAGCATCGTCCCGGGCGCGCCCACGCAGAGCGGTGCGGGCGTCGGCTCCGCGGTGTTCCCGCCGGTCGACCAGGCGACCCCGGCGCCCCAGGGGAACGTCCAGACGCCGTACCAGCCGGCCCCGACACCGAACCCGTACGGCGCTCCGACGCCCTCCCCCGCGTACGGCTACCCGCAGCAGGGCGGCTACCAGACGCCCACTCCGGGCGGGTACGGCCCCGGCCCGCAGACCCCGTCGCCGTACCACGTCACCCCGCAGACCGTGGCCGGGTCGCCCTCCGGCGGCGGGCCCGGTTCGGGCTCCGGGAGCGGCAAGAGCAACAGGCCGGTGATCATCGGCTCGGCCGTGGTGGCCGTCCTCGCGGTCGGCGGCCTGATCGCCGCGCTGACCCTGAACGGGGGCGGCGGCAGCGACAACGAAGGCGGCGGCAGCGCGAGCCCGACGGCGACGGCGACCAAGGCGGCGGGCTACCGCGGGCCGGACACGTCGAAGACGATCGACCCGACCGAGTGCAGCGAGCCTCAGGAGTCGTACAACGACCCCGACAAGATCCAGATCCCGGACTTCAAGTTCAAGTACATCAAGTCGGTCCAGGCGTGCTTCCAGGCGGCCGGCTGGACTTTCAAGATCAAGGACGAGCAAGAGAACACCTACGGCGAGGGCGCGGTCATGGACCAGTTCCCCTCCGCCGGGACCGACGTCGACCCGAAAGACATGCCCGAGGTCGAGCTCAGCGTGTCCACGGGGAACCCGCCGTCCTGACGAGCGGGCCGCCCCTGACGGACGGCAAGCGAAAGGGCCCGGCGTCGGTCGCCGGGCCCCTTTTTACAGGTGGGGTTGTCTAGCCGGGCCCCTTTTTACAGGTGGGGTTGTCTAGAGGTACGGCCCGCCCGAACGGCCGCCCGCGCGCGGGTCGTCGCCGCCCTCGTGGCTCGCGCCCGGCGGGAGAGCGCGGCGCATCGACTCCAACTGGGCGCGCGCGGCCATCTGCTGGGCGAACAGTGTGGTCTGGATGCCGTGGAACAGGCCCTCCAGCCATCCGACCAACTGGGCCTGCGCGATCCGCAGTTCGGCATCGCTCGGGGTCGCCTCGTCCGTGAACGGCAGGGAGAGCCGTTCCAGCTCCTCGACG
The DNA here is from genome assembly GCF_042888465.1 of Streptomyces sp. NPDC002888. Classification (NCBI taxonomy): domain Bacteria; kingdom Bacillati; phylum Actinomycetota; class Actinomycetes; order Kitasatosporales; family Streptomycetaceae; genus Streptomyces; species Streptomyces sp. NPDC002888. The sequence continues at coordinate 30,773 of NZ_JBIAPU010000002.1, read as the reverse complement.
AGCTCCGGCGCCAGACCGTCCTCCAGCTCCTTGACCGAGCTGGCGTGGATCTCCTTGAGCCGGACCCGGCTGGCCTCGTCCAGGGGAGCCACGCGCACCTCTTCGAGGAGCTGCTTGATCATGCTTCCGATCCGCATGACCTTGGCCGGCTGTTCGACCTGCTCCGTCACCGGGATCTCACGGGAGTCCTCGTCTGCGTCGATGCCGCCTAGTGCCATGCCGTCCTGGCCCACGACCAGGATCCGCTGGGCGTTGTCCGGCGATCTTTCGTTCCTCGGCATCTCCATGCCGCCATTCTCTCGCACGCCTACACCTCATCACCGTGGTGCCCCCGGTGCAGGGTGATCCACCGTTTCCGTTCGGAGCAGTCCAGAGTGCCCCGATAATTTCTGAATGCCAGGATTATGGGATCTTTTCTTGACGACTGGACACCGAGAGGGGGTCACGGACGTGACTCCATGGCGGCGGGCGTTGTGCGTGGTGGGCGCGGGTTTCCTGCTGCTGCAGGGGGGTGCGTCGGCGTACGGCGGCGTCTCGTACGGGAGCGTGTCGTCGTACGACACCCCTTCCGCGTCCCCCTCCGCCCCGGACCGGGCCGGAAGCCGGGCCGGGGTGGGCAAGGTGCGGCCGGGGCGGAGCGATGAGGAAAGGGAGGGCGAGGAGGAAGGGGAGGGCGAGGACGACGAGAGCGAGTCCGCCGAGTCGGGCGTCGACGACGAAGAGCCCACGCCCGCGACCGAGCCGCCCGGCGAAGCCGGTCTCGTGCCCTCCAAGACGCCCGGCGCCGGCTCCACCGAGGAACAGCCCGTCGGACGCGTGCTGCGGATCCTGCCCCTCGGCAGCGGCCTGGTCCTCATCGGCCTCGGTCTCGGCCTCGCCTTCCTCGCCCTCCGGCTGCGCCGGGTCTAGAGACCGCCACGGCGGCTTCTTCTACTGGGGCGTGACCAGCAGCACCTTGCCGACGTGGCCGCTCTCCTCCACCACCCGGTGGGCGGTGGCAGCGTCGTTCATCGGGACCTCACGGTCGATGACCGGGCGGACGTGACCGTCGGCGAGCAGGGGCCAGACGTGCTCGCGTACGGCCGCCACGATGGCCGTCTTCTCGCCGAGCGAGCGGCCCCGCAGCGAGGTCGCGCTGATCGCGGCGCTCTTCCTCAGCAGCGCACCGAGGTTCAGCTCGCCCTTGATCCCGCCCTGGAGGCCGATGACCGCGAGCCGGCCGTTGACGGCGAGGGCCTGAACGTTGCGCTCGAGGTACTTGGCGCCCATGTTGTCGAGGATCACGTCGGCGCCCTTGCCGTCCGTGGCCTGCTCGATCTCGGCGACGAAGTCCTGCTCGCGGTAGTTGATCAGGATGTCCGCGCCGAGCCCGGCGCAGTACTCCAGCTTCTCCTTGGTGCCCGCCGTGACGGCGATCCTCGCGCCGACGGCCCTCGCCAGCTGGATCGCCATGGTGCCGATGCCGCTGGAGCCGCCGTGCACGAGCACGGTCTCGCCCGGGCGGAGGTGCGCGATCATGAAGACGTTCGACCAGACCGTGCAGACCACCTCCGGCAGCGCCGCGGCCTGCGTGAGACCGACGCCCTCGGGCACCGGCAGCAGCTGTCCGGCGGGGACGGCGACCCGCTCGGCGTAACCGCCGCCCGCGAGCAGCGCGCACACCTCGTCGCCGACGGCCCAGCCGGAGACACCGGGGCCGAGAGCGGCGACACGGCCCGAGCACTCCAGGCCGGGATACGGGGACGCGCCGGGCGGCGGGCTGTAGTGGCCCTGCCGCTGAAGAATGTCGGCCCGGTTGACGGCACTGGCCACCACCTCGACCAGGACCTCGCCCTCACCGGGCACCGGGTCGGGCACCTCGTCCCACACCAGCGCCTCGGGTCCACCAGGTTCGGGAATCGTGATCGCATGCATGAGAGGGACGCTACCCCGCAGACGCCGAAGGGCCTCCTGCGGAAATTCCGGGTGCGATCACCGATGAGTTCGCGGGACGGTAAAGGTCTCCTCATGCGTCACCCATGTACGCGGAAGGACACCCCACCATGAGCCAGCACACGTCCGGCCTGGCCATCGAGACCGCGGGCCTGGTCAAGACGTTCGGCGAGACCCGGGCCGTCGACGGAGTCGACCTGGCCGTGCCCACCGGCACGGTCTACGGCGTCCTCGGCCCGAACGGCGCCGGCAAGACCACCACCGTCAAGATGCTCGCCACGCTGCTCAGGCCCGACGGCGGCGAAGCCCATGTCTTCGGGCACGACGTCGTACGGGACGCCGACGCCGTGCGCGCCCGGGTGAGCCTCACCGGCCAGTACGCGTCCGTGGACGAGGACCTCACCGGCACCGAGAACCTCGTTCTGCTCGGCCGTCTGCTCGGGCACGACAAGAAGGCGGCCAGGGAGCGTTCCGGCCTGCTGCTGGAGGCCTTCGGGCTCAGTGAGGCGGCGGGAAAGCAGGTCAAGCACTACTCGGGCGGCATGCGGCGCCGCATCGACATCGCCGCGTCCATCCTCAACACACCCGACCTGCTCTTCCTCGACGAGCCGACCACCGGTCTCGACCCGCGCAGCCGCAACCAGGTGTGGGACATCGTGCGGGCCGTGGTCGCGCAGGGCACCACCGTGCTGCTGACCACGCAGTACCTGGACGAGGCCGACCAGCTGGCGTCCCGGATCGCCGTCATCGACCACGGCAAAGTCATCGCCGAAGGCACCAAGGGCGAGCTGAAGGCGTCCGTCGGCGCCGGATCCGTCCATCTGCGGCTACGGGATCCGGCGCAGCGGGCGGAGGCCGAGCGGGTGCTGCGGCTGGCGCTGGACGCGGAGGTGCAGCCGGAGCCCGACCCGGTGGCGCTGACGGCCAGGCTCGGTGCGGCGGCGAGCGACGCGGCCGCCGAGCAGGCCGCACGGGCCCTCGGTGAACTGGCCCGCGCGGGCATCGTCGTCGACAACTTCTCGCTGGGTCAGCCCAGCCTGGACGAGGTCTTCCTCGCTCTCACCGGACACGACACGCGCGACGCGAAGGACGAGGTGGCGGCATGAGCACCGCGACGACGACCGACACCCAGGACCTCGCCCCCGTCAGCACCGAGTCGCTGACCGCGCTGCTCGTCGCCAAGGAACGGCCGCCGCGGCCCAGCGCGTGGTCGGCCTCCCTGACCTTCGGCTGGCGGGCCGTACTCAAGATCAAACACGTCCCCGAGCAGCTCTTCGACGTCACCGCCTTCCCGATCATGATGGTGCTGATGTACACGTACCTGTTCGGCGGGGCGCTGGCCGGCTCGCCGAAGGAGTACATCCAGTTCCTGCTGCCGGGCATCCTCGTGATGTCGGTCGTGATGATCACGATGTACACCGGTGTCTCGGTCAACACGGACATCGACAAGGGCGTCTTCGACCGCTTCCGTTCGCTGCCGATCTGGCGCCCGGCCACGATGGTCGGCTATCTGCTCGGCGACGCCCTGCGCTACGCCATCGCGTCCGTGGTGATGCTCACCGTCGGCATGATCCTCGGCTACCGGCCGGACGGCGGGGTCGCGGGTGTGGTCGCCGGGGTCGCCCTGCTGATCGTCTTCTCGTTCGCGTTCTCGTGGATCTGGACGATGTTCGGGCTGCTGCTGCGCACCGAGAAGTCGGTGATGGGCGTCAGCATGATGGTGATCTTCCCGCTCACCTTCCTGTCCAACGTCTTCGTCGACCCCAGCACCATGCCGGGCTGGCTGCAGGCATTCGTCAACAACAGCCCGGTCACCCATCTGGCGTCCGCGGTCCGCGAGTTGATGGCAGGTGACTGGCCGGCCGACGAGATCGCCTGGTCGCTGGGGTGGGCCGGCCTGTTCGTGCTCGTCTTCGGACCCGTCACGATGCGGCTGTACAACCGCAAGTAGCGCTCAGTGCCGCCCGTCCCGCTTCGCGAAGCAGCGCTCAGTGCCGCCCGTCCCGCTTCGCGGGTGGCGGCACGCGGACGATCGTGATGACACGGTCCGTCAACTCCAGCACCCCGACGGCCGGATCGTCGTAGCCCAGCACCCGGTGTCCGCGTACGACGCTGACGACCAGGTCGTCCGTCTCCCGCGGACTGCGGCCCGTCTCCGCCTTGGTGACGGGCCGTTCGACGATGTCGAGCCCGCTGCCCTGGCTCATGAGGTCCTCCATGACCGCGCCGGCGGCGGGGCTGAGCACGGACAGCCCCAGGAGGCGGCCGGCCGCACCGGCGCTGGTGATGACCTCGTCGGCACCGGACTGCTTCAGCAGCGGCGCGTTCTCCTCCTCGCGGACCGCTGCCACGATGGTCGCGCCGCGGTTGAGCTGGCGCGCGGTCAACGTCACCAGCACCGCGGTGTCGTCGCGCTCCGTCGCGATGATGATCTTCCCCGCCCGCTGCACCTCGGCCCGCCGCAGGACGTCGCTGCGGGTCGCGTCCCCGACCACGCCCTCGAAGCCCTCGGCCCTCGCCGTGTCGATCGCCTTCGCGCTGGGGTCGATGACGACGACCTGTTCCTTCCGCAGGCCCGCCACACAGACGGTCCGGATCGCGGACCGTCCCTTCGTGCCGAAGCCGACGACGACGGTGTGGTCACGCAAGAGGGGCCTCCCGTGGCCGTGTTGGTGATGACGGGTGCGCCCCCGTCCGTAACCATGGTGCCCATTGTTCGGATCACCACCACAAGGGGCGCACGCGATGAGGGACGACGAGCCACAGCCTTCCAGGACGAGGAGGCTGCCGCTCCTGCGGTCCCTCTGGTACGGCTCGCGCAGGGAGGCCCGCGAGGACCAGGAGGCGGGCCATTTCATCACGATGCCGGCACGCACCGGCGTCCCGCCGCTCCAGCAGGTCCTGCGGCGCCTGGCCATGGCCCTGCTGGTGCTGGCCCTCACCACGCTGATCGTCTATGTCGACCACGGGGGCTACAAGGACAGCTCCGACGACTCCGTCGACTTCATCGACGCGATGTACTACGCCACCGTCACGCTCTCCACCACCGGCTACGGCGACATCACCCCGGTGAGCGACGCCGCCCGGCTCACCAACGTCTTCGTCATCACGCCGCTGCGGGTGCTCTTCCTGATCATCCTGGTCGGCACCACCCTGGAGGTCCTCACCGAGCGCACCCGCCAGCAGGTCCGCATCCACCGCTGGCGCGGCCGCACCCGCGACCACGTCGTGGTCGTCGGATACGGCACCAAGGGACGCCACGCCGTGGAGACCCTGATCGGACAGGGCATCGCCAAGGACCGGATCGTCGTCGTGGACGCGCAGCACAAGGCGGCGCACGCGGCCGGCGACGACGGGATGGTGTCGGTGACCGGGGACGCCACCCGGTCCGAGACCCTGCTGAAGGCCGAGGTGCAGAGCGCCTCCCGGGTGATCGTCGCACCGCAGCGCGACGACACGGCCGCCCTGGTCACGCTCACCGCCCGCCAGCTGAACCGGCGCGCCACGATCGTCGCCGCCGCCCGCGAGGACGAGAACGTGCCGCTGCTCAAGCAGAGCGGCGCGGACACCGTCGTCACCAGCTCCAGCTCCGCCGGCCGCCTGCTCGGCGTCTCCATGGTCAGCCCTGCCGTGGCCAGGACCCTCGAAGACCTCATGACCCTGGGCAGCGGGCTGGACCTCATCGAACGCCCCGTGGCGGACGAGGAGGTGGGGCTCACGCCCCGTGCCTGCGCGGACCTGGTCGTCGCCGTCGTCCGCAGTCAGCAGGTGCTGGACTACGCCGATCCGCGGCTGACCGAGCTCCGTCGGGGCGACCGGGTGATCACGGTCAGCCGCCCCCGGGTCACTGCCGAGTAGGTGTGTTTCACGTGAAACACACGCCGATTCCGGCGCTCGCCCAGGGCAGGTCGAGCAGTTCCGCCTCCTGACCGGGCCGGGCGCCGCCCGGCGGTACGACCGCGAGGGCGTCGGCCGCCGCGATGCCGCGCAGCATGGCCGGACCGTTGTAGTGCAGCGGCACGGCACGGTCGCCGCGCAGGACAACAGGGATGAGCCGGGTGTCGTGCGGGTGGCCGTGCGCCGCGTCCTGGAGAGGCAGCGTGTAGGGCTCCGGGGCAGGGCGGGCGGCGAGGGTGCGCAGCAGGGGCTCGGCGAGCGTGAGCAGACCGGAGACGGCCGCAAGGGGGTTTCCGGGCAGGCCGACGAGGTGCTGGTCCTCCTTGGTGCGGGCCAGCAGCATGGGGTGGCCGGGGCGCACCTTGACGCCGTTCACCAGGAGTTCGGCGCCGATGCGGCGCAGGGTCGGGTGGACGTGGTCGACGGGGCCCGCCGCGGTGCCGCCCGTGGTGACGATCAGGTCGGCGTCGCTGCTGGTGATCGCCTTGTGCAGCGCCTTCGCGTCGTCGCCGAGCCGGACCACGGCGGTGACCTCGGCGCCCAGCGCACGGAGCCAGGGCGGAAGCATCGGGCCGAGAGCGTCGCGGATGAGCCCGTCGTGCGGCAGGCCCTCGGTGAGCAACTCGTCGCCCAGGACCATGACGTCGACGCGGGGGCGGGGAACGGCGGTGACGGTGTCGTACCCGGCGGCCGCGGCGAGGCCGAGGACCGCCGGGGTCACCAGGGTGCCGACCGGGAGCAGCTGGTCACCGATGCGGCACTCCTGGCCGCGCGGTCGGATGTCCTGGCCGTGCCCCAGGGTGGGCGCTCCTCCCGCTCGGACCGAGTCCTGGGGGAAGGCCGCGTGCAGTCGGCCCTTGTCGTCGGTACGGCCGTGCTCACTGCGCAGCACCGCGGTGGTGTCCCGGGGGATGCGGGCTCCGGTGGCGATACGGACGGCCTCACCGTCGGCGAGGGGTTCGGGGGCGGCATGCCCGGCCAGCACGCCCTCGGCGCGGACGTCCCACGGGCCGGGTCCCGCGACCGCCCAGCCGTCCATCGCGGAGGTGTCGAAGGAGGGGAGGTCGGTGAGCGCGGTGAGGGGGGCGGCCAGCACCAGGCCGAGGGCGTCGGCGAGGGCCACGGAGACCGGGGTCCGGCGGCGGGCCGCGGCCTGGGCGGCGCGCGCGGCGATCGCCTGGGCCTCGGGCCAGGGAGTGGCCTTGTGATGGGCGTCCGGGCGGTGGGAGGGGCGTGGGGTGGTGGGCTCGGGGGCGGGGCCGTGGGCGCCGTGGGGCCGGGCGGAGCCGTGGGCTTCGTTCACGAGGGCGAGCACCTCCTCGACGTCGAGGTCCTCGGCATCCTGACCGCCCCGAATGCCGGGGGCGGTCATCCGGCGTCCGGACGGGCGCCGGGCGTGGCGTCGGGAGCCTGGTCGGGCGTGGCGTCGGGGGCCAGGTCGGGCTTGGCCTCGGATGTCGCGTCGGGCTTGGTCTCGGTGGCCTCGTCGGCCCAGCGCACCGCCAGTGCCGCGGCCTTGCGGGCGGCTTCGGCGACGGCCTCGGGACCGCCCTGGGCCTGCGCGGCGGCGTAGCCGACGAGGAAGGTGGTCAGCGGCGCCGCGGGGCGTGCCACTCCGTGGGCGGCGTCACGGGCGAGGTCGAGCAGTACGCCGGTGTCGACGTCGAGGTCGATGCCCAGCTCGTCCTTGACTGCGGAAATCCATTCATCCAACACGTGGCCATGCTCCCTGATACGTGCCCTGGCGGTGGCGATGTCGTCCCAGGTGTCGCAGTCGAAGGAGGCGACGGGGTCGGGGACGCGGGTGAGGTCGAGCCCGGCGGTCAGCCGGCGCAGGGGCAGCCCGGTGAGGCCGCCGTGCTCGACGGTGAGGGCCGCGAGCCTGTGGCGCAGCGCGGGCGCCCGGTAAGCGGCCACGAGCGGCTGGTCGCGGCCGTCGGCGTCGGCGACGAGCACACCGTCGGCGTCGCCGGCCCGCAGAGTGGTGAGCAACCGCCGTACCGTGCCGTCCCGGAGGAAGGGCAGGTCGGCGGAGAGGACGACGACGTCCTCCGCCGTGGTGCGGTGCAGACCGGCGTCGAGCGCGGCGAGGGGGCCCGCGCCGGGCGGGTCCTCGCGCACCCAGCGCACGGGCCGGACGGTGGGCCGGGGGTCGGCGACGACGACGGTCGTACGCGCGTCGGCGCAGGCGGCGAGCACCCGGTCGAGCAGCGCGCGGCCGCCCACCCGGACCCCGGGCTTGTCCGCCCCGCCGAGCCGCCGGGCCCCACCGCCGGCGAGCACGACGGCGTCGTGGCCGTGGCGGTCGTCGGTGCCGGGAACACCGGGAGGATCGATCGAGGTCACCCCCCGAGTATGCGTGCCGCCACGATCACAAGGGAACGTCTGTCCGCCTGCGGGGCGCCGGCGCACGCCTCAGCACTCACAGCGCTCACAGGGCTCACAGGGCTCACAGGGCTCACAGGGTGCGCAGTAGTACCGCCGGTTGTTCCACGCAGTCCGCCACGTACCGCAGGAAGCCGCCCGCCGTGCCGCCGTCGCACACCCGGTGGTCGAAGGTGAGTGACAGCTGCACGACTTGGCGCACCGCCAGCTCACCCTCGTACACCCACGGCTTGGGGAGGATGCGGCCGACACCGAGCATGGCCGCCTCGGGGTGGTTGATGATCGGCGTGGAGCCGTCGACGCCGAACACGCCGTAGTTGTTCAGCGTGAAGGTGCCGCCGGTCAGTTCGGCGGGCGTGAGGGTGCCCGCGCGGGCGGCCTCGGTCAGCCGCGCGAACTCCGCGGTGAGCGCCTCGGCGTCCCGCGCATGCGCGTCCCGTACGACGGGGACGACGAGACCCCGGTCCGTCTGCGCGGCGAAGCCGAGGTGGACGTGGTCGAGCCGGACGACCTCCCTGGCCTCCATGTCGACGGTGGAGTTGAGCTCGGGGAACCGGGCGAGGGCTGCCGTACAGATGCGGGCGAGGAGCGCGAGCAGGGAGATCTTCGGCCCGCCCGCCGCGTTCATGGCGGTCCGTGCCCGCATGAGCTCCGTGGCGTCGGCATCCACCCAGCAGGTGGCGTCGGGGATTTCGCGACGGCTGCGGGAGAGCTTGTCGGCGACGGCACCCCGGATGCCCTTGAGGGGGATGCGGGTGCCGGTCGCAAGGGCTGCGGGCGCGGGCTGGGGTGCCGTCGCCCGGGTGGGCGCGGCGGCGGCGCTCAGCGCCTGCTCCACGTCCGCGCGCAGGATCAGCCCCTCGGGTCCGGAGCCGGCGAGGGTCCTCAGGTCCAGCCCGTTCTCGCGGGCGAGCCGCCGCACGAGCGGAGAGATGACGGGTACGGGGGCGTCGTCGGCGCGGAGCCGTTCACCGCCGGACGGCACGCCTGAGACACCGGCGTCCGCCGATCCACGAGGAGAGCGCGGGGGTGCTGCCGCCGGTGCCGTCTGCACCACCGGTGCGGTCGGCCGGACCCGGCGCCTGCGTGCGGGGGCCTCCGAGGTGCCGTAGCCCACCAGCACGTTCCCCGAGCCCTTGCTCGGCTCCCCGGCGTCACCGCCGGAGGCCGGCGGGCCCACGGCCACCGTCAGCAGGGGCGCCCCGACGGGCAGTTCCGTGCCCTCCTCGCCGAAGCAGGCGGTGACCACGCCGCCGTAGGGGCAGGGCACCTCGACCATCGCTTTGGCCGTCTCGACCTCGACGACCGGCTGGTCGACGGCGACGACATCGCCGACCTGGACCAGCCAGCGGACGATCTCCGCCTCGGTGAGCCCCTCGCCGAGATCGGGGAGCTTGAACTCGAGCACCTGTGCCATCAGCTCTCGGCCTCCCACTGAAGACGCGCCACGGCGTCCAGAATCCGGTCGACGCCGGGCAGGTGGTGGCGCTCCAGCATCGGCGGCGGGTAGGGGATGTCGAACCCGGCCACGCGCAGCACCGGCGCCTCCAGGTGGTGGAAGCACCGCTCCGTGACCCGGGCGGCGATCTCCCCGCCCGGCCCGCCGTACCCACCCGACTCGTGGACGACGACGGCGCGTCCGGTGCGCCGTACCGAGGCGCAGACGGTCTCGTCGTCGAACGGCACCAGCGAGCGCAGGTCGACGACTTCGAGGTCCCAGCCCTCGGACTGTGCCGCCTCGGCGGCTTCGAGGCAGACGGGCAGTGACGGGCCGTACGTGATGAGCGTGGCACTGCGGCCCGGGCGGCGCACGACCGCGCGGCCGATCGGTTCAACGGTCCGCGGGTCGTCCGGGTTCCAGGTGTCCTTCGACCAGTACAGGCGCTTGGGCTCCAGGAAGACCACCGGGTCGTCGGAGGCGATGGCGGCGCGCAGCAGTCCGTAGGCGTCGGCGACGGTGGCGGGCGTGACGACATGGAGCCCGGGAGTCGCCATGTAGTACGCCTCGGAGGAGTCACTGTGGTGCTCGACGCCGCCGATGCCGCCCCCGTAGGGGACGCGGACGGTGATGGGGAGCGGCATCGTCCCGCGCGTGCGGTTGCGCATGCGGGAGACGTGGCTGATGAGCTGCTCGAACGCGGGGTAGGCGAACGCGTCGAACTGCATCTCCACGACCGGCCTGAGGCCGTACATCGCCATGCCGACGGCCGTGCCGAGGATGCCCGCCTCGGCCAGCGGCGTGTCCGTGCAGCGGTCCTCGCCGAACTCCTTGGCGAGCCCGTCGGTGACCCGGAAGACGCCGCCGAGGGTGCCGACGTCCTCGCCCATCACGTGGACGGCCGGGTCGGCGGCCATGGCGTCGCGCATCGCGCGCGTGAGGGCCTGCGCCATGGTGGCGGGCTTGACGGCGACGGTGGTCATCAGTGGGTCCCTTCCTGCTCCGCCTCGAGCTCGGCACGCAGCCGGTCCTGCTGCTCGCGCAGTTGCGGGGTGGGCTCGGCGTACACCTGGGCGAACAGGTCCATGGGGTCGAGCACCGGGTCCTGGTTCATGCGCTCGCGCATGTCTGCGGCCATCGACTCCGAGGCGACCCGCGCGGACTGCCTGGTGTCCTCGTCGAGCAGTCCGCGCTCGGTCAGCTCTTGCTCGAGGAGCAGGATCGGGTCGTGCGCGCGCCAGGTCTCGACCTCGGTGTCGCCGCGGTAGCGGGTGGCGTCGTCGGCGTTGGTGTGGGCGTCGATGCGATAGGTCACCGCCTCGACGAGTGTGGGGCCGCCTCCCGCGCGCGCGTGCCGTACGGCGTCGCTCAGCACCTCCAGGACGGCGGCGGCGTCGTTGCCGTCGACCAGGCGGCCCGGCATGCCGTACCCGACGGCCTTGTGGGCGAGGGAGGGGGCGGCGGTCTGCTTGGCGAGCGGGACGGAGATCGCGAAGCCGTTGTTCTGGACGAGGAAGACGACCGGGGCCTGCCACACGGCAGCGAAGTTCAGTGCCTCGTGGAAGTCGCCCTCGCTGGTGCCGCCGTCGCCGACCATCGCGAGTGCGACCACGTCGTCGCCCTTGAGGCGGGCGGCGTGGGCGAGGCCGACGGCGTGCGGGAGCTGGGTGGCCAGCGGAGTGCACAGGGGGGCGACGCGGTGGGTGCGGGGGTCGTAGCCGGTGTGCCAGTCGCCGCGCAGGAGGGTGAGGGCCTCGACCGGGTCCACGCCGCGCGCGACGGCGGCGAGCGTGTCGCGATAGCTGGGGAAGAGCCAGTCCCGCTCCTCCAGGGCGAGCGCGGCGGCGATCTCGCAGGCCTCCTGGCCGGTGCTGGAGGGGTAGACGGCCAGGCGGCCCTGCTTGGTGAGGGCGGTGGCCTGGGCGTTGTACCGGCGGCCGCGCACGAGGTGCGCGTACAGGTGGCGCAGCAGGTCCGGGTCGGTCTTCGCGGCCGCCTCCGTGCCGAGGACGCGGTACGGTTCCGCGTCGGGCAGCAGTGGCGCGGGGTCGGTACGGGGCTGCCAGGCGGGCGGCGGCGTTGGCCGGTATGTGCCCCGCTGCTCCATCACCGTCATGACGGCACCTCCTCGTGGAAGCGGCTTCGAGAGGCGCAGCCTGTGTGGTGCGCCTCACCTACCGATTGTTCGGTCGTCGGCACATTTTGGCTACAGGCACCTTCAGGCTGTGGACAAACGGTTCTCCACAGCCTGTGATGGACGCAGTACGTCCATGGTAGGAAGGCGGGGGGACATGGCATCTGAACAAATGGCCGAAGGCGCGGACGCCGGCATCCCCCTCCCGGACGCCGGCGTGCCTCTGTCGCCCGCGCGCCCCCTGGACGCCATCGACCAGGACATCCTGCGCATGCTCCAGGCGGACGGCCGGGCGTCGATACGGTCGGTCGCCGAACGGGTCCACGTCTCGCGCGCCAACGCCTACGCGCGGATCAACCGGCTCCTCGAGGACGGCGTCATACGCGGCTTCGGCGCCCGGGTCGACCACGAGCGCGCGGGTCAGGGCACCTCGGCGTACATCACCCTGAAGATCGTCCAGAACTCCTGGCGCACGGTGCGCGAGCAGATCGTCCGGCTGCCCGGTGCCTCCCACATCGCCCTGGTGGGAGGCGACTTCGACGTCCTGCTGCTGGTGCACACTCCCGACAACAGGGCCCTGCGCGAGCTGGTGCTCACCCGGCTGCAGGCGATCCCCGAAGTCCTCAGCACCCGCACCCTGCTGGTGTTCGAGGAGGAGGACCTGGAGCCCCAGGGCTGACTCACGAGCCCGAGCGCAGCCCCCCGAAGACAAGCTGCACGACGGCATCGGCCACGTCGCCCTCCCGAATGCCACCGCCGTCGGGGCGGTACCACTCGACGATCGAGTTGATCATCCCGAAGACCAGCCGGGTGGCCAGGCGCACCTCGACGTCACCGCGTACGTCCCCATCGGCGGCGGCCGCCTTCAGCAGTTCGGCGACCCGGTGGTCGAAGTCGCGGCGCCGCTCCAGGGCCCACCGCTCGGTGTCGGTGTTGCCGCGCACGCGCAGCAGCAGCGTCACGTACGGCAGCTCGGCGATGAGCACCTCGACCATGCGCCGCACGACGTACTCCAGGCAGTCCGCGGCACCACCCACGCGCGCGTGCTCCTCGTCGAGGATCGCGAAGAGGCCGTCCAGCGCCCGGCTCACGGCGCGGCGCAGCAGTTCCTCCTTGCCGGCGACGTGGTGGTATATCGACGACTTGGAGATACCGGCCGCCTTGGAGAGGTGTTCCATGGAGGTGCCGTCGTAGCCGCGCTCGTTGAAGACCCGCACCGCGACGGACAGCAGCGTCTCCGGGGTGTACGTGTCGCGCTTGGCCGTGGTCATGAGGTGCCCTCCCGCTTTTCGGTGGCGTACGCGTGGCGGTAGAGCGCGAGGGACGGCGCGTAGCGGCCGGAGGGGTCGCGCTGGTGCAGATCGTCGAGGAGGGCGCACGCCCAGCTGCGGCCGAGTCTGCGGCTCCATTCGAAGGGACCGAGGGGGTAGTTCACGCCCAGGCGCATCGCGGTGTCGATGTCCTCCTCGGTGGCCACGCCCTTGGCGACGGCGTCGTGTGCCAGGTCGACGACCCGCGCCACCGTACGGGCGACGATCATGCCGGGGACGTCGCCGATGACGCTGACGTCCTTGCCGAGGGCCTGGAAGAGGCCGGTGGCCTCGGCGAGGGTCTGCGGGGCGGTGTCCTGGGAGGCGGACAGGGCGATACGGGTGGCCCTGCGGTAGTCGAGGGCGAGGTCGAAGTAGACGACGTCCCGGAACTCCACGGACGTCTGGCCGTCGGCGAGCACCAGCTGTCCGCCGGAGGGCAGCACCAGGCGGGTGCCGTGGTCCTCTTCCTCGGCGCGGATCTGGATGCCCGCCTCGCGGATCAGGGCGAGCACCTCGGAGGCCGGGCCCAGATCACCCTCGGCGACGACGTAGGCGGGCGGCCGGGCCCCCTCCGCGGTGTGCGGCTCGGCGCGCTCGGCGCCCTCGCGGTAGTCGTACCAGCCCTGTCCGCTCTTGCGGCCGAGACGGCCCGACTCGACCATCCTGCGCTGGGCGAGCGACGGCGTGAAGCGCACGTCCTGGAAGAAGGACTGCCACACGGAGTGGGTGACGGACTCGTTGACGTCCTGCCCGATGAGGTCGGTGAGCTCGAAGGCGCCCATCTTGAACCCGCCCGACTCGCGCAGGACGGCGTCGATGGTGGCGGGGTCGGCGCCCTGCGCCTCGTAGACCGCGAAGGCCTCGGCGTAGAAGGGCCGCGCCATGCGGTTGACGATGAATCCGGGGGTGTCGGCGCAGGCGACCGGCGTCTTGCCCCAGGCGCGGGCCGTCTCGTACGCGCGCGTGGCCGACGTGACGTCGGTGGCGAACCCGGAGACGACCTCGACCAGGGGCAGCAGCGGCGCCGGGTTGAAGAAGTGCAGGCCGACGAGGCGGCCCGGGTTGCTCAGGGCGCCGCCGATGGCGGTGACGGACAGGGACGAGGTGTTGGTGGCGAGGAGACAGTCCTCGGCGACGACGTCCTCCAGCGCGCGGAACAGCTCCTGCTTGGCGTCCAGCCGCTCCAGGACCGCCTCGACGACCAGCGCGCAGTCGGCAATTCCGGCGAGGCTCTCGGCGGCCGTGAGCCGGCCGCGCGCCGCGTCCCGGTCGGCGCCGGTGAGGCGGTCCTTCTCGACGAGCCGGTCGAGGCGTGCGCCGATCGCGGCGGCCGCTTCCCGGGCCCGCCCGGGGACGGCGTCGTACAGCCGTACGGGGTGGCCGGCGGCCAGCGCGACCTGGGCGATGCCCTGGCCCATGGTGCCGGTGCCGACGACGGCCACGGGGCTGCTGAGGTCGAGTGCTGTCATGTGCGCGATCCTCCCGCACGGGGATTTCCACAGATGCGGCAGGCCCCCTTGTCCCGACCGATCGTTCGGTTACTCTAACTCTGTCCGTCCGTTCCCGCCCAGGTTTCCGCCCAGGTCATGAGCTCGACGAAGAGTTCTTGAGACGAGGAGTTGGTCCCGCATGGCCGCCGAACTCACCGCGCACGATCTGATCGCCAAGCACCGGCCCACCCTCGACCAGGCGCTGGAAGCGATCCGCACCCGCGCGTACTGGTCCCCGCACCCCGAACACCCCAAGGCCTACGGCGAGAACGGCAGCCTGGACGCGGCGGCCGGCAAGGCCGCCTTCGACGCCCTGCTGGGCACCCGCCTCGACCTCGGCCAGCCCGGCACGGACGACTGGGTGGGCGGCGAGGAATCGCCGTACGGCATCGAGCTGGGCGTGAGCTACCCGCACGCGGACATCGACGCGCTGCTGCCCGCCATGACGGCCGGCCGGCGGGCCTGGCGGGACGCGGGCGCCGAGACGCGCGCGGTGGTCTGTCTGGAGATCCTCAAGCGGATCAGCGACCGGACGCACGAGTTCGCGCACGCCGTCATGCACACCTCCGGCCAGGCCTTCATGATGGCGTTCCAGGCGGGCGGCCCGCACGCCCAGGACCGCGGCCTGGAGGCGGTGGCGTACGCGTACGTGGAGCAGGTGCGCACACCGGACACGGCGGAGTGGACCAAGCCGCAGGGCAAGCGCGACCCGCTCGCGCTCACCAAGCAGTTCACGCCGGTCCCCAGGGGCATCGCACTGGTCATCGGCTGCAACACCTTCCCGACGTGGAACGGCTACCCGGGTCTGTTCGCCTCCCTGGCCACCGGCAACGCGGTCCTGGTCAAACCCCACCCGCGCGCGGTGCTGCCGCTCGCCCTCACCGTGCAGGCCGCGCGCCAGGTGCTCGCCGAGGCCGGCTTCGACCCGAACCTGGTGGCGCTGGCCGCCGAACGGCCCGGCGAAGGCATCGCCAAGACGCTCGCGGTCCGCCCCGAGATCAGGATCATCGACTACACCGGTTCGACAGCGTTCGGCGACTGGCTGGAGACCCACGCCCGCCAGGCGCAGGTCTACACGGAGAAGGCCGGCGTCAACACGGTCGTCGTGGACTCGACCGCGAACTACAAGGGGATGCTCGCCAACCTGGCCTTCTCGCTGTCGCTGTACAGCGGCCAGATGTGCACCACCCCGCAGAACCTGCTCGTCCCGCGCGACGGCATCCGCACCGACGAGGGCCCGAAGACCTACGACGAGGTGGTCGCCGACCTCGCGCGCTCGGTCGACGGTCTCCTCGGCGACGACGCCCGCGCGAACGCCCTGCTCGGCGCCATCGTCAACCCGGACGTGAAGGCCCGTCTGGATGCCGCGGCAGGCCTCGGCGAGGTCGCCCTCGCCTCCCGCGAGGTGAGCAACCCCGAGTTCCCGGGCGCGGTCGTGCGTACGCCCGTCATCGTGAAGCTGGACGGCACCAAGCCGGACGACGGGGCCGCCTACATGAGCGAGTGCTTCGGGCCGGTCTCCTTCGCCGTCGCGGTCGACTCGGCGGCGGACGCGGTGGAACTGCTGCGGCGGACCATCCGCGAGAAGGGCGCGATGACCGTCGGCGCGTACACGACCGACGAGGAGGTCGAGCAGGCCGTGCGGGAGGTCTGCCTGGAGGAGGCCGCCCAGCTCTCCCTCAACCTCACCGGCGGGGTGTACGTCAACCAGACCGCCGCCTTCTCCGACTTCCACGGCTCGGGCGGCAACCCGGCGGCCAACGCGGCACTCACCGACGGCGCGTTCGTCGCGAACCGCTTCCGGGTGGTGGAGGTGCGCCGGGAGGCCTAAAGACTGTCCTGGCCGACGGTGGCGGCGCCTCCGGTGGCGCTCCAGTGGTACAGCGTCATGGCCACGCTGGTCGCGAGGTTGTAGCTGGAGACCTGGGGGCGCATCGGCAGGGCCAGCAGGTGGTCGGTCCGCGCGCGCAGCTCCGCCGACAGGCCGCTGCGCTCCGAGCCGAACGCGAGGACGGCGTCGTCCGGGAGCTTCACGCCCCGGATGTCGTCGCCCTCCGGGTCGAGCGCGAACACCGGCCCGGGCGGCAGCTCCGCCACCGTCAGCCGCTCCACGGCGGTCGCGAAGTGCAGTCCCGCCCCGGCGCGCACCACGGTGGGATGCCAGGGGTCGAGGGTGCCGGTGGTGACGACCCCGGTCGCCCCGAAGCCGGCCGCCAGCCGGATCACGGCTCCTGCGTTGCCCAGGTTGCGCGGGTTGTCGAGGACCACGACGGGCGCGGGGCGGGGCGCGTGCCCCAGCCTGTCGAGATTGCCCTCGCGGGAGGGCCGTACGGCCAGCGCGGCGACGGCCGTGGGGTGCGGGCGCGGCACGAGGGCCGTGTACGTCGTCTCCGGGACCTCCGTCAGGAGCGCGTCCAGGGTGTCGCGTACGTCCGGGGCGAGTTCGTCGGCCAGGCCGAGCGCCGCCCGCCGGTCGGTGGTGACCGCCACCGGGACGTCGGCCCCGAAGCGCACGGCGTGCTTGAGGGCGTGGAAGCCGTCGAGCAGCACGCAGGAGTCGGCGAGCCGGTGCCAGGCGCTCACGGGGTCGGTCATGTGGTGAAGCCTACGGGCGTGTGCTCGGGGTTCTCCGGGGTGACCGGGTCCTGTCTCGGCGGAGTGTGGCCGTCGCGCGGAAACAGCCGTCCACGCGCGTGTGCCGCCCAGCCGCCCAGGCGGCGCAGGAACGAGGTGGGAAGGAAGACGGCGTCCGCCGCGATCATCGCCAGGGAGAAGAACGGCAGCCCGAGGACCACGGCGATCACGGCGTGCTCGGTCATCATGGCGGCCAGCAGGACGTTCTTGACCCGTCGGTTGAACAGGGTGAACGGGAAGGCGACCTGCACGATGACGGTCCCGTACGTCACGAGCATCACGAGCGTGCCGCCCGCTGAGAGCAGATCGGCGAGGGCGGGCCAGGGCGTGAAGTAGTCGAGGTGCAGCGGGTAGTAGACGGCGGTGCCGTCCTGCCAGCGCGACCCCTGGATCTTGTACCAGCCGGCCGTGGCGTAGATCAGACAGGCCTCGGCCATGATCACGAGCAGGGCGCCGTTGTGGACGACGTTGCCGATCACATCGAGCAGGATCCGCGGCTCGGCGGTCTTCGCCCGGCGCGCGACGACCCACCACAGGGCCTGTGTCGCCCACGTTCCCCAGAGGATCGTCGGCAGCAGTCCGTGCCCGCCGATGCCCGCGGCGAAGGCCATGATCAGGCCGACCGGGGCCGACCTGCCCGAGTCGTCCACGTCCGACAGCCAGTTCTCGCCCAGCTTCCCGGCGAGGGTCGCGGCGAGCAGCACCAGCCCGAACACGCCCCACAGGGCCGGTCCTACCCGGTCCACCACCCGCTCCCCACGCGCGCGCGCCTCCCCCGCGAGCCGCTCCCGCCGCGCGTCGAGCGACCACACCCGCGCGCAGCGCGTGAACACCAGGTAGATCGACATCAGGTGCAGGACGTTGTCGCCGCCGTCGCCGACGAAGACGCTGCGGTTCTGCAGCGACAGCACACCGACCATGAACACCACGGACATCGTGCGGGTGCGCCAGCCCAGCAGCAGCAGCGCGCTCGAGAGGACGGCGAGCGCGTAGACGATCTCGAACCAGAGCCGCCCGTCCGACCACATCAGCACGGTGAAGGCGCCGTTGGTCCCGGTCAGCTGCTGGGCGAGATCCCAGCTCCACGGCCCGTCGGGACCGTACAGCTCCTGGCGGTGCGGCAGCTCGCGCAGCAGGAACAGCAGCCAGGTCGCGCCGAACCCGATGCGGACGACCGCGGTCTGGTACGGCCCGAGCGCCGACTCGGTGACACGGGCGATGGCGGCGGAGACCGACAGGGCGAAGCGATTCACTTGACGCCCCCCTTGGCCTCGGCCGCGGGGACCGACCACCAGGACAGCACCCTGTACGTCGGCTTGAGCGAGATCTGCTCCCGGCTCCATTCGGGTGGGCGCACGTTGGTGGTGCTGGAGCGGACCTGGACGCGTTCGAGGACGCCGTCCGCGCCGACCGCGTCCTCGCGGGCCAGGCGCAGCACCACGATGCGGCGCAGATACGTCTCGGAGAGGGAGCCGCGCAGGCCCACCGCGCGGTTGTCGGTGCCGTGCGTGGCGACGAAGAAGTCCCAGGCGCGGCGCAGCTCGTTCTGCTGGGTGTGGCTGGGCAGCAGGTTGCCCTCGATGGCCCGGCCGTCCTCGGCCGACAGGTCGTACCAGCCGGTGGTGCGCAGGTCGCCGTTCGGCGAGCTGACCTGGGCGCGGACCTGGACGGCGATGTTCTGCTGGAGCGGGTTCGGCGCGAACAGCTTCCAGTTCTGCTCGAACTCCGGGTAGATCCAGTCGTCGATGGCCTTGCCGTGCCGCTTGGTGACCGTGTTCGACGGCGCGACGTGCAGGAACACCATGCCGATGTGCACACAGACGGTGACCGCGACGACGGCCAGCGCCAGGGCGACGCCTATCTGGTAGCGGGGGGAGAGGACGGCGACTCCGGTGCGGGGTTCGGAGGGCGGCGCGGCAGGGTGGGCGGGGGAGGGACCGGGGCCGGCAAGGTGCTCGGGAGAGGGACCGGGGCCGGCAAGGTGCTCGGGAGAGGGACCGGGGCCGGCAAGGTGCTCGGGAGAGGGACCGGGGCTGGCAGGGCGGTCGGCGGGCAGCGCGGCAGAGCGGGCGCGGTCGGCCTGTGAGGGAACGCCTGGGGCCGAGGCGTGCCGGGGCTCCGGCCCGGGCGCGGCGCCCGGGTCCTCCTGGGCGTCCGTTCCGCCGTACGCGTCCATTCCGCCCCGTTTCCCGATCCCGGCCCGTCCCGCGGCCCTCGCAACACCACCGTCTGCGCTCGCACGGAACGGTACTCAGGCCCACCGGCCCGGCACAGCCCCCGCCGGACTTCTCACAGCCGACCGGTCCGGAGCGGTTGTCCACACCCACGAGGTTGTCCACAGGGGAGGCACGCAGGTTATCCACAGCGGTTGACACCTTACGACGGCCGTCCCACCATGGAAGCGCACGGACCGAACGATCGGTCGGGAGAAGGCTCGGGCAGACCCCAAAGGTCGAGGGGGACCTCATGGCGACAGCAGCCGCGCACCAGACGGCCGGCACACCGGCGTACGGCGCCCAGGACGGCACCGCGGACACCGCGGGCAGCACAGGCACCGACGCGCACCAGCGTGCCTTCGACGCCGCCGTGGCCGCCGACGAGCGCATCGAGCCGCGGGACTGGATGCCCGACGCCTACCGAGCGACCCTGGTCCGGCAGATCGCGCAGCACGCCCACTCCGAGATCATCGGCATGCAGCCGGAGGCCAACTGGATCACGCGCGCGCCCTCGCTTCGCCGCAAGGCCATCCTGATGGCGAAGGTTCAGGACGAGGCGGGCCACGGCCTGTACCTGTACAGCGCGGCCGAGACTCTGGGAACGAGCCGCGAGGAACTGCTCGACAAGCTCCACACCGGCCGCCAGAAGTACTCCTCCATCTTCAACTACCCGACCCTGACCTGGGCCGACGTCGGCGCCATCGGCTGGCTGGTGGACGGCGCCGCGATCACCAACCAGGTGCCGCTGTGCCGCTGCTCCTACGGCCCCTACGCACGCGCGATGGTCCGTGTCTGCAAGGAGGAGTCCTTCCACCAGCGCCAGGGTTACGAGCTGCTGCTGGCCCTCAGCCGTGGCACCCCGGAGCAGCACGCCATGGCGCAGGACGCGGTGAACCGCTGGTGGTGGCCGTCCCTGATGATGTTCGGCCCGCCCGACGACGAGTCCGCGCACTCCGCGCAGTCGATGGCCTGGAAGATCAAGCGCCACTCCAACGACGAGCTGCGCCAGCGTTTCGTGGACATCTGTGTCCCCCAGGCCGAGTCACTGGGGCTCACGCTCCCGGACCCGGACCTGAAGTGGAACGAGGAGCGGGGGCAGCACGACTTCGGGCCGATCGACTGGACGGAGTTCTGGGAGGTCCTCAAGGGCAACGGCCCGTGCAACGAACAACGGTTGACGCAGCGCAGGCAGGCTCACGACGAGGGCGCCTGGGTTCGAGAGGCCGCCGCGGCCCACGCGGCCAAGCACACCGGCGCCGGCCGCTCCGGTGAGACGGGAGCGACACGAGCATGACGAACACCGACTGGCCCCTGTGGGAGGTCTTCGTGCGCTCCCGCCGCGGCCTCTCCCACACCCACGCCGGCAGCCTGCACGCACCGGACGCGGAGCTCGCCCTGCGCAACGCCCGCGACCTGTACACCCGGCGCGGCGAGGGCGTCTCGATCTGGGTCGTGCCGTCCTCGTCGATCACGGCGTCCTCCCCCGACGAGAAGGACCCGTTCTTCGAGCCGGCCGCCGACAAGCCGTACCGCCACCCGACGTTCTACGAGATCCCGGAGGGGGTGAAGCACCTGTGACGACCACCACGGTTCCCACGGCCGCCGCGCTCGCCCTCGGCGACGACGCCCTGATCCTCTCCCACCGCCTCGGGGAGTGGGCGGGCCGCGCCCCCGTCCTGGAGGAGGAGGTCGCCCTCGCCAACATCGCGCTGGACCTGCTGGGCCAGGCCCGCGTGCTGCTCTCGACGGCCGGCGACGAGGACGAGCTGGCGTACCTGCGCGAGGAGCGGGCCTTTCGCAACCTCCAGCTGGTGGAGCAGCCGAACGGCGACTTCGCCCACACCATCGCCCGCCAGCTGTACTTCTCCACCTACCAGCACCTGCTGTACGCGCGCCTCGCGGGCGGGGACGGGCCGTTCGCCGGGCTCGCCGCGAAGGCGGTCAAGGAGGTCGCCTACCACCGGGACCACGCCGAGCAGTGGACCCGGCGTCTCGGGGACGGCACGGACGTCAGCCATGAGCGGATGCGGCGGGCCTGCGACGCGCTGTGGCGGTTCACCGGCGAGATGTTCCGGCCGGTGGAGGGCCTGGACGTCGACGGGGAGGAGATGGAGGCCGTTTGGCTGGAGTCCGTCGGGGCCGTGCTGCGGCGGGCCACCCTGACCGTCCCCGAGGGGCCGCGGTCCGGGGCGTGGACGGCGGGCGCCGGCCGTCAGGGGCTGCACACCGAGTCCTTCGGGCGGATGCTCGCCGAGATGCAGCACCTGCACCGCAGCCACCCGGGGGCGTCATGGTGACGGTCACCCCGCTGGAGGCGGAACTCCTCGCGGTCGCCGGTTCGGTGCCCGACCCCGAGCTGCCGGTACTCACGCTGCGGGAGCTGGGCGTGCTGCGCGCGGTGCACGTCCGCGACGCCGACGCGGTCGAGGTCGAGCTGACCCCGACGTACACGGGCTGCCCGGCCGTGGAGGCGATGTCGGAGGACATCGAGCGGGTGCTGCACGAGCACGGCGTGCGGGAGGTCACCGTGCGCACGGTGCTCACGCCCGCCTGGTCGACGGACGACATCACGGCCGAAGGGCGGCGCAAACTGCGGGAGTTCGGGATCGCGCCCCCGCGCACCCTGGCGGGGGCGGGCTCGTCGGGACCGGTCGCCCTGGCCCTGGGCCCGACGCGCACACAGTCCGGACCGGCGCACACACAGTCCGGACCGACGCCCTCGCACTCCACCGGGCAGGACGGGCCCGGCCAGCAGACCGGGCTCGGCGAGCCCGAGGAACCCGTCTGCTGCCCGCACTGCGGCTCCGCCGAAACCGAGCTGCTCAGCCGCTTCTCCTCCACCGCGTGCAAGGCGCTGCGACGCTGCCTGACCTGCCGTGAACCGTTCGACCACTTCAAGGAGTTGTGATGGCGCGCTTCCACCCGCTCCCGGTGGCCGCGGTGGACCGGCTCACCGACGACTCCGTCGCCCTCACCCTCACGGTGCCGCCGGAACTGCGCGAGGAGTACCGGCACGCGGCGGGCCAGCACCTCGCTCTGCGGCGCGTGGTCGACGGGCGGGAGATCCGGCGGACGTACTCGATCTGCTCACCGGCGCCCGCGCCGGACGGGGACGGGCCGAGCACGCTGCGGGTGGGGGTGCGGCTGGTCGAGGCCGGATCCTTCTCCACTTACGCGCTGAAGGAGATCAACGTCGGGGACGAGCTGGAGGTGATGACACCGGCAGGGCGGTTCACGCTGGACCCGGCGCCCGGTGTGTACGCGGCGATCGTGGGCGGCAGCGGGATCACGCCGGTGCTGTCGATCGTCTCGACGCTGCTGGCGCGTGAGGCCGGGACCCGGTTCTGTCTGATCCGCAGCGACAGGACGTCCGCCTCGACGATGTTCCTGGAGGAGGTCGCCGACCTGAAGGACCGCTACCCGGATCGGTTGCAGCTGGTCACGGTGCTCTCCCGGGAGGAACAGCAGGCGGGGCTGCCGTCGGGGCGACTCGACCGGGAGCGGCTGAGCGGGCTGCTGCCTGCGCTGTTGCCGGTGGAGCGGGTGGCGGGATGGTTCCTGTGCGGGCCGTTCGGGTTGGTGCAGGGGGCGGAGCGGGCGCTGCGGGACATGGGCGTTCCCCGGGCCCGGATCCACGAGGAGATCTTCCACGTCGACAGCGTCGCGCCCACGCCCTCAGCCGCGGCACCCGCCCACAGCACGGTGACCGCCCGGCTGGACGGGCGCGGCGGGACGTGGCCGGTGCAGGACGGGGAGTCGCTCCTGGAGACGGTGCTGCGCAACCGGCCGGACGCGCCGTACGCCTGCAAGGGCGGGGTGTGCGGCACCTGCCGGGCCTTCCTGGTCGCCGGTGAGGTCCGCATGGACCGCAACTTCGCGCTGGAGCGGGAGGAGACGGAGGCGGGGTATGTGCTGGCGTGCCAGTCGCATCCGGTGACGGAGAAGGTGGAGCTGGACTTCGACCGCTGAGCCGAGCCGCCCGGCGGAGAGGGGCCGGGCCTCCCGTGCCGCCCCGGGTAGAAGGCAGCAAGGCATTCCCTTCTTCTAGAACCTGTTCTATCTTGACGGGCCGTCAGGTCAGTGGATCCGCCGGGAGGACAGGACCGTGGACTTCACCTTCAGCGAGGAGCAGCAGGCGGCGGCCGAGGCGGCGCGGGGGGTGTTCGCCGGGGTCGCGCCCGACGGGGTGCCCAGTCCCTCGCTCACCCGGGGTGCCGTGGCCGACGACTTCGACCGGGCGCTGTGGGCCAGGCTCGCCGAGGCGGATCTGCTGAGTCTGCTGCTCGGGGAGGAGTTCGGCGGGGCGGGTCTCGACGCCATCGCGCTGTGTCTGGTGCTGCGGGAGTCGGCGAAGGTGCTGGCTCGGGTGCCGCTGCTGGAGAGCAGCGCGGCCGCGGCGGCCGTACAGGTCTACGGCGGCGAGGAGTTGAGGGAGGAATTGCTCGCGCGGGCGGGGCGGGGCGAGGTCGTGCTGTCCGTCGCCGCGCACGGCCGCACCGGTCATGACCCGGCCGAGCGGGCGGTGACCGCACGCCGGGAGGGCGGGGTGTGGGTGCTGGACGGGGTGCAGACGGCGGTGCCGTGGGCGCACAACGCCGACTTCGTTCTCGTCCCCGCGCACACGGAGGCCGATCGGAGCGTGCTCGCCCTGGTCCCCCGCGTGCACGACGGGGTCGTCGTCGCCGAGCAGGTCTCCACCACCGGTGAGCGGCTCGGCGAGCTGCGGCTGGAGTCGGCGCGGATCACGGGCCGGTACGTCATCGAGGCCGACGGGGCGTGGGAGTGGCTGCGGGAGCTGCTGACCACGGGGACGTGTGCGCTGGCGTTGGGGCTGGGGGAGAACGTGCTGCGGATGACCGGGGAGTACACCGGTAAGCGGGAGCAGTTCGGGTTCCCCGTCGCGACCTTCCAGGCCGTCGCCGTGCAGGCCGCCGACCGGTACATCGACCTGCGGGCGATGGAGGCCACGCTGTGGCAGGCCGCGTGGCGGATCGCCTCGGGGGCGCCGGGTGCCCTGCCCGCCTCCGGTGACGTCGCCGTGGCGAAGATCTGGGCGGCGGAGGGCGTACGGCGGACCGTGCAGACGGCACAGCATCTGCACGGGGGGTTCGGCGCGGACGTGGAGTACCCGCTGCACCGGTACCACGCCTGGGCCAAACACCTGGAGCTGGCACTCGGCCCGGCCTCGGCACACGAGGAGGCACTGGGCGACCTGCTGGCGGCGCATCCCCTCGGCTGACGCCAGCTGACGACGGCTGATCCGGCTGACTACGGCTGACGCCAGCTGACAAGCCTTCTCCCGAAGCTCAGAGCACGTGACCCGGGCGGCCGTCGTCGGTCAGGACCGGGCGGCCTGCGGCCTCCCACACCTGCATGCCGCCGTCGATGTTCACGGCGTCGATGCCCTGCTGGACGAGATACATGGTGACCTGGGCCGAACGGCCGCCGGAACGGCAGATCACATGGACGCGGCCGTCCTGCGGGGCGGCCTCGGTCAGCTCGCCGTAGCGGGCCACGAACTCACTGATGGGGATGTGCAGCGCGTCTTGGGCATGACCCGCCTGCCACTCGTCGTCCTCGCGGACGTCCAGCAGGAAATCGCCGTCCTTGAGGTCGCCGACCTCGACCGTGGGCACACCAGCTCCGAAACTCATGCCTCCGACGCTACCCGACCGGACGACAGGAGCTGCGCGCCCTACTGCGACAGCGCCGCCAGCTCCGCCTCGCGTTCGGCGACCTCGGCCAGGAGCTTGTCGGCGATCTCGTCCAGGAGACGGTCCGGGTCGTCCGGGGCCAGGCGGAGCATGGCGCCGATCGCGCCGTCCTCCAGCTCCTTGGCGACGAGCGTGAGCATCTCCTTGCGCTGGGCCAGCCATTCGAGGCGGGCGTAGAGCTCCTCGCTGGGCGTGGGGCCGGTCTCCTTCGGCGCGGGACCAGCGGCCCACTCCTCGGCGAGTTCCCTCAGCAAGGCCTCGTCGCCTCGGGCGTAGGCGGCGTTGACGCGGGTGATGAACTCCTCGCGCCGTCGGCGTTCCGCGTCCTCCTGGGCCAGGTCGGGGTGCGCCTTGCGGGCCAGGTCGCGGTAGAGCTTGCGGGCCTCCTCGCTGGGCCGTACCCGCTGCGGGGGCTGCACCGGCTGGTCCGTGAGCATCGCGACGGCCTCGGGGTACAGGCCCTCGCCGTCCATCCAGCCGTGGAACAGCTCGTCGACGCCGGGCATCGGCAGCACCCGGGCTCGTGCCTCGTCCGCCTTGCGCCGGTCCTCGGGGTCACCGGTGCGGGCGGCCCTGGCCTCGGCGATCTGGGCGTCCAGCTCGTCGAGGCGGGCGTACATGGGACCGAGCTTCTGGTGATGGAGGCGCGAGAAGTTCTCGATCTCGACGCGGAAGGTCTCCACCGCGATCTCGTACTCGATCAACGCCTGTTCGGCGGCCCGCACGGCCCGCTCAAGCCGCTCCTCGGGACGGGACTGCTCAGCTTCCGGGGTCGTCACCCGACCAGCGTAGGCCACGGCCGGGGTGACCACCCAAGCTCACCGGTCGCGACGGGCCGAGGACGGGGTGTCGCCTGCCGTCTCACACCTGCCGTGCCTCCGGGCAGTCCACCGCCACCCACTCCGCCGTGAGGTCGCGGCAGGCCACGACGAGGGTGCCGGGGCGGCAGGCGATCTCGTGGGTGCAGCCGTCGGGGTGGGGCAGGAGTTCGTCGAGGATGACGTCACCGAGGTCGGCGAGGTCACAGACGTCGAGTACGTCCGCCTGGAAGCGGGAGACGCCCGAGTACCGGATGACCAGGTCCTCGTCGTGCTTCCAGCAGTTGTGGCCGAAGTGGATCTCTATCGTGTCGTCACCGGTGCGGCGGGCCTCCCGGGGCTTGAGGTCCTTCACACACCGCTTGCCACCGAAGTCGTAGTGGTCCGGGTCGGTGGCGAACGCGCGCGCCCCCGGGGGCAGGCGGTCCGCGAGGACGGGCAGCCGCTCCAGATAGGGGCGGGGGTCGATGCCGCCCCTCGTCCCGCCCAGCAACGCGTCGAGGTCGACGTACTTCACGGGGCGCCCCGCGTTTCCGGTCGCAGGCCGCCCCCGTCGGCCACCCTCTTCGTCACGCGCCCGTCAGCCTCCCCCTTCGCCATGCGCGCGTCAGCCACCCTCTTCGTCACGCGCCCGTCAGCCTCCCCCTTCGCCATGCGCGCGTCAGCCGCCCTCTTCGTCACGCGCCCGTCGGCCGCCCGCTTCGCCATGCCCCGTTCGGCCGCCCGCTTCCTCATACGCCCATCTCCGCCGCGATCCGTCCCTCCCGCACCGCCTTCACCAGTTCCGCGTGGTCGGCCTCGGTGCGGTCGGCGTAGGCGACGGCGAAGGTGGCCATCGCCTCGTCGAGTTCCTCGCTCTTGCCGCAGTAGCCGGCGATGAGGCGTGGATCGGCGCTGTGGGAGTGGGCGCGGGCCAGGAGGGCGCCGGTCATCCGGCCGTAGTCGTCGACCTGGTCGGCGGCGAGGGCGGCGGGGTCGACGCTGCCCTTGCGATTGCGGAACTGACGGACCTGGAAGGGCCGGCCGTCGACCGACGTCCAACCCAGCAAAATGTCGCTGACCACCTGCATGCGCTTCTGGCCGAGGACCACGCGGCGCCCCTCGTGGTCGACGGACGGCGCCTCGAAACCGGCGCTCACCAGGTGCGGGACCAGGGCGGACGCCCGCGCCTCCTTCACCTGGAGCACCAGCGGTTCGCCCCGGTGGTCCAGGAGCAGCACGACGTACGACCGGGTGCCCACGCTGCCCGTGCCGACTATGCGGTAGGCGACGTCGTGCACCGCGTGGCGGGCCAGGAGGGGGAGGCGGTCCTCGGAGAGCGTGGTCAGGTACGGCTGCAGGGACGCGGCCACCGCGGCCGCCTCCGCGTCCGGGACGCGGCGCAGCACGGGCGGGGCGTCGACGAAGCGCCGACCGCCGTCCTCGGTCGGCTCGGTGGACTTCGCCGCGAAGCGCCCGCTGGTGTTGGCCCGCGCCTTCTCGGAGACCCGCTCGAGCGTGCCGAGCAGATCGTGGGCGTCGGTGTGGGAGACGAGCTCCTCGTCCGCGATGGCGTTCCACGCGTCGAGGACCGGGAGCTTGGCCAGCAGCCGCATGGTGCGGCGGTAGGCGCCGACCGCGCCGTGCGCCGCCTTGCGGCAGGTGTCCTCGTCCGCGCCGGCCTCCCGCCCCGCCAGCACGAGGGACGCGGCGAGCCGCTTGAGGTCCCACTCCCACGGCCCGTCGACCGTCTCGTCGAAGTCGTTCAGGTCGATGACGAGGTCGCCGCGCGCGTCGCCGTACAGGCCGAAATTCGCCGCGTGCGCGTCACCACAGATCTGGGCGCGGATCCGGGTCATGGGGGTGCGGGCGAGGTCGTACGCCATGAGGCCCGCGGAGCCGCGCAGGAACGCGAACGGGGTGGCCGCCATGCGGCCCACCCTGATGGGGGTGAGCTCGGGGAGGCGGCCCTGGCTGGACTCCTCGACCGCCGTGACCGCGTCCGGGCGGGAAGCGTCCAGGTCGAGGGCGGTGTGCGTGCCGCGCGGGACACGCCGCCGCAGCGCCTTTCCCTCTTCCTTGGGCGAGCCCTCGGCGGGCCACTCGGCGAACCCGGGTACCCGCGGGAGTCGTCGTCCCGGCTCCGACGCTTCCGTACCACCGACCTCGGTCATTTGACCGCCTCCCCCGAACGTGCGCGAACCGCGACACCGACATCTACGCGACACGGACATCTACGCGACGCGAACATCAACTCGTGCCGACCGTACAACCAGTGGCCGAAACGCGTCAGGCCCTGTGGACAACTCCGCGGCTGTGGAAAACCCCATGGCGTACGCCATGGAAAGCCGCAAGGCATACGCCATGAGCGGGAGTCGAGCGAGGGGGAGCGGGAAAAACAGAGGAGCCCCGGCGTCCCAGCCGGGGCTCCTCCCCATCACACAACCCTCACCCTCCAACCGACTTCCCCGTCATCGACCTCGCACTCCCCCCGGCTGCGCGCACCACTGCGCGATGAGGTTGCGGGCAGTCTCCTGGGTGGCGTCCTTGTCGAAGTGGTCCGTCTGCCAGGTCGTCGAGCGCAGGTCGCCGCGGTCGCGGTAGGCGCGCATGATCCGTACGTGGTCGTGGCGGGCGACGAAGCCGCGCAGGGCCTCCTCGTCGCGCCAGACGGAGACCGAACCGGAGCGCGAGTGCAGGAGTCCGGGAACGCTCCACAGCCAGAGTCCGATCGCGCCTTCGACGTCGTCCCAGGTCCGGCGCAGGGCGACGCCGGCGATGTTGACACCGAACGAGGTCCAGGGGCGGTGCGGGGCGAAGTCGGTGACACTCACGAGGGCCGCGCCACCCGAGGCGTCGCCGGGCCCCGCGTGCTCGGCCGGGCCGGGCTTCCACGGGGCGAACCAGATGGGAGCCGGCATGGCGTCTCCTCGTAAACTCGCAGGACTAAAACTGTACGGTCGGTCGTGCTAATATATCAGGCCCTGATGCCTGATCGAGGAGCAGCGAGCATGAAACCCACCGAGGCAGTTGCGAGCACCGTCCTCAACACCGCCTCCCTTGTCTCGGGACGGCTGGCGGGCAAGGGCGCGTTCACCCTGTTCCACATGCCGCTCGTGCGCAGCGGGCTACGGTCCTCCGAGCGCGAGCTGTTCGAGAAGGCGCACGTCGACCGCGTGGACGTCGGCGGCGGCAAGCACGCGGTGACCTACCGCTGGGGCGACGGCAGCCGCCCCGTGCTGCTGGTGCACGGCTGGCAGTCGCGCGCGTCCCGGCTGTCCGACTTCGTCCCGGGGCTGCTCGACCGCGGCCACAGCGTCATCACCTTCGACGCCCCGGGCCACGGCGACGCGAACGGCCGCAGCACCACGATCCTCGAGTACCGCGACACCGTGACCGCGCTGCACGACCAGTACGGCACGTTCGAGTGCCTGATCGCCCACTCGATGGGTGTGCTGGGTTCGTTCTACGGGCTGAAGCACGGGGTGAAGGCGGAGAAGATCGTCACCATCAGCGGGGTCTGCGACTTCGACTACCTGGTCGAGGAGTTCTCCGCCGAGCTCAAGGTGCGCGACCGGCTCAAGGCGCGGCTGCACGACGAGATCCGCGTCAACCTCTTCCCCGACATGCCGCTCGACGAGGTGCCCTTCTCCCTCACCAACATGACCGGGATCGTGCGCTCACCGCTGCTGGTGATCCACGACGAGGACGACACCAGGATCAGGGTGACGCAGGGCCGCCGTATCGCCGAGGCCTTCGGTGACCAGGCACGACTGGTCGTCACCAGCGGACTCGGGCACCGGCGGATCCTCGGCGACGCGGAGGTCGTGCGGACCGCACTGGACTTCCTCGACCAGGGGCCGAGTCCGGCCGGCGAGACGGACCCGCACGCGGTCGTCATGGACTGACCGCTTCCGGATGGACCGACCGCTTCCGGA
Source organism: Streptomyces sp. NPDC002888 (assembly GCF_042888465.1). Taxonomy (NCBI): domain Bacteria; kingdom Bacillati; phylum Actinomycetota; class Actinomycetes; order Kitasatosporales; family Streptomycetaceae; genus Streptomyces; species Streptomyces sp. NPDC002888. The sequence goes on along the minus strand of NZ_JBIAPU010000002.1, from coordinate 885 downwards.
TGGACTGATTGCTTCCGTTTTTCCCGCACTAACCGCACGAACGTCCGCTCATTGGCCTACACTGTTGATACCTCAACGGTGCCGAGAAAGTCCGGCCCCAGGAGAGTAGGTGCACATGGGCGTGGCAGGAACGCAGGCCGACGGCCGGATCGCGCGCGGCAACCAGACCCGGCAACTGATCCTCAGACGAGCGGTGGAGATCGCGTCCGTGGAGGGCCTCGCGGCGCTGTCCATGGGACAACTCGCGAGCGAGCTGAACCTGAGCAAGAGCGGTGTGTTCGCCCTGTTCGGCTCCAAGGAGGACCTCCAGCTCGCGACGATCCGTACGGCCATCACCGTGTATCTGGAGCATGTGGTCCAGCCCGCCCGCGACCTGCCGGCGGGCATCGGCCGCCTGTGGCGCCTGTGCACGGGGTGGCTCACGTACTCCCGGGAGCGGGTCTTCCCCGGCGGTTGCTTCTTCTACTCGGTCTCCGCCGAGTACGACGCCCGCGAGGGCAAGGTCCACGACACGCTCGCCGCGGCGCGCTCCAACTGGTTCTCCTACCTGGAGCAGACCGCGCGGGAGGCCCAGCTGGCGGGCGAGCTCGCGGACGACACCGACATCCCGCAGCTGGTCTTCGAGCTCGTGGCGTTCCTGGAGATGGCGAACGCCGAGTCCGTCCTGCACGACGACTTCACCTGCTACGACAAGGCAGCCAAGGCCGTCCTGAGCCGCCTGCGGACCGAGGCCACCGACGCCTCACTCCTGCCTGCCACTGCGTGACACCACGGCGCGAACGGCGCGAGCCGGAAACAGGGCGGGGGGGGGGGGGGGCCCCCCCGCCCCCCCCGCCCCCCCCCCCCCCCCCCCCCCCCCCCCCCCCCCCCCCCCCCCCCCCCCCC